>JAFVTA010000076.1 GCA_017503525.1 Clostridia bacterium | reverse complement strand
TAGCCCCTGCGTGCATGCCTTGGTGCAGGCGTTACAGCCAACGCACGCGTAAATTTCAGGATAAAGCTGCATCATTATTTGCTCGGTGGGCTTTATCTTATTGATATCGTAAACCTGCTTTACAAGGGGGAAGAAAGGCAGCGTCGCTACGTACATGCCCTCTTCTACCTGCTGTTGGCAAGCAAGACAGCTCTTTAATTCCTGCTGTCCGTGGATACGGTAAATGGTTGCGCAAGCGCCGCAGAAACCGTTTCTGCAGCCGCAGCCGCGAACGAGCTGGTAGCCAGCGTATTCCATTGCCTTCATAATCGTCAAGCTTTCCGGAACTTGATAGCGTTTACCGAAAAGATATACGTTTACCATTTTTTCCATAATTCTCTCTCCTTAATACTCGTTGGGGAGTTCGTCTAACTCCGTCATGCGGAATACGGGGCCGTCTTTGCAAACGAACTTGTCGCCTACGTTGCATCTGCCGCACTTGCCTACGCCGCACTTCATACGAAGTTCCAAAGTCGTAAATACGTTCGCTTTATCAAAACCGAGTTCCAAAAGCCCTGCAAGGGTGAACTTGATCATGATGGGAGGACCGCAAAGCACCGCCGTCATGTTGGGGTCAAGCCCAAGCTCTTTGACGTAGGCAGGTACGAATCCAACGTGTCCATCCCAGCCCTCTTGAGGGCGGTCGATGGTCAAATATACTTCGGTGTTGGGTTCGTTCATCCATTCCGTTTGGATTTCTTCGATATCTACGAGGTCGTCCTTACTTCTTGCGCCGTATACAATAACCACTTTACCGTAGTTATTGCGATAGTGGCGTACGTAGTTGATTACGCTGCGCAAAGGTGCAAGACCGATACCGCCTGCGATAAAGAGCAAATCCTTGCCCTTGAAATCCTCTTCTACGGGGAAGTTTCTGCCGTAAGGGCCGCGAACGGTCACCTGCGCGCCTACTTCGAGTGCGTGGAGCACTTCGGTCACGCAGCCGCATTTTTTAATGGAGAATTCCATGTATTCCTCGTTCGTAGGCGAGGAAGTGATGGAGAACATACATTCCCCTACGCCGGGGATAGAAACCATCGCGCATTGACCGGGCATATGCTTAAAAAGCTTTTTGCCGTCCGTACCGACTACGCGGAAGGTTTTAACGTCGGGCGTATCTTTACGGATATCCGTAATCACGCCAACCTTGGGAATGAGGGTTTCATTAATCATTAGTTTTACCTCCCAACGTTTTGATAACTTTTACAATATTCAATTTTTGAGGGCACTTGTTTACGCAACGTCCGCAACCCACGCAGGAGTACAAGCCGTCGTTTTGGGAAGGATAATACACGAGCTTGTTCATAAATCTTTGACGGAATCTCTGCATTTGGGTGGTACGGCTGTTGCCGTGCGCCATGAGCGTGAAGTCGGAATACATGCAGGAATCCCAGCAACGATAACGAACGACCCCTTCGCGCGTTTTGAAATCGCGAATGTCGAAACATTGACAAGTGGGGCAAACGAAGGTACACGTACCGCAGCCAAGGCAAGCCTCGCTCATTTCCTCCCAAGCAGGGTCATTGAATAAATCGTTGAGGTTTTCGGGCTTAATCTCGACAGATCAAGGGTTGCGAAAGGCAATTTTTCTACGATTGCTCTCGTTTTTTCCTGCTGTGCGGATACTTCCGCCTCGCCGCCTTCTGCAAACAATTCCTTCACGAGCGCGGTCAAAGCCTCGCCCTTTTCGGTGTTTGCCTGCCAGTAGAGGTTATCGCCGTCCAACCACGTTGCAACGTCGCCTGCAGGCGCCGCCGCATCAATACCGAACACTTTACAAAAACAGCTTTCTTCGGGCTTAGCACACGCCAAGGTGATGATCGTAGTCGCCTCTCTTCTGTTTTGGTAATAGGTGTCTACGGGATCGGCAAGGAAAACTTTATCCAAAACCTCGATTGCTTTATAATCGCAAGGTCTTACGCCGAAAAGCACCGTGGGCGCTTTTTCTGCGCGAATATCGAGGATTTCGATATTCTTGCCGTCCGTTTTGAACTTCATCATGTTTTCGCTTTGAGGAAAGAAGGTGTCCTTAGGGGATTTAACCGTCTTCAAGGTTTCCAAAGAAACTTCCTTGCCTTCCGCCCACATTGCGAAGTTGACTTCCCCTGCTTTCTTCACGGGAAGAACGAGCTCCATTGCGTTAGAAATCGCCGCGTAAAGTTCGTTTAATCTTTCTTTTGCAATCTTTAACATTATTTAGCCTCCCCGTCAACAGCGTCGTTAGGTTCTACGTCCCCTTCGGTGAAGGAAGTAAGCGGCGTTTTGCCTTCCGCCTCTTCGCCTGCTTGGTATTCGCCATAGAAACCGTCGATATCTTTAATGAACTTTCTGTTCAAAAGGTGCAAGGGAATGTTTTGAGGACAAACTCTCGAACATTCGCCGCAGTCCGTACATCTGCCTGCTACGTGGAACGCGCGAATGATATGGAAGAGCTGTTCTTCAAACTCCGCGTCGTTCGCCTTCGCGGAAATTCCCGATGCAGGATTATCGAATACGCACTTTACGCAGGAGCATGCAGGGCATACGTTGCGGCATGCGTTGCAACGAATACACTTGGAAAGCTGTTCTTTCCAGAATGCAAAACGTTCGTCTTCCGTCATTGCCTCAAGCTTTGCAACCTCTGCAAAACGATCTACGTCGCGTGCAGGGCGTTCGTGGAGAATAATCTCCTCGTCCTTGACTTGGTGGGTCTTTTGACAGGTTTCGCACTTCGTCAAAAGCACTTCGGGCTTATGCAAGGTTTCCGTGCCGTAAGCGGTGGCTACCTTCACTTCTTTCTCTACGACTTCTACGTCTTCGATCATGGAAACGCCCTTCGCTTTGATTTTTTCTACGTCAAGCTTGCCCAAACATTCTACCGCGATTGCGTATACCTTTTCACGATTAATGCGGTGTTCCTTAATCAACTGATTAAAGCTGTACGTGTCGCAGGGCTTTAAGAATACTGCCGTTTTGCCTTCCTTTTTACTAATTTCAATAAGATATTTGGAAAGGTTTGCGCCGCAGAACCAGTTGTAAACCAAGCCGTCAAGTTCTTCTACGCTTTCAAAAACTGCGGGAGAGGGATCGAAACAAAAATCCCCTTTCTTCCAGCCGACTACGCGAGCGACTTCGCCGCTTGCAAGGAGCGCTTTTGCGCGCTCTACCACTTTCAATTCAACGTCTTTCATATTATTCGCCCTCCTTTACACGAAGGTCGGTGAGGCGTTTGTTTTCGCCAAGCTCGGTGACCGTTTTAACAAAATCGTTCATAACGGCGGAGAAACGCTGGCCTTCTGCTGCGGATACCCATTCCAAACGGGTACGCGCTTTTTCAATGCCCATATAGTTCAAGAAACTATACAAAAGCGCCATTCTTCTTCTCGTATAATAGTTGCCCGTCACGTAATGGCAATCGCCGGGGTGGCAACCGCAAAGGATTACGCCGTCCGCACCCTGCTGAAACGCCTTTAACACGAACATGGGGTTCACGCGGCAGGAACAAGGTACGCGGATAATCTTAACGTTTGCAGGATAGCTCAAACGGCTGGAACCTGCAAGGTCCGCGCCTGCATACGAACACCAGTTGCAACAAAAAGCCACGATGTTGGGGGTAAATTCTTTCTTTTCCGTTTTTACATCTTGCATATCGCTTCTACCTCCGACATGATTTGTTTGGAGCTAAATCCTTTCAGATCCATTGCGCCCGAAGGGCAGGTGACCGTACAAGCACCGCAGCCTTGACATACTGCAGGGTTAACGGTAGCCACTCTGCGGATTTCCGTTTTACCGCCGCCAAGACGGAATTCTTTATCTACATAGGTGATTGCGCCGTAAGGGCAAACGTTTGCGCATTGACCGCAGCCGTTGCACATATTTTCATCGGGTTGCGCCACGCAAGGGTTGGTTTTGAGCTTGTCTTTTACCAGCAAGCCGATTACCTTCGCTGCGCAAGCGGACGCCTGCGAAACGGTTTCGGGAATATCCTTAGGACCTTGGCATACGCCTGCAAGATATACGCCTGCCGTAGGGCTTTCTACGGGACGAAGTTTTGCGTGGGATTCGGTAAGGAAGTTGTTCGTATCGATACTTGCCGTAAGCAAGGTTGCAATCTTTCTAACCGAAGGTTCCGGTTCGATTGCCGTTGCCAAAACGACGAGGTCGGATTCAATGGTGATTTGTTCGTTATCGATCAAGTTAGAACCCTGCACCATGAGCTTACCGTTTTCATTGTATACTTTCCCGACCATACCCTTGATATAGTCTACGCCGTACTGTTCTACCGCGCGGCGGTGGAATTCGTCGTAGTTCTTACCGGGGGTACGAACGTCGATATAGAATACGTGTACTTCGGTATCGGGATATTTTTCGCGGATAAGCATTGCGTGCTTTGCCGTATACATACAGCAGATCTTGGAGCAGTAAGGTTTACCGCAGCCGCTGGAATCACGGGAGCCTACGCATTGAATAAAGGTGATTACCTTGGGATGCTGTTTGTCCGAGGGACGAAGCAATACGCCGCCGGTAGGACCTGCCGCGTTCATCAATCTTTCAAGTTCCAAAGAGGTGATAACGTCTTTGTTGTCCGCATAGCCGTATTCGTTGAAGTTATCGAGCGCGATGGGCTTGAAGCCGGTCGCAACCACGATTGCGCCGTACTGGCGTTCAACGAAGGTATCCTTTTGTTCGTAGTCGATAGCGCCTACGCCGCAGAATTTTTGGCAGATACCGCACTTACCCGTTTTAAGCTTAATACACTGTTCGGGATCGATAACGGCAACGTTAGGAATTGCCTGCGCAAAAGGAATGTGGATAGCAGGACGGTTGTCAAGACCCATATTAAACTCGTTTGCGCCTTTCTTTGCAGGGCATTTTTCCATACAAATCTTACAGCCCGTACATTTGCTTTCGTCTACGTATCTTGCCTTGCGGCGAATTTTTACGTTGAAATTACCTACGAAACCCTTAACCTCTTCCACTTCGGAATAGGAAAGGATATCGATTTTCTCGTGCTGTGCGCAGTCTACCATTTTCGGCGTCAAAATACAAGCCGAGCAGTCCAGCGTGGGGAAGGTCTTATCCAGCTGTGCCATACGGCCGCCGATCGTAGCGTTCTTTTCTACGATATCGACTTCAAAGCCTGCGTCTGCAATATCGAGCGCGGCTTGAATACCTGCGATACCGCCGCCGATAACGAGCGCACGTTTAATAACGGGGCTTTCCCCTGCCATCAAAGGCGCGTTAAGCTTTACTTTTGCAATTGCCGTACGGACAAGGACGACCGCTTTTTCGGTTGTCTCTTCCATATCTTTATGAATCCAAGAACAATGTTCGCGGATGTTTGCGATTTCGACCATGTAAGGGTTCATACCAGCCTCTTCCGCCGCTTTACGGAAGGTCGCCTCGTGCATTCTGGGCGAGCATGCGCCGACTACAATACCCGTAAGGTTGTGTTCCTTAATCGCTTGCTTGATAAGCTGTTGTCCGTTTTCGGAGCACATATACTGATAGTTTGCGGCAAATACAACGCCCGGCTCGTTTTTAATGGTTTCCGCAACCTTTACAACGTCTACCGTCGCCGCGATATTACTGCCGCACCAACAAATAAAAACACCTATTCTTTGCATAATATTCACTCTCTTTCTTTAGATTTACTTGTTATACTTTCTGTACGCGCTGACCAGCAACTGCTGGGGAATAAGCTCGTCTACGATCGGTGGAATTTCTTCCGCCTTGATGCCGTTTTTGCCTTGCATTCTTACCACCGTGTCACGAACCGCCTCGACGACCGCCGCAGGCGCTACCCCGCGGGGACAACGCTCTACGCAAGCCATGCACGAAAGGCAGTTCCAAATGGCTTTACACTCTAAAAGCTCGTCAATCTTGCCTTGGCAAAGCATGGAAACGAACTGGTGAGGTTTGATATCCATATCCTTGAACGCAGGACAGCGACCCGAGCACTTACCGCACTTCATACACTTCCTTACGTCCGTACCGCTTAAGCGGTTGAGATTTTCAATACGTTCTTCTTTCGTCATGCCTGTACCCCCAACGCTTCCGCGAGAAGTTCGGTGAAGTATTTCACGGGCAGGATATCGCCGCCGTTTACCTGCAAGTTATAAAGGCAAAGCGGGCAAGCCGTAATCACTTCTTCCGCGCCCTTTTCCTTGGCGCTTGCAAGCACTTTCGCGCTCTTTTGCTTAGGCAATTCGCTGTTCTTTAAAGCGACGTACGCGCCGCAGCATTCGTTGCGGAAGGGATATACAACGGGCGTACCGCCGATTGCCTTAATGAAATCCTCGATAATCGTCGGGTTTTCGGGATTGTCGAACGCCATCACGCCGCTGGGACGCAAAAGCAAACAGCCGTAATACGCGCCGATTTTTCGATTGATAGGATTTACCACCGCTTTCTTGATATTCTCAAAGCCCACTACGTTTTTGAGCATTTCGAGGTAATGGAGCACTTCCGTTTCCCCGTTATATCTCTCTTCAAGCTTGAGATAGTTGTTCGCACGGAAATTGATATCGTCGTTGGACTTCATATCTTCATTCGTGCGCTTGATCACGTTATGGCAAGCGGAACAGAGGGTCAAGAGTTTGCCACCGTGGTGTTTTGCGTAATCCAACGCGCGCACGGCGGAGAGCTTGGTTGCAATTTCGTCCGTACCCATGGGATACACCGCACCGCAACATTGCCAATTTTCAATCTCCTCCATTTCCACACCCAAAGCCTTGGCGCAAAGTCTGGCAGTCACGTCCAGCTCCTTTGCCTTGGTTCTGAGCGTACAGCCGGGATAATAACTGATTTTCATATCTATACGCTACCTTTTGTCTTTATTTTTGAGGGTAAGCCATTTCCTCGGGACGGAATACTTCGTCGAACTTTTCCGCCGTAAGGAAACCGAGCGCTACGCAAGCCTCTTTCAAGGAAATGTTTTCTTTATAAGCCTTCTTAGCCGTCTTTGCCGCGTTTTCGTAGCCGATATAAGGATTGAGCGCCGTCACCAACATTAAGGAATTGTAAAGGTTGTGGTGCATTTTTTCCTTATTTGCCTTGATACCCGTCACGCAGTTGCTTTCAAACGACGTAATACCGTCCGCAAGCAAGCGTACCGACTGCAAGAAGTTGTAAATGATCACAGGCATGAACACGTTGAGTTCAAAGTTGCCCTGCGAAGCGCCTACGCCTACCGCTACGTCGTTCGCCATAACTTGTACGGCTACCATGGTCATGGATTCGCATTGCGTAGGATTTACCTTGCCCGGCATAATCGAAGAGCCGGGTTCGTTTTCGGGAATGAAAATTTCCCCAAGCCCGTCTCTGGGACCGCTTGCAAGCCAACGAACGTCGTTTGCAATCTTCATGAGGTTGCAAGCGAGCGCTTTGAGCGCGCCGTGCGCGAACACAAGCTCGTCTTTGGAAGTAAGCGCGTGGTATTTGTTTTCCGCCGTGACGAAGGTTTTGCCCGTAAGTGCGGATACTTGCGCCGCCACTTCTTCCGCAAAGCCCTTGGGTGCGTTCAAGCCCGTACCTACCGCCGTACCGCCGAGTGCAAGCTCTTTAAGCCCAGGCAAAGCAAGGGTAAGCTGCGCCTTTGCTTTTTCGATCATATTCGTCCAACCGCTGATTTCTTGAGAGAATGCGATGGGAACTGCATCTTGCAAGTGCGTTCTGCCGCTCTTTACGATCCCCTCGTTTTCCGCCTCTAAACGTTTGAGGGTTGCGATCAGCTTATCCATTGCAGGGAAAAGCTTGTCCTCGATCGCAATGACCGCCGCAATGTGCATTGCCGTAGGGAAGGTATCGTTGGAGCTTTGGCTCTTATTGATATCGTCGTTGGGATGAAGAAGTTTCTTGCCTGCGATTTCATTACCGCGGTTTGCAATAACTTCGTTTGCGTTCATATTCGACTGCGTGCCACTGCCCGTTTGCCATACGACAAGAGGGAAGTGTCCGTTGAGTGAACCGGAAATTACCTCGTCGCAAGCCGAGCAAATCGCATCTTTTTTCTCTTCGGGGAGCTTGCCAAGTTTGCAGTTTGCAAGCGCCGCCGCCTTTTTCAAAATGCCGAACGCGTGCGTGATTTCACGGGGCATAACTTCGTCGCCGATACGGAAGTTTTGGAAACTTCTCTGCGTTTGCGCCGCCCAGTATCTGTCTGCAGGGACTTGCATTTCCCCCATTGTGTCTTTTTCAATACGGTATTCCATGATAACCTCTCCGATTAAATATCAATTTGCGCGATAACGCCCTTGAGCACTTCTGCGCTGTGTTTCATTTTTTCAAGCTCGTCCGCCGAAAGTTTAGGCGTGAGCGTGGTGACGATACCCTCGTTGCTGATCGCGCAAAGCGTGGAAAGCGCAACGTCGGAAATACCGTATTCCCCTTCGAGTACTACGGATACGGGCAAAATGGTATACGCGCTCGAATAGATGCAATTTACAATCTTGGTCACGCAAGCCGCGATACCGTAGAAGGTTGCGCCTTTGCCTGCGATAATCTGACCGCCCGATTTTTTAACGTATTCCTCTACTTCCGCTTTGTCGTATGCTTTTACGCTAACCTCGCCCTTGTCGGTAAGGGTGTTTTCGTATTCTTCCAAAGGAATACCCGAAATATCCGCCGTCGACCAAGCTACGAAGGAAGAATCCCCGTGTTCGCCGAGCACGTAAGCGTGAACTTGCTGTTGGTTTACCGAATACAATTCGGAAAGACGGGTTCTCAAACGGATACTGTCAAGAGTCGTACCCGTACCGATAACGCGGTTTCTGGGCACACCCGTGATTTTGCAGAATACGTAGGTAAGTACGTCTACGGGGTTTGCTACGAACAAGTACAATGCGTCAGGCGCATACTTAACGATGTTGGGCGCAATGCTCTTTAAAATGTTAACGTTCGTCTGCGTAAGGTCGATACGGGACTGACCGGGCTTTCTGCCTACACCAGAGGTGACGATAACGATATCAGACCCCTTTGCATCCTCGTACGTACCGAAATAAATTTTTGCAGGGGAAAGATAAGGGGTAGCCTGCAAAATATCCATTGCCTCGCCCTTTGCTTTACCTTCGTTTACATCAATGAGCACGATCTCCGCGACCGAACCCGTCGCTACGAGCGTGTACGCCACCGTAGCGCCTACCGAACCTGCACCGATGATTGTCACTTTGTTGTTCATACTTTTTATCTCCATTTTTGATTTTTTTTCGCGTGAATGCGTTTTACCGCACAATGATACTACTATATTATATCATACTTTTTTTGCAATTCCAAGTACTTAAAAGTACTTTTACATAATTTTCAATCGCTAAATCGATAAATTTTTATCTTATTTGTGTTTTTCGATATAAAAAAAGCGTTTCGTAATATACGAAACGCAAATTTTTCCATATAAAGTTATTCCTCGGTTAGAGTGTTAAAAAGGAGAACTCCCCCTTCCACCAAAGCGAGGATACCGCTAGCGACAAAGATAAATTCTAGTGCAAGCGCTTGGTGGCATAACAGCAAACCGCCTATGAGGATACAAAGCACGGGTACGGCGTAATCCAAAACGGTGTGCAAAAGGGTATCGCAGGCGCTCTTCTTTTTCAGCATATCATACAAAAGCAGGATACCGAAAATCAAAAGTATTGCCGAAAGGATATAAAGCACCGCCTCTACGAGCACCCAACCGCAAAGAATTACGAGCGCCCCTACCACGAATTTCACCACGGCAGGAGGCACTTCGCCGTTGATCAGATCGATTACCCCAAGGACGATTAAGCAAATACCTGCAATCGACATTAAAATACCGATAAAGTTATCTTTCATGGCAATCAATAATATACCGATTACCATTGTAAGAACCGCCCCGATAATCTTCTCCGATTTTTTCATGCAAACCTCGCGTAATTATTTAACGCGGCGGATTACGGCAAGACGAATATAACCGTTATTGTGTCTATGCTGCGCACGTGCGCAAGGGTAAGGTTCGTCCTTACGGCAGCAGGCGCAAAAGTCATACGTACCGCACTTATCTTCCCCAGCTACAATACTGTCGTACCACTTAACGTTGTCAAATTGATCTTGACGATTTTTGAAATCCATAACCGCTCTCCTTATTATATGCAAAGCGCATAATTTTCGTTCTTATTTTATCTTTTATTATTATAATAAATTTTTCTATTTTTTTCAATAGTTTTTCGACGCTTTTTCTAAAATTTTTACAAAAAAAATCAAAGACCGCTTTTTTTCTCTCTTTTGCTTAGAAAATTGCGGTCTTTCTCGTCTCGCCTTTTCCGACGAAACCTATTTAACGTACACGGGTTTTCCCCCGTCTCATTTTTAATCAATACTGTATTATATGTGAAAAGACGGAAAATAGTACAACTATTCCCGTCAAAAATTAAATCTTTTTTACCTGCAGCGATGCATATAATTCGTCATATTTTTCTTTGTTGAAAGAGATATCCCCCACGGCCATAACCGTCGCCGTACCCGCGGCTACGCCTGCGCGTAAAATTTCGGGCAAAGGCGCGCCTTCTTGCAATTTTAAAGCCGCCGCCGCAACCATGCCGTCCCCCGCGCCTACCGTGGAATTCACGGCTACGTTCAAGCTCTTGCAAAAATAACTCTCTTTCCCGTCCGTAATCACCGCTCCATCCCTGCCCAACGAAAGGAGAACACGTTTTGCGCCTCTTTGCAAAAGCTCGTTGCACGCGGCAAGCATCTCCTCCTTGCTGTCAATACGTCTGCCGAGGGTATGCTCTAATTCGTCAAGGTTGGGTTTTACCAAATCCGCACCCTCGGACAAGGCTGCGAACATACGCTCTCCCGTGGCATCCACAATTTTTAAAGAGCGTTTATCCACCGCTTTGGATAGCTCTTTATAAAAGCCGTCCGTAAGCCCCCTTGGAAGTCCGCCCGAAAGCACGGTGACAGCGCTCTTTTGC
>JAFVTA010000075.1 GCA_017503525.1 Clostridia bacterium | reverse complement strand
GTTTGGATTTGCAAAATGTTTCTGTCCTTGACGGAGAAACGGGTAGGCGCATCGCACATAATCGCGAGGATAAAGCGTTTCCTATCCCTAGGGTCAATGACCGCAACGTCAATCTTGAAGCCCGAAGCGCCGACGTTATAACGGCAATCGTAGCCGTAAGCAGCAAGCTCTTGCGCAATATACTTACCGATGCCCTCTTTTTTCTTGACGACGTTTTCCGCGGAAATGGCAAGGTTGGTTCTGCCCTTTTGCGCAAAGTCAAGGAACGCCTTCAACCCCATAACCCCACGGGATTTGGTCTTGGAAAGGTCGATCATCGCGCCCGTCATGGACGAGAACACAATCATTTCTTCGCGCGCACGGGATACCGCTACGTTTAATCTGCGCCAGCCGCCGGCTTGGTTCAAAGGACCAAAGTTGAGGGAAATTCTACCCAACTTATCAGGGCCGTAGCAAATGGAGAAGAGTACGACGTCGCGCTCGTCGCCCTGTACGTTTTCCAGGTTCTTGACGAATAGAGGTTCCTCTCTGTCATACGCCACGCTCTCCAACTTACGCTCGGAAATCGCTGCGTTGAGCTTGCGCTCGATGTATTCCTTTTGCACGTTGCTGAAGGTGACGACACCGATGCTGAGCTTACTTAAAACAGGATCGGTTAAGCGGCGGAGCACCTCTTTGACAAGCATATCTCCTTCCGTCTTATTTTTCTTGGATAAGCCCCTATCGTATACACCGTCTTCGACGTAAACAAGACTGACCTTGCTCGCCAAAGCATCGGGCGAGGGGAAGGTGCACAGTCTATTTTCATAGTACATGGCGTTGGAGAAAGCAATCAAGCTTTCGTGTTTACTTCTATAGTGCCAAGTCAAATGGCGTTGAGGCATGTTAATGGCAAGGCAATCGTCCAAGACACTTTCCATATCCTCGTTTTCGAGATTGTCTTCGTCCACGTAGGCGGTATTGAAGAATGCGGTAGGCGGAAGCTGTTTAGGATCGCCCACCACGATCGCCGACTTGCCGCGCGCAAGCGAACAAATCGCTTCCGCCGTCGGGATTTGAGATGCCTCGTCAAAGATAACAAGGTCGAATAAGCCGTTTTCCGCTTTCAAATACTGCGAAACGGTAATCGGGCTCATGAGCATACAAGGCGCAAGCACTTTCATAAGCTCGGGCGTTTCTTCAAAGAGTTTTCTAAGCCCCATACCGCGCAAATTGCTCTTGGTGTAGCGTTGGAAGTTTGCCATTTCCAAAGCAAGAGATCCTTCCGTGCTGTCAGTAGGCAGGCTGGAAAGGAGTTTGGCGCGGATATATTCTTTGGTAAGCCTTGAAAATTCTTCCGTAGCAAGGCGCAAGCCCTCTGCCTTTTCCTCGGACACCGCCGCGGAGAAACGCGCCAAAACGGGGTCGAGAGGAATATTCGTTTGCAAGAAATTCTTGTAGACGTTCTTTTCAAAGCTTTCGATAATGTTTTCACTGGTGACAGCGCCGTTTTCAAGTGCATCGGTAATGAAGGTAAGCCCTGCTTCGTCAAGCGCCTTCGCCGTCTTTTTATACATACACCAACTTGCGAGCATGTCGATGTTTTCAATAAGCGCCCCTGCTTTTGCCGTATACGCCTCCAAAACTTCCTCTTCGGGGGCTTTATCCCTATCCGCTTTCGTTTGCTCCAAGAAACTGTTTTCCGCATCCTTAAAGCTCTCTACCGAGTGCATAAGCCCGCTCAGCACAGGCGCGGTATACCCACACGCCGCACGGATACACATGCTATTGAAACTGTCAGCGTTATAATCCATGAACACGCACGCACACATGCTATGCAGTTCATACAAATCCTTGAGGAAATTTTTTCTTGCATCGAAGTAGTCTACTCTACCAAACGAGAAAGTAAAATACTGCGAAAGTTGGGTGTTCGTGCGAATACGCTCCATCGCGCCGTAGATTTCATACACCGTTTCAAGGAGCTGCAAAATTTCTTCCCGCTCCATAGGCGCGAGTGCGGTTTTGCTAAGCTTTTTGACGATAGAACGCACCGTTTTATTATGCTCGTAATCGCTGCTGCCTGCCTCTAACCATTCGCCCAGTTCCTTGTATTCCTTGCTGATATCCACCAACTTTTTGCAGCTGGCAAAATACTTATCAAGGCAAGCGTCAAGATGCCTATTCGCATTGAAAAAGGCGTAAAATTCTTCTTCGTTTTCTTTAAAATATTTGTTCAACCCTCCGCTTTGCAAAAGCTTGGCAATCTCGTAAAGGGTTTCCAGTTTTTTTCTGGTTAGCGTACTGATTTTTTGACGGTACAAATCCAAAAACAGCGCGATATAGTTCTTTAAATGCTTAATTTCCGCAATGACAACCTCGGATGCGCAGTACAGCGAATCGCGCGTTTCCAAATTATATTCGGTAAGATTTACATTCGAGAAAGGCGAGTTATACACGCCGCCGCATTCCTTCGCCGCCGCGGATGCTTGCACCATCATCTGCTCGTACTGTTCGATTTTCTCCTTGGTCAAGCCGTCGTAGAAGGTGCTTTCGATATTCATGATATCGGGCGCGTTTTTATTTTTTAAACAAATGAGGAGCGCCTCGTATACCGATACCCCCAAACGGCGCTTTTTATGGAGCGCAGTCATGGGTTCGGCAAGCTCACTGCGAAGTCTTGTAATCGAAGCGGACTTTTCCGCAAGGCTCACCTTTTCCTGCTGACCTGCAAGCGCAAGCGTTGTAAGTAATTTTTGTACGACTTCGGTTTTGTTCGTTTTGTTGGAATGAAGTTCCAAGCAGAAATCCCCTATCCCAAGAGAATCCAAACGCTTTTTAACCACGGACAGCGCGGCTTGCTTTTCCGCAACGAAAAGCACGCGTTTGCCGTCGTTTAACGCGTTGGCGATGATATTCGTAATCGTTTGCGATTTACCCGTTCCGGGGGGACCGTGCAATACGAAACTCTTGCCTTTTTGAGAAAGCGCAATCGCACTCCATTGCGACGCGTCCGCAGGCAAGGGCGTAAGGGTGGTCATGGGCTCCGCTTCGTCTTCGCGCAAACTGTCCTCCGCGCCGCTTTCTACCAGCACGGAATTTTCTAAGAGCGCTTGAATTACTCTGTTCTTAGAGAACTCGTTTATGTTTTCTCTCAGGTCGTTCCACATTTGATAACGAGCGAAGGAAAGCGCCGCGATATACGCGTCGTCAAACACTTCCCAGCCTCGCATTTTAACCACTTCCACGCGTACCATGGCAAGGATTTCGGAAATTTTTAAACCCTGAATTGCATCTGAAAGCCCACGAATATCAATGTTAAATTCCTGCATTAAGTACTCAAGCAAAGTCGCGTTCACAACGGGATCTTCGTCCGCAAGACAAACGGAATACCCAAAGCCGCCCTTGCTCTTTTTGAGAAGCACGGGTTGAAGCACGAGGGGCGCGTAATGCACTGCACCGTCCTCACGGGCATACCATTTCAAAAAGCCCATGGCAAGATAGAGGATTTTCGTACCCGATTCCTCGTAAGCTTCTTTATTTTTTCGAATGAGCTTTTGCAGAGTTTCGGCAAGCGTCACCTCGTCCATATAGGTACGCAAAATGCCTGCTTGGTTTTCAAGCTCGATAAGCTCCTTCATGCGCTTGGTTTCCGCGCTCGCGCCAAAACGGATTTTCTTCGCCGCAAGCTCTTTTACTCCCAACGAAGCAGGAGCGAATACTAACTCGTCTTGCTCGGTCAAAGCATCCATGACCCCGTCCGCGGACGAAGAAAGTAGCTGCACCGCCATCTTCGTGGGTTGGAAATTCAACAGTGCGTTTTTCATGGAAAGATCTAAAAGCCGTCTTTCCCATTGCTTATCCTTCGTTTGTTCGGTATCCAGCGCTAAATTTTGTGTCTCGCGCAACTCCTTCGGTGCGCTATCGTGCGCCATGTCCTCTTCGGCAAGAAGTTCAAAACCCTTTACGCTCTTGGCTTTTAAAGGCAAAGGTAAAATTCGGGAGATACGGCAACGGTGTACGTCCACACAACGCTCGTAATAGCCCCCTTGGAGTTTTTGCTTAAAGTGCGCTTCCGAAGTGGAATACGCCGCATTTTTATCCGAGAAAATATCCTCGATATCAAAACAGCTAATGTTGTTAATACCGTCCGCAATATATGCGTCCACGCGCCCCATATCGTCCGAAACGGTATCCAAAAAACACCCGTCGTACAGCCACACACCGCAGGTAATTTCTTTACTTCCCGTAAGCAGTACGGGGTGCAAGCCCAAACTCTCCAAGCAAGATGCCGCAAAAAGCGCCATTTCCAAAGAGGTTGCTTTGCGCTCGGCAAGCAGTTTTACCCCTGCGCCCGCCTCTACGGGCGCGGAAATATCACAGGGGAGTTTAAGCATGGAATAACGGCGGAGTACCGCATACAGAGCCGCGATAATACGGCGCACGGCATTTTTATCATTGCCGATATACCCACCTAATTCACAAGGGAAATTCCACTTTTTAAGCTGTTCGGCAATTTCCGTTTGCACGCGCGCGCAATCGGCAAGCTTGGGACGGACGAAGGATGCAAGCAGCTCGCTGTCTCCCTCTATCCCCTGCCAAAAATCAAAGGGCAGCGTTTTTACCGTCCATTCCTTAGTGGCTATGATTTTTTTATCCTTTTTGAGGGTGACGGTAATCTTCTCTTCCCCTACCTCTTCTACGTTGGAGAAATACAAGGGAGAGAGCAAGTTGCCCAAATCCACCTCAACCACGCTTTCAAAAGGAACCTCGATTTCTTTTTCGGCAGGCAACAGCATGCCGTTGTCGCTTTCCGCCGAAACGACAAGCCCCTCTATCGTTTCCTCGCCTGTGTTGGTAATTTGCAGGAAGGAAAACAGCGGTCTGCGCGCAAAATAATCGGCATACGATACGACCTTCGCCGTTTCACCGTCTATGGATAAAATTTCATCAAGTTTTTTCGTTTTTACTGCCATACCCTTCTCTCCACAGTTGTTCTCCCTTATTATACACCTATTCTCCTAAAAAAGCAACCCCTGCAAGGCAGTTTTCTTGCCTTCAAAAGAAATTTAATTAAATTATTTAATTAAAACTAGCGCCCCGCCCTCGCTACCCTACTCCAACCATACCTCAAAAATATTTGAACATTTGAGCAGTTGCTCAAATGTTTTTTGAAAACAAAAGGCGTATGGAATAGACTAAAAAAG
>JAFVTA010000074.1 GCA_017503525.1 Clostridia bacterium | reverse complement strand
GGTTACGGAGATTTGTTGGGGTTCATTTTACGCCGAAATTTTCCCCGCTTCCATCTATATTACAAGCGTAGAATCCCAGACGGTGTAACGAGTATTGGTGAAAGGGCGTTCTGGAGTTGCGCTAATTTAATGAGCGTTAATATTCCTGAGAGTACAACAAGTATCGGTAATTATGCGTTCAAAAATTGCACCAGCTTAACGGACGTATATTATGGCGGTACGCAAGCGCAATGGGAACAAATTACAATCGAAGACTCGAATACGGCTTTAACCAACGCAACCATTCATTTCTTGGGCGAAGAAAATTAAAAAATCCTCAAAAAAGTTTTGCCTGTCAAGTAAAAATGCTTGACAGGCTTAATTTTTTCCTATATAATAGGCTACGGAATACGGGAGGTGGAAGAAATGAAAGACGATTTGCAATTTCTTCGGCTGTGGGATTTATATTCTCCCTTGCTTACCGCAACCCAGCGGGAAATCACCGATCTGTACTTTAACTACGACCTTTCCTTGGGCGAGATTGCCGAGCAAAAAGGGGTATCTCGTCAAAGCGTTTCCGACTGCTTGAATAAGAGCCGTAAACAGCTGGAAACCTACGAAGCAAAGCTTGGGTTTTTGAAGACGGTAGAGGAAATGCAGGCGCAAATCGACGCGCTGAAATCTAATTAAGGGGATAGCATGGCTTTATTTAATTCTTTATCCGAAAGATTAAATCATATATTTTCCAAGCTGACGAAACGGGGCAAGCTGACCGAGCTGGAAATCCGCACGGCGATGCGCGAGGTGCGTGTAGCGCTGTTAGAGGCGGACGTAAACCTCAAGGTTGCCAAGCAGTTTATCGCCGAGGTTTCGGAAAAGGCGGTCGGGCAGGAAATTTTGTCCTCGCTCAACCCTGCCCAGCAGGTGATTAAAATCGTCAACGAAGAGTTGGTTGCGCTCATGGGCGCAAAGAACGCCAAGTTAGAGGTTTCGCCTAAGCTCCCTACCGTCATTATGATGTGCGGTTTGCAGGGTGCAGGTAAGACCACGCTTTCGGGCAAGCTTGCTTTGCTCCTTAAAAAGCAGGGCAAACGCCCTCTTTTGGTGGCAGGGGATATTTATCGTCCTGCGGCGATTACGCAGCTCCAAGTCGTGGGCAAGAACGCAGGGGTGGAAGTGTTTGAAAAGGGCACGCAAAACCCTGTAAAAACGGCAAGACAGGCGATTGAGCACGCGCGCTCCATGAACTACGATACCGTGATTTTGGACACGGCAGGCCGTTTGCAGATTGACGATACCCTCATGCAAGAGCTTGAGAATATCAAAAAGGAAATCGAAGTGACGGAAACGTTGCTGGTCGTTGATGCAATGACCGGTCAAGAGGCGGTTAACGTTGCGGAAACCTTCAATTCGCGCTTGGAGATCACGGGTGTGATTTTGACCAAGTTGGACGGCGATACGAGAGGCGGTGCATGTCTTTCGATTAAAGCGGTGACGGGCAAGCCGATTAAGTTTATCGGCGTAGGCGAAAAGCTTACCGATTTAGAGCCCTTTTATCCCGACCGTATGGCGTCGAGAATTTTGGGCATGGGGGACGTGCTGTCCTTGATTGAAAAGGCGCAGCAAGCGATCACCGAAGAGGACGCGAAGAAAATGCAGCAAAAAATGCTGGCAAACACCTTTACCCTCAACGATTATTTAGAACAATTCTCCATGATGAAGAAGATGGGCGGTGCGTCGGCGATGCTGTCTATGCTCCCCGGGGCAGGCAAGCTCAAGGTTAACGAAGGGGATATCGACGAAAAGCGTATTGAGCGCACGAAAGCGATTATCCTTTCCATGACCAAGCAAGAACGTGATAATCCTTCGATTATCGACAGCAGAAGAAAGCGCCGTATTGCGGCGGGCTCGGGCACGACGGTGCAAGAGATTAACCAGCTTTTGAAACAGTTTGAGCAAACGAAAATGCTTATGAAACAGCTCAAAGGCGGTAAGGGTCGCTTTAAGCTTCCCTTTTAACCAAACGAAGAATCTACGGCGTAATACTTCGTCAAGCTTGCGTTTTCCCTTGCTCGTGTACGGCTAGCACACTCCCGTCGGGAAATCCGTGCTTTCCTTGTCTTACTTGTAGCTTGCTTCTTTTAGAGGGGCTGGAAGTCCAGAAACTCAGTTTCTGGCGGATTGCAAAGGCAGAGCCTTGCCGAGGGGCGGAGCAGCGCTCCGCGAAAACGGCCCCATAACAAGCAACCGTTAGGTTGCGCCCCCAACGCCGAAAGGCGTTCCTGCGCGATAGCGCAAACAGTTTACAAACGATAAAAACGGGGCGACCCGTCAAAAATAAGAAAAAATTTTTAAGATACTTTGGAGGTATTTATTATGGTAAAAATGAGACTTTTCAGAATGGGCGACAAGAAGAACCCTATCTACCGTATCGTTGTTGTTGACAGCAGAAAGGCTGCAACGGGCGAGTACATCGATTGCGTTGGTCATTACAGACCCACCTGCGATCCCGTAGAACTTGACGTAAACGTAGATTTGGCAAAAGAATGGCTTGCAAAAGGCGTTCAACCCACCGAAACGGTTAAGAACTTGCTTGTTAAGACGGGCGCTATGGAAAAGAGCACGAAGTTAAGCGCACCTAAGACCAAGACGAAGAAGTCCAAATAATTAAACGGCGTATCGTCGTCGCAATACTTTGTCAGGCTTGCGGTTTGCCTTGTCGGTGTACGACGGCAAATCCGCGCCTTGTTCACATCCGTTGGGCGGATTGTGAACGGGATAAGGCAAGGTAAAAGGAGAAATTTATGTTGGATTTAATTAAATACGTCGTTGGACAGTTTGCAGAAGACAAAGAAAACGTTGAATATATCGTTAACGAAAAAGAGCGCGTAATCGAAGTGCAAATCGTGCTTTCTCCCTCGGATATGGGGAAGGTAATCGGTAAGCAAGGTAAGATTGCGAAAGCGCTCCGTACGATCGTGCGCGCGGCTACGCCTGCAAACGAAAAGAGATACGTTATCGAAATCCGCGAAAGAGGCGGAGAAACCGTCGACGCAGAATAAGTGCAAAAAAAACGAAAAAAAGGCTTTCTAAAAAAAGCCTTTTTTTAGCCTATAAGGAGAAAATATGAACCGACTGATTATCGGCGAAGTATTAAAGCCCCAAGGGATTAGAGGGGAGTTAAAGGTGAAAACCTTTACCGACTATCCCGAGGACGTAAAAAAATTTGGCACGGTGTATATCGAGGACAAGCCGTATAAAATTCTTTCCTTCCGCGTTGGACCCGACGGCGCGGCGTATATGGGGCTTCGAGGGATTCCCGACCGCAACGCGGCGGAACTTTTCCGCGGCAAAAAGCTGGAAGGGGAGAGAGAGGACGCGCCTCCCTTGGAAGAGGGACGGCACTATATCGTCGATATTTTAGGGCTTGCCTGCGAAACGGAAGAAGGGGAATTTTTAGGCGTGGTAAAACAAATCGTCAATCTTTCTTCGGACGTGTATACATTAGAAAAAGACGGAAAAAATATACTTTTCCCGTCCGTAAATAATGTGATTGTCAAGGTGGATATCGAAGGCGGTAAAATCGTCGTCGATAAAGCCAAATTTGATGAGATAGCCGTTTATTAAAAGGGATTAAACTGCCTTTTTAAGGGGCAAAGTACGGAATTTCCGCACTTCCTTGACGAAAGCTTTTGAGGAAAAGAGCGCTACGCCGAACGCGATCGCAATCGCGAGGTCGGGAAGTACGTATCCTGCCTGATATAAAAAGCTGTACAACGCCGCGGGCGTGCCTTCGGGCGCGAATACGCCAAACGCAAACGTACCGGAAAGGAAGTGCATAAAAAATCTGCCCAAGCCGGCAATCACTCCGCCGATTGCAAATTGTACCTGCGGCAGCTTATCCAGCTTTTCAAAGCGAGAAAAGAGCCCTGCCAATCCGATCCATGCAAAAGCGACGGGATAATCGAGCAAGAATTGCGCAGGATGCAATACGGCAGGATCTTGAAAAGCTTGTAAAAGCCCATAGGCAAAACCTGCAAATACCCCTTTTTTGATGCCGAACATATATGCGTAAATCATAAGGGGGAGCAAGGATGCGGGCGTGATGGAGCCGCCCTGAGGCAAGCGGACTATACGCATAAAGGAGAGCGCAAAGCTCATAGCGATGCAGATTGCAGCGTAAGTAATGGACTTGGAATCAAAGTCCTCCGGTTCGTTTTTTCCCAAGAACCTTGCAATCAAAAGCAACGCCGCAATGGAAACTGCGCTTGCGATATACAGCCAAACGGATTGTACGTCATCGTTGTTTAACCAGTTGATTTCAGCCGCTTTACCTGATGCGAAGTGAATACCGATACAGATTAAAACGGCGGCGAAAGCCGAGGCGACAAGGGCGCCAAGCGTGAGGTATATCGCTTTAGAACGCTTAAAAAAGAGGGTTGCCGCACCGCCTGCGATACAAACGAGCAGAACAAGCAAGGGAATAAAGAGTATTTTTTCGATGCCGTCTTCTTGGAAAGACAAAATCAAAAACAGTGTGCAAAGCGCGCAGGCGTATACCACGATACCGTATGCAGAACGAGTAAGAAATTTTCCTTTCTTATCTGCTTTTACTGCAAACAAGCATACCAGGTATGCGATGACGAGGGCGAGTGTCAGCCAAATGGCAACAGAACGCACGGCATTGAGCGGAGTGTCGAAGAGTATCGGATACCATACGGCGCTCTCTAATAGGGAATAAAGATACATAAAGCCTCCTTTGTACCGCGCCGTATGCGTTTTAAAAAAGAAAAACGCCCGAACGATTGTTTTCATTGCGTTCGCGGGCGTAAAATACTTTTTTATTCCTTGAAAGGATAAAAAAACGGTTATCAATCTCTCGCTCAAGTATTACCTTGCCGATTCAAATGGTATAATCTCAGCCTAAAAAGGCACCCACGACGGATACATTTATAAATTTGTAAATACAGTATAGCAAACCAAGCAAGGTTTGTCAAGCAAAAAAGGAGAAAAAATGCGCTACGATTTTTATGCCTATATGGACAGAATGAAATATATCAAGCGTTGGCAGCTCATGCGTTCCGTAAGGGAAGAAAATATCATGGAACATTCCCAGTCCGTAGCCATGCTTGCGCATGCTCTCGTTTCCATTCACAACGAGGTATACGGCGGACACGCAGACGTGCTCAAGACGGTACTGTATGCCACCTATCATGAAATTAGCGAGGTTATGACGGGGGATTTGCCCACGCCGATCAAATATTATAACCGCAGCATTCACGGTGCGTATAAGGAGCTTGAAAAGAGCGCTTGCGAAACGATTGTAGGAACGCTTCCTAAAGAGTTGCAAAGCTCGATTGCGCCCTTTGTCCTGGCGGACGAGGAGAGCGTGGAATACAAGCTCGTCAAAGCAGCAGATCGGTTGGCGGCGTATATCAAGTGCTTGGAAGAGCTGCGTTCGGGCAACGGCGAGTTCTCTAAAGCCAAAAAGAGCATTGAAAAGGATTTACACAGCCGTAAAATGCCCGAAGTGGAATACTTTTTCGAGCATTTTATCCCTTCGTTCTCCTTGACTTTGGACGATTTGGAAGGTTTTTAACACCAAATTTTCATAAAACGATAAAATAACCAACAAGAGAACACAATATAATATAAATATTAGGTGTTGATATGAAAAAAATCGCAAAAAAGATAATTGCAATCGCATGCTCAGCGTTCATGCTTTTTAGTATGACCGCTTGTGGGGACAGCGCGTATGAAATTGCCGTCAAAAACGGGTTCGTAGGTACGGAGCAGGAATGGCTTGCCAGCCTGCACGGTGCAAACGGCGAGGACGGCAAGGGCGTGACCGCGCAGGATTTATACCAAGCGGCGCTGGAAAACGGGTACGAGGGTTCTTTCCTTGAGTTTTGCCGCGACGTTTTGAAGGTAGAAATCCAAGAGGACAACGACGTGAACCAAATCGCGGAGAATATCACTTCGGTCGTTAGCGTGTACTGTAGATTCTCCAAAACCGTTTCGGGAGGATTAGGCGGGCTTTTGGGGAATTCAAAGACGGAATATTACTCCTCGGCAGGCAGCGGCGTTATCCTCGATATTAACCAAGAGGCAGGGAATGCCATTATCGTCACAAACTATCACGTCATTTACGATGCGGAGAGCGACGTTTCGGGTACTTCCGACCAAATTTACCTCTACGGATATGGTTCGTTTAACGGGTTCCATACCACTCCCGATGACGATATTACGACCGACGGGCGTATGCGCGCGAGATATATCGGCGGCGCGATGGATTACGACATCGCCGTTTTAGCGGTAGAGGGCAGCGACGTCATTAAAAGCGGATTTTACTCCAAGGCGAGCATAGCAAGCTCGGACGAGGTGAGTGTTGGCGAGAAGGTATTTGCTATCGGCAACCCCGACGGTGCAGGCATTGCCGTCACGGAAGGGGTGATCTCCGTGGAATCGGAATACATCACCATGGCATCTACGGACGGAACGAATAGAACGGTAGACTACCGCGTTATGCGTACGGATGCCGCGATTAACGGGGGCAATTCGGGCGGCGCGCTCTTCAATGCCGAAGGCGAGCTGATCGGGATTACCAACGCCAAGAACGCCAGCTCGGAAGTGGATAACATGGGCTACGCTTTGCCTACTTCGCAGGTACGCAACCTTTGTCAAAATATCCTTCACAACAACGACGGCACGGTGCGTGTGGCGACCCTTGGGGTTATGGTGGGGATTACCGCCTCTTACCCGTATTATGATAACGAAGGGAAGCTCAAAATCCGCGAAACCTTCTCGATTGCGGAAACGGCAAAGCTCGGCGCGTCCTCGTATGGGAAGTTTGCGGTCGGGGATATTTTCAAGGCAATGAAAATCAACGACGGCGAGTGGATAGAGCTTAAGAGAAGATACCAAGTCAACGATACCTTGCTTTCGGTGAGAAAAGGGGATAAGGTTTCTTTTAAAATGGTAGATTCCAACGGCGCGGAAAAGGTTGTGGAAATTCATTTCGACAGGGATTCCTATTTCACCAAATATGCATAAAAAACGCCCCTAAGGGGCGTTTTCGTTTACTTGACAAAATGTTTTTTCCATAGTATAATAGAGAAAAACCAAAGAGGCTGACTATGCGCATCGAAGAATTTATCGAAGAGATTTCCAACTTAGCAGAAGAAAACGAACGCTTTGAAGAGATTAGAAAAGGGCTTCCGATCGGCAAGGATTCGGTGGGGAACATCGTACTTGCGCAAAGAAAAGAGAAACCGCTTACCCTGCGCAATACCTGCGTGACGGGGGTAGGACGAACGAACTTCATAAGACGATTTCTCATTACCCTGGCCTGCCTGCACGATAAAGAAGAGGCGTGCTTTTTCGTGCTCTCTCCGCGTACGGAATACGGCGAGCTCATTCGTTTGCTTTCGGCGGATATCACCGTGCCCTATTTAAACAGCAAAGCCGATTTGGATTTGGCGATAGAAACGCTTAAGGAACTTTTGCGTATGCGCCAAGAAGGAAGAGGATATCCCCGTTTGTTTATCGTCTTGGATGGCTTGGACGAGCTTGAGGGTTGCAACAAAAACGGCGACTTTGAGGAGTATCGCGAAGTATTTGAATTGCTTACAAGAAACCCCGATATTGACCTTATTTGCGGTTTGGATTTAATCAAGAGCATTTTTGCAGGGTATCCCGGCGCGTTTTTGGGCGTAGGGAATTGCCTTATCACCACCCGTGAAGAGGGGGTGGCGGACGTCACGTATGTAGAAGACTACGGCTCGATGTCCATGCCTCAGCCCGTGCATTTCCCCAGCGAGCCAAGCGTTATGGAGAGTGTGATTTACTTAAACGCCCTGCCGACGGAGTAAAAAATTCACTTATTTTAACTGTTTATGCCAAAATTCGATTTTCAACTAATACCTGCCCCCTTGCTTTCGTGGTACGGGGAGAATAAACGGGATTTACCTTGGCGAAAAGAGCCTACGCCCTATCGGGTGTGGGTGTCCGAGATTATGCTCCAACAAACGCGCGTGGAAGCGGTAAAGGAATATTATGCTCGCTTTATGCAAGCGCTTCCCACGGTGGAGGACTTGGCAAAGTGTGAAGAGGAAAAACTTCTTAAACTTTGGGAAGGGCTTGGCTATTACAGCCGAGCGAGAAACCTGCAAAAGACGGCGAAAATTATATCGGCGCAGTACAACGGCGAATTTCCAAGGGATATCCGCGAATTGACCGCGCTCCCCGGGATAGGCAGTTATACGGCAGGGGCGATTGCCTCGATTGCCTTCGGCATGCCTGCGCCTGCGGTGGACGGCAACGTCTTTCGGGTAGCATCGAGGCTGGAAGAAAATCCTACGCCTATATCCGACCCCAAATACCGCAAGTATTTGGAAGAAACGCTTGTTAAATTTATCCCAAGACAGGGAAGGATTGCAGTGCGTTCACGCAAAGCTTATTCGAGCTTGGCGCGCTCGTATGCAAGCCGAAATCCCCCGATTGCAAGGCTTGCCCTCTTGCAGGGCTTTGCAGGGCGAACGCACACGGCACGCAAACGGCTTTTCCCGTTATCCCTGCCAAAAAACCCAAGCGCGAGGAGAAGGTGTACGCTTTTTTAATCCAAACCCCCCAAGGATTTTGTATCCGCAGACGGGAAACGGGGGTTTTGAAAGGCTTAAACGAATTTCCTTCGCAAGCGGTGTTCGACGGCGAAACCCCTGAAAATATCTTAAACGAGTGGGGTATATACGAGTTTACCGAGGTGAAACGCAAACGCTACACGCATATTTTCACCCATATCCGCTGGGATATTGACTGTATATGGATAAGGACGGGAGATGCGCCGTTTGATACCTATTCGTTAGAAGAAATCAAGGAAACCATTTCCTTGCCGACGGCGTTTAGACAATGTTTGGGGATATTGCATGGAGAAGTATAAATTGACGTTCGAGCTTGTACCCGAAGAATGTTGGGGATACAGCCTATATAGAAAGTTATCCCCTGCGGACTGGGACAAAGTGCGCAAGGACGCTTATAAGCGCGCAGGCTACAAGTGCCGTATCTGCGGAGCGAAGGGCAGGTTGGAGGCGCATGAACAGTGGAGCTACGACGAAAAAAACGCCCTGCAAAAGTTAGAGGATGTACTTGCGCTTTGCCATGCCTGCCATGAGGTTAAACATATTGCCCGCACGCAAATGACGGGGCGGGGCATGGACGCTATGGAGCATTTTATGAAGGTGAACGGCTGTTCGCAAGCGGAGTTCCACGAGGCGCTCCAAAAGGCGAACGAGGGGTATTTAAAAAGGAACAAAGTCGAGGGCTGGGTGACGGATATTACTTGGCTTAAAGACAAATTTGATATTGTATTGAGGTGAAAGATGAAAGTATTGCTTGTCAACGGCAGTTTACATGAAAAGGGCTGTACCTATACCGCGCTTTGCGAAACGGCGAAGGCGTTAAACGCGAACGGGGTGGAAACGGAGATTTACTGGATCGGCCAAAAGGGGATTAAGGGCTGTACGGGGTGCGTAGCTTGCAAGAAAACGGGCAAATGCGTCATTGACGACAGCGTGAACGAATTTGTCGAAAAGGCGGCGGCTGCCGACGGCTATATTTTCGGTTCGCCCGTGTATTACGCATCCGCGGCAGGTTCGTTGGTCAGCTTTATGGACAGAGTATTTTACAGCGGCGCAAGATATCTTGCCTATAAGCCTGCGGCGGCGGTGGTAAGCTGCAGAAGAGCGGGCGCAAGCACTACCTTTGACGTGATTAACAAGTATTTTACAATCAACAACATGCAGGTGGTTGGGTCTAATTACTGGAACGAAATCCACGGAAATAAAGCGGAAGAGGCGCTGCAAGACGAAGAGGGATTGCAAACCATGCGCGTTTTGGGCAATAACATGGCTTGGCTGTTAAAATGCATCGAGCTTGGCAAACAGGCAGGATTAGAACCCGTCAAAGAAAAGAAGATTGCGACGAATTTCATTCGATAAAATTAAAAAACCTAACCCAAGCGGGTTAGGTTTTTTCGTTAAAAGAATTTCACAAGTTCTTCGATAAAGAGATTGCCTAATTTTAATTGACTAAGCGAATCGTAATGGGCGAGGTCGGGGTTGTCGGCCGGTTCTTCGCTGCAGGTAAGTCCTTGCGCTATCGTATCCACGAGGGCGGTACGGGACACCGTTTCGTTGACCTTGCGCTTGGATTCGTTGACTAAATCGCAGTAGACCCAGTATATCGGATTGTCGGCGATATACGCATCGACAAAGGGGATTTCCCTGCCGTACTTGGCTAAATCCTTGCGCATATCGTTGATAAAATTCGTCAAATGCACTTCATACTGCGTGCCGTGTTCTACGGAGAAGGAATCCGATTCCCCTTGCATCCAGCACATACCGACGATTTCCGCATCGTAATTTTTACGGCGCAGGTAGCGCATGCTCACCTTGACGTATTCGATAAAGGCGTTGTATAAATCCCCCGTTTTTCCGTCGCTGGAAGGGGAGAGCCATTGCTGAAACAAATCGGTGCCGCCCCAAGCATACTTGATAATAAAGAATTTTTCGTTGGGGTACAGCGCGTTTAATTTTTCCGCCATGCCAAGTTCGGGACCGAAATGACCGTTCAATTCACCTTGTTTCGCGCCGCATTTGACAAACGCTTTGGATTCGTTTGCGCCCGATACGTAGTAGTTTATATATATGTTATCGTAGCCTGCCTGATATTCGGCATATTTTTCAGGTGAGGTTTTTTGTTGCAGGTAGGCGTCTTGACTGCAACCCGATGCGTTGGATTGCCCTGCCAAAAGAATGACTTTTACCTTTTCGCCTTTGCCGTTTGCCAAAGTGTCTTTTACTTCAAAATTCGATTTGCAACCGCCCAATAAGCAGGTGAACGCTAAAACCGCGGCGCAAAGTATGGAGAAAATGGATTTTTTCATAACAATACCTTATACAAACGGGTGTTCTACACGGATTACGCAAAAGCAGTTGTTCCGTTTAGAAGTGATTTCTTGTATAACTGCTTGTTCCGCTTCTTTTGCCGTTAACTTACAATCGGTAGGCACGACGAGGTCGAAAATCAAATTGATATTCGTTTCTCCCACCGTCATACGGAAATCGTGCAAGGAAAAGGCGGGGTCAACCGATTTTACCGCCTCTTTTGCAAGCTCGTGCATTTCGTTGACGAGGGGATCGTCCATGACGATAGGGTCGAGGTGTACCGTCACGATACAGCCGAATTTTTCGTGCATATCCCGTTCGAGTTGGTCGATTTCCTCGTGCGCGATATTGATATCCTCGTCTGCGGAAACCTCGGCGTGGAAGGACACGATTTGTCTGCCGGGGCCGTAGTCGTGTACCATAACGTCGTGGATACCTAAAACAAGCGGATACGCCTTTACAAAGGTGTAAATTTCTTCAATAAACGCAGGGTCGGGCGGAGAGCCGAGGAGTAAATCAATCGTTTCTTTTGCTGCCTTTGCGCCCGTGAACAGGATAAACGCCGCTACGATAATACCTGCCAGCCCGTCTACGGGGATTCCCCAAACGCGCGCTACAATCGCCGAAATCAAAACGAGGGTGGTTGCCAAGCAGTCGCTTATGCTATCGAGTGCGGACGCTTTGAGCGAGGACGAGGAAATGGTCTTCCCGATTTTGCGGTAGAAGAGGAAAAGCCACAATTTCACGAAGATAGCGACCGCCAAAATCACCATGGTGATATTGCCGACGTTTGGAAGCTCTTTGCTAACCAGCTTTTCAAAGGAGGAGGTGAGCAGTTCAAACCCGACGAGGATAATCAGCATATCCACGATAAAGCCCGTCACGTACTCTAATCTGCCGTGGCCTAAGGGGTGTTCCTTATCCACGGGTTTTCCTGCCAAGCGGAAACCGATTAAGGTGACGACGGACGAGCCTGCGTCCGTGATATTGTTGAGTGCGTCGCCGATAATCGCCACCGAGCCTGCCAAGATACCTAAAGTAAGCTTACCGATAAAGAGCAGGAAGTTAACAACAATACCCGTAAAGCCAGCCAAAGAGGCGTATCTTGCGCGCGTTTTCGCGTCGTTAGGGTTTGGGGTTTTCCCAACGAAAACCCGAACTAAAAAATTCGTCATATATTTTCCTTAGCGCGTAAATAATATCGTATATGTACGCGCGCTACTCTTTCATTATACGGCAAGGGGGAAGGATTGTCAAGAAAAAAGCAAACGAGAGGGATAAAACGCTTTTATTTTTTGATAAAATATGGTAGAATAAAAGCGTATTTAATTTTCTAGGAGGAAAATTATGGATTGGATTACGAGCATTTGGTTGGCAATCCCCGTGCTTCTTATTGGGTTTATATTCCTCGTAAAGGGCGCGGACTGGTTTGTGGACGGCGCGGCAGGGATTGCGGAAAAGCTCCGCGTGCCCACCTTGATTATCGGGCTTACGATTGTATCGTTCGGTACGAGCGCGCCCGAGCTTGCCACCTCTATCATTTCTTCCGCGCAGGGCAGCGCGGATATTGCCGTCGGCAACGTTATCGGGAGCAATATCACGAATATCCTGCTCATTTTGGGTTTAGCGGCTGTCATTTGTCCCTTGACGGTGCAAAGCTCCACGCGGAAATTCGATTTCCCCGTGCTGATCGGTTCGAGCGTGCTTTTGCTCCTGCTCGGCGGGTTTGACGGCGTGCTTGGGCATTTAGACGGTTGGATTATGTTCCTTTTATCCTTGGCGTATATGGGATTTTTAATTTGGTACGCCGTAAAAGAGAGTAAAAAACAGCCCGAATTCGTTGGTATCGACACTTCGCACACGATTGCCGTTTTCGAAGAAGGGAAAGGGAAAGAAAAAACCACCAAATTCGGCGTTTGGTATGAAAAAATGAAGGAGCAGGTTTGGTTTTTGATAACCATTACGGTCGTTGGCTTAGCGCTCGTCGTCGTGGGCGCGTTGTTCGGCGTAATTCCTGCGGCAAAGGTTCTCGCGAGAGAACTTGGTCTGTCCGAAAATGTAATCGGGCTTACCGTAGTGGCAATCGGGACTTCTTTGCCCGAGCTTGTCACCTGCGTTGTGGCGGCTAAGAAAGGGGAAACGGATATTGCCGTAGGCGATATCATGGGCAGCAACGTGTTCAACATTTTGCGTACCTTGGGGCTGTCGGCGGTTATTTTGCCCTTGAGCTTTGCAAAATCTTTCGTCGTGGACGGACTTATCGCGCTTGGGGCGGCGGTTCTGCTTGCCGTATTCGGGTACGCGAAGGGAAATAAGGTGCGTAGGTGGTGCGGTATCGTCATGCTTTGCGCCTTTGCAGCGTACTACGTATATTTATTTGCGTTAGCGTAAAAAAAATTAAAAAAAGCAGTCAAAAACGCTTGCCAAAGATAGGGAAATCGTATATAATTGTCCTTGACTTCGAGCGTTCCGCTGCCTTTTTATGGGCGTGATGAGGAATCACGCAGCGGGTTATGAACGTTTCGTAAATTACGGAGGTAAAGTCTAAATGAAAGGAATTATCGAAGCTATCAACGCTGAAAGCATGAAATCCGAAGTTCCCGCGTTCAACGTGGGTGACACCGTTAAAGTCGGCTTCAAGATTATCGAAGGCGGCAAGGAACGTGTACAAAACTTCGAGGGCGTCGTTATCGCAAAGAAGAACGGCGGCATTTCCGAAACTTTCACCGTACGCCACATTTCTTACGGCGTAGGCGTAGAAAAAACCTATCCTCTTCATTCCCCCAAGATCGC
>JAFVTA010000073.1 GCA_017503525.1 Clostridia bacterium | reverse complement strand
TGCCCGTATGTTTCCTTGGCAATACCTTGGGCGTTTTAATCGTAGCTATGATCGCTGGGGATTCCTTTGCGGGAGAAACGGTAAGCTTACAAGCCCAAACTCTTATGCAAGCCAAGTTTAACGCAGAGAGTTGGGCGATTAAAGCGTTAGCCTCTTCCACCCTGTGCGGTGGCTTAATCACCTTATCCGTATGGTCGCCTAAATATGCTCCGAAAAAAGGGTTAAGCCCTACGGTTGGGGTCATGTTCCCCATCGTCGTCTTTGCCTTCTGCGGTTTTGATCACTCGGTTGCAAATATGCTGTACCTGTATTTCTTCGGGGAATTTTCTTGGCGAGTGACGGGATACGTCCTGATCACGATTGCAGGCAATATCATCGGCGGTACGGTTTTACCTTTGATTGCCCTTGTTCGGGAAAGCACACAAAAAGATAAAGAATAAACGACAACCACCCGATCTCGGGTGGTTGTTTTCTTTTAATTACAGAAAAAGTCGGTAGAGTCCGCGGCGTTGGGCTTTCTTCCCACCGAAGTGTTATCCTGACGGCGGTTGCGAAGTTCAGGCACGGGCGAGGGCGCGACTTGGAAACGGTAATCCATGCCCCGTCTTCTAATAAAATCGTTAACGACGTTATGTGAGGCAACGATTTGCGTAGTAGGATTGACAATCTCTTGGAAACGGAAGAAATCGGCGCCGTCCTTTAACGCGCTAACCTTCACGTAGTCCTCTTGCTTCGAGGTATACTGCACCGTTTCCCCTAGAATTTTACGCACGTAATCGATATTCTCGTGCAAAGAAATGGGCGCGGGGAATTCTCCGCAAGGAATGACTTCCTGCCACTCCTTCTTCTCATACTTTTTCAAAAGTTCCGCCGCCTTATGCAAGTGCGCGATTTCGATTGCCAAATTCTCCTCCCAAAGGGATTTGACGTAGCGGTCGGTTTCCGTCATGTAGCACGACCAGTACAAATAACATTCGCAGTACTCATGCCAAAGCAGCATTTCAAACCACGTTGCGTTGGGGTTCATTAAGCTTTCGTACTGCGTGACGTGCTCCTCTTCCACCAAAGCGATTTCCTTGTATAAGTTCCTGCCGATGTCCGAAGTCGAGAAATTCGTCACATTCATATAGTAGTTCATGGTTTGCTGTTCAGCGGCGGTGATAATCATCGTCGAAAGTACCGTTTGCACCTCCGCGTCTTTACCGCAAATACTGCGCTTTACGTTATCCATAGGATAACGATGGTGAGAAATCGTCGGTCTGCCCGGCATAATTTCCGTGTATCTGCCAACCAGCCACTCGGCGGCTAATCCTTGCTCCATTTCCAAAAGATTCGCGTATCGGTACAAGTGATCGAAATCCTCTAACAATGCAAAATCGAGCGCCGTTTTCACGTTGCAGTCAATCTCGCGTTTGGCAAGCTCCGCCGTCAAATCTACGGCAAGCTGTTCATAGGAAATGGTATGTTCTAAAATGCTTTCGTTTGCAGGTTTGAGCAGGGAAATCTTAATTTGCTGTTGTTTTTCAATATAGCGTGTCAAGGCTAAATCCCGGCGCAAATCGTTATCGTCCGTATGGCGCGCAAAATTATGGGAAAACCAGTTTGCCTCAAATTCCGTACCGTTCATAAGAATAATGCGCGTTTTCGTGTAAGGATCCACCTCGCGCTTATGATAGGGCTTGGGAGTGAGCTGTTTCCAGTTTTGCAGGGCGCTTTCAAGCTGTATAGGTTTCTCTTCAAAGGGATTCATGGGCAATTACTCCTTTATTTTTCATTCATAATTAGAGTATGCCCGAACGGAATTTTTTGTATACGAAAAAATCAGGCGTTGCCGCCTGATTTTATTTTATTCTACGATATCTAATACCAAAGGTTCTTCCTTGGGTTTGTTCTCTCCGATTTTCGTCGCTTCAAGCAATTTTGCCTCCGCCGCCGCAAACCGTTCTTCCTTTTCCGAATACAAGATGGCAATCGGATCCCCCTCGTTTACGAAATCCCCCGTTTTCGCTTGCAAGTAAATCCCTGCCGCCATATCGATAACGTCCTCTTTCGTATTCCTGCCTGCACCAAGCAGCAGGCTTGCTACGCCGTAGCTTTCGGTATCCACGCTAACCACGTAGCCCTTCGTTTTTGCGCGTACCGTGTGCTTGAATTTGGCTTTGGGGAAGAGTTCGGGGTGCAAAATCCACTCCTTATCACCGCCCTGCGCTTCGACCATTTTCGCAAAAGTATCAAGCGCCGTTCTATCTTCAATGGCTTTTCGTACCATGCGTTCGCATTCGGCGTAATTACCTTTTTCGGCAAGTTCCAAAATATGCGAGGCAAGCGCAACGCAAAGCTCCGTCAAATCCTCGGGACCTTGTCCTTTGAGGGTTTCAACTGCCTCAACGACCTCTAACGAATTACCGATTGCATACCCCAAGGGCCTATCCATGTCCGTGATGAGCGCGCGCATACGCTTTCCTGCACGTTTGCCGATCTCTACCATCCATTCGGCGAGCTCCTTGCTCTTTTGAGGGGTTTTCATAAACGAACCGCTGCCCGTTTTAACGTCCAAAACGATACAGTCGTCGTCGGCGGCAAGTTTTTTGCCCATAATACTGGACACGATTAAAGGCAAACTGTCTACCGTTGCCGTCACGTCGCGGAGGGCATACAACAGCTTATCCGCAGGCGCAAGAGAGGCGTTCTGCCCTACGATTGCAATCCCGACTTCGTTTACAATCTCCTTAAACTTGTCAACGGGCAAATCGGTGCAAAAACCGGGGATTGCCTCTAATTTATCAATGGTGCCGCCCGTATGGCCAAGCCCTCTGCCGCTCATTTTAGCAACTTTTACGCCAAGACTGGCAACAATGGGGGTGACAACGAGGCTGGTTTTATCTCCCACGCCCCCCGTAGAGTGCTTATCTACGCGTAAGCCGTGAATCTCCGAAAAATCCAAACGTTCGCCCGAATCGCGTACGGCAAAAGTAAGCGCCGTCGTTTCTTCCAAGTTCATTCCCTTAAAATAAATCGCCATGCAAAGCGCCGCCGCTTGGTAATCGGGAATTTTTCCTTTTACGTAGCCATCGATAAACCACTCGATTTCCGCCGCGCTTAAAGCGCCGCCGTCCCTTTTCTTTTGTATAATATCGTACATTCTCATTCGTGTAAATCCGCCTTTCCAAAAGAGTGAGGCAACAGCTGTGCCAAGGTAAGTACGCTGAGATTATCAGGCGTGCCTAAAATGATAGGGAAATTAGGGTCGCAAAACTCCGCTAAAACCTGCCGACAAACGCCGCAAGGAGCGCAAAAATCGGCGATATCCTCGCCCATGCCCCCTACGATTGCAATTTTTTCAAATTCTTTTATCCCCTCGCTTACGGCTTTGAAAACCGCCGTACGCTCGGCACAGTTGGTAGGCGTATACGATGCATTTTCCACGTTGCAGCCCGTATACACCGCGCCGTTTTTGGCAAGGAGCGCCGCACCTACTCTGAACCCAGAATAAGGCGCGTAAGCATACTCGCGCGCAGAAATGGCGCGGAGCATAAGTTCTTTATCAGTCATGAAGAATCTCCTTCAAAAAGCTCTTTCCGTAAATTCCGTCCGAGGACTCGCCAAACCATTCCAGCACGGTTGCGCCGATATCCGCAAAGCTATCTCTCGTCCCAAGGTTTACCCCTTCTTTCAATTTTTTGCCATAGGCAATCATGGGGGTATATTCACGGGAATGGTCGGTGGACGGCGTTGCAGGATCGCAACCGTGGTCCGCCGTGATAATGAGCAAATCTTCCTCGTTAAGGCAAGGCAGCAATTCGCCCAAGCGCTTATCAAACGCGGTCAACGCGCGCGCGTAGCCCTCTATATCGTTTCTATGCCCGTATACCATATCGAAGTCTACAAGGTTAACAAAGCAAAGCCCGTCAAAATCGCGTTTTGCGATACCCATGGTCTTGTCCATGCCGTCTTCGTTGCTCGTCGTAGGATAGCTTTCGCTAAAGCCCTGCCCTGCAAAAATATCGAAAATCTTGCCCACGGAAATGACGTCGTAGCCCTTTTCCTTTAAGATTTCGGGTACGGTCTTTGCAGGGGGCAAAAGGGAATAATCGTGGCGCTTTGGCGTGCGCTTGAAGGGGTGTTCCCCTGCGAACGGACGGGCGATTACGCGCCCTACGCCGTGTTCCCCTTTGAGAATTTCTCTTGCAATTTCACAGTAGCGATACAGCTCTTCCACAGGCACGAGGTCCTCGTGCGCCGCAATTTGGAACACGCTGTCCGCGGAAGTATACACGATAAGCTTACCCGTGCGCAAATGCTCTTCGCCGAAATCACGGATAACGTCCGTCCCCGAATAGGGACGGTTGCAAAGCACCTCTTTACCCGTGCATTTGATAAATTCGTCAATCACTTCTTTGGGGAAGCCCTCGGGATAGGTAGGCAAGGGCTTGGGAGAATAAATCCCAGCAATTTCCCAGTGCCCTATCGTCGTATCCTTACCCTTGGACGCTTCGGTCATTCGAGCATAGCAGGTACGCGGCGAAACCGTTCTTTCCCCGATACCGTCTATGTTGAAAAGCCCCATATTCACAAGGTTTGGACAATCGAAAGCGGGGTGATTTCTTATAGAATTAATCGTATGACTGCCCTCGTCGCCCCAAAGGTGCGCGTCGGGCATCGCGCCGATCCCCACGCTGTCTAAAACAATTAAAAATACGCGTTTTTTCATAGTTTATTCTTCCGCCACGTTTAAGGCGATTTCCATCATTTTGGTGAAGGAATTTTGTCTTTCCTCCGCCGTGGTATTTTCTTCGGGATATATAAACGAATCACTAACCGTGCAGATGCAAAGCGCTTTCTTCCCTGCGCGCGCCGCGTTGCAATACAACGCCGCCGATTCCATTTCTACGCCGAGTACGCCCATTTTCGCCCATTGCATACCCGAGTTTGCGTCGTCGTAGAACATGTCCGAAGACAAAATGTTGCCCACGCGGTAGTTTACCCCTGCTTTTTCACATTCCTCGACCGCCTTTTTGACAAGCTCGAAGCTTGCAATCGGCGCGAACGTGCCGGGGAGATTATACTGCGAAGCATAGTTTCCGTTCGTACATGCCCCCATCGCAACGATAATATCTCGTGCATGAAGCTCGGGCGAGAACGCACCGCAAGAGCCTACGCGGATAATCGATTCTACGCCGTAGAAATTGAACAGCTCGTACGAATAAATACCGATAGAGGGTTGTCCCATACCGGACGCCATTACCGATACTCTTTTGCCTTTATAATAGCCCGTATAGCCTTGTACGCCGCGCACGTTGTTGACGAGCACCGCGTTTTCAAGATAGGTTTCCGCAATAAACTTCGCGCGCAAAGGATCGCCGGGCATGAGCACCGTCTTTGCAAAATCGCCTGCCTTTGCCGCAATATGGGGGGTAGGTATTGCCATATCGTTTTCCTCCTTAATATCCTTTGCCTTCTACGCCTTGAACGGCTTTTACTACGCGGCTGGTACCCAGTCTTGCCGCGCCGTTATCCAAAAAGTTTTGCGCATCCTCTAAACCGGAAATACCGCCTGCCGCTTTGACAAGCACTTCCGCGCCTACATTTGCGCGCATTAAGCGCACGTCTTCAAGGGTTGCGCCTGCTTTGGAAAAGCCCGTAGAAGTTTTGATATAGTCTGCACCTGCCTTCGTCACGATTTTGCACATACGGATTTTTTCCTCTTCCGTTAAAAGGCAGGTTTCAATGATTACTTTTAAGATCTTCTCTCCGCAAGCCGCTTTAATCGCCTTGATTTCTTCGCAAATTTCGTCGTCAAGCCCGTCTTTGAGCTTACCGATATTGATGACCATATCGATTTCGTCCGCGCCCTTTGCGATAGCATCCTTGGTTTCAAACACCTTCACTTCCGTGGTGTTGTAGCCGTTGGGAAAGCCGATGACCGTACAAATTTTTAAATTGTCGCCTACGTACGCTTTCGCCTGCGCTACGTAAGAGGGCGGAATACAAACGGATGCCGTTTGATAACGCATCCCCTCGTCGCAAATCGTCTTGATTTGTCCCCAAGTAGATGTCTGCAAAAGCAAAGTATGATCACACTTACTTAAAATGTTTTTAACGTCCATAATCTTACGTATATCTCCATACAAAATTTTTCTCTTTATTATACCCGATTTTTGGGATTATGTCAATAGGAAAACGAATTTTCATTTCCAAATTTTTGTAAAAAAACGAAACTTATGTTCGTTATCAATTTTTTCGATTAAAGGCATCATGATTATTCCCTATTTGCGCATTTTTTTTTAGACTTTTTTACTTTTTTACAGAAATATTATTGCTTTTTGTCGAATTTCGTGATACTATATAAGAGTGATAGTGTGGATAACTATAATTCCAACAGTTTTTCCACCTCCAAAATACATAGTATTTTATCCTTTCTTCAGTTAAATATTTTAATTTAGTAAGGAAGCTTGGAGAACGCCCGCGGGCGTTTGCCGTTTGATTGAAAACGGCGCTTGGGGATTTTTTTCGCTTTGGATTATAATTTTCAAGGGAATTATCCACCATACACTATATAAACTACTTTTCGAGGCGCACTTATGTCCGTTAGCTTGCAAAAAGCCAATTTCTGGAAACGCATTTCGGCGTACATTTTCGATATATTGATTACGATTATGCTTGCCGTAGGGCTTGCAGCCGCCGTTTCCTCTATGGTTGGATACGACAGCTATTCGGACAGACTGGAAGAAAATTATGCCCGTTGTGGGGAAATCTATCATATCGACCTCGATATCACGCAGGAACAATTTGACGCCCTCTCTCAAGAGGAAAAAGCCGTTTATGAGGCTGCGGACAAGGCTTTCGGCGAAGATGAGGAAGTGCGTGAAATTTACGCAAAAATGTTCTCTCTTTCCCTTGTAATTACCACGGTCGGTTTGTTGGGCGCGTTCATGATTACCTATTTTATCGTGCCCCTGCTTTTCAAAAACGGACAAACCTTGGGAAAAAAGTGCTTTGGCCTCGCCGTTATGCGGACGAATTGCGTGCGAATTACCCATTTCGTACTCTTTGTGCGCTCTATCATTGGGCATTTCGTTATTGAAACGCTCATACCCGTCCTCCTCGTTATCATGATGCTGTTCGGGGTGCTCGGCGGCGTCGGGACGCTGACCTTGCTGCTTTTGCTTGGCTTGCAAATCGGCGTTATGATCGCCACCCAAACCAACTCCTCTATCCACGATTTGCTTTCGGATACCATGGTGGTGGATATGGCAAGCCAAAAAATCTTCGACACAGAAGAGGATTTAATCGCCTTTAAGCAGGCGGAGCACGAACGCGAGGTCGCGGCTGTAAACAATCAAGAAAAAAATTGATATAAAATAACACAAAAGACTTTCAGGAGGTCATATGAAAGTAGAATTACAAAACCTGACCAAAATCTTCCCCAGCCGTAATAAAAAGGTCGGCGGAGAAGTCGTTGCGGTCAACAACTTCACCTTCACGATCCCGGACGGTAAGTTGGTCGGCTTGCTCGGTCCTTCCGGTTGCGGCAAATCTACTACTCTTTACATGATTAGCGGTTTGCAAAAGCCCTCTTCGGGTAAGATTTTCTTCGGCGACGAAGACGTCACCGAGCTTTCCCCCGAAAACAGAGGCATCGGGCTCGTGTTCCAGAACTATGCCCTCTATCCCCACCTCACGGTAAAGCAAAACATTCTCTTCCCCTTGCAGAACCTTCGCGGTAAGGACAGAATGACGAAGGAAGAAATGCTTGCACGCGCTCTTGAGGCGGCAAAACTCGTACAAATCGACGAGCTTATGGACAGAAAACCCAGCGAGCTTTCGGGCGGTCAGCAGCAGCGTGTCGCTATCGCGCGTGCGCTCGTTAAAATGCCTCGCGTGCTCCTTTTGGACGAGCCTTTGTCCAACCTCGACGCAAGACTTCGTTTGCAAACGCGTGAGGAAATTAGAAGAATTCAAAAAGAAACGGGCATTACCACCGTATTCGTCACCCACGACCAAGAAGAAGCTATGAGTATCTCCGACGTTATCGTCGTTATGAAGCTCGGCGTGGTACAGCAGGTAGGTAAACCTCAAGAAATTTACGACGATCCCACCAACCTCTTCGTTGCGAAATTCTTGGGTACGCCCCCCATCAACGTATTCACCGGCCGTGTAGAAGGCGGTAAGCTTTATATCGGCGAGAATGCCGTTATGAACGTTAAAGGCGTGGAAGATCGCGCAGTCACGGTTGCTATCCGTCCCGAGGGCTTTACCTTGGCGGAAAACGGACCCTTCGTTTGCGAGCTTTCCAACGTGGAAGTCATGGGCCGCGACGTAAGCGTCGTATCCCGTCACGAGGCATCCTTGAACCCCGTCGTTCGTTCGATTATCAACGCGGACAACAAGGTAGACGTATCCTCGGCTACCGTAAGCTACGAGCTTAAACCTCATAAAGTATTCCTCTTCGATGCTGAAACGGAAGAAAGAATTTATTTCGAGGTGTAAGCATGGCAAAAGTACTCGATTTCCTTAATACCGTTTTCGTAAAGGGTTTTTGGCAAACCTTTTGCGTGAAATGGGTATGGCAGACGTTTTTCGTCGCTTGGATTTATAAAGCGTTCTATAAAACGTTCGTCATCAAAACTTTGAAATTTGAAAAATGGAAGGGTTGGATGTACCTTTTACCCGCAATCGTTTTGATTATGATCTTTACGGTATATCCCATTATCAACACCCTGCGCCTCGCGTTTACCGAGCGCTACAACGGGTTGAATCCTTCCTACGTCACCTATGAAATCGGTTTTTTCAACTTTGAACACGTTATGGAAAGTAAAACCTTCATTACTTCCCTGAAAAACACGATGCTCATTTGTTTTATCACCGTTCCCCTTTCGACCATTCTTGCGTTGCTTATCGCCGTTTGCTTGAACGCGATTAAGCCCCTGCAAAGATTCTTGCAGACGATTTTCTTCTTGCCTTACGTGACCAACTCGATTGCTATCGGTATGGTATTCGCGGCAATGTTCAATATCGTCGGCGACGTTGCGAACCCTGACTCCTTGGGTCTTGCAAACAGCTTTTTGAAGCTGTTCGGCGTGGATCCTATCAACTTTATCAACGCGGGGTCGACCTACGGGAAAAATATTCTCGTTCTCGTTATATATATTGTATGGAACGCGCTGCCCTTCAAGATTCTTGTTCTTCTCGGCGCTTTGCAGAGTATCAACAAGCAATACTATGACGCGGCGAAAATCGACGGCACTCCCCGTTGGCGCGTGTTTACGAGAATTACCGTTCCCCTTCTTTCCCCGATGATCGCCTACGTCGTTATCACGGGCTTTATCGGCGGATTTAAGGAGTATTCGAGTATCGTCGGTATCTTCGGCGAGAAGATGGGCCCCGTCGGCGGCAACTTCCGTTTGGATACCATGGTAGGTTATATCTACCGCGTTATCCCCATCGGCGACTACGGCTATGCAAGTGCGGCTGCATTGATTTTGTTTGCGATTATCTTTGTCGTGACCATGATCAACCTGTACGTTAGCAAAAAGAAAACGCATTATTAAGGAGGTGCTTGAAGATGAACGATATCGTAAACGAAACCGTTAACGAAGAAGAAGTTCTCGTTGAAACGGAAACGCAAGCAGAAAGCACCGAAAACGCCGAAAACGCAGGCGCGCTCGTCGCAGGCGTAATGCACGAGCAGGATATTCAAAAGGTATCTAACAAGCAAAAGGTTATGAAGATCCTCGTTCAAGTGGGCTTGTACCTCTTCCTCGGCATTATGGCGTTTATTATCGTATTCCCCTTCTACTGGATGTTGATTTCCTCCGTGAAATCCCTCCCCGAATACG
>JAFVTA010000072.1 GCA_017503525.1 Clostridia bacterium | reverse complement strand
GGCGCGGCAACCTGTCTTGGCGGCGCGATCCGCGATCCTTTGAGCGGTAGAACGTACGTATATCAAGCGATGCGCGTAACGGGCGCATCCGATCCCCGTGAAAAATTAGAAGATACGCTTGCGGGCAAACTTCCCCAACGCGTTATCACCCAACGCGCGGCGGCGGGTTTCTCGTCGTACGGCAACCAAATCGGGCTTGCAACGGGTATCGTTGACGAAGTATATCACGAGGGTTATAAAGCGAAACGTCTTGAAACGGGGTTTGTCGTTGGCGGCGCGAGAAAGGAAATGGTATACCGCGAAGCGCCTAAGGCGGGCGACGTAATCGTGTTGCTTGGCGGAGAAACGGGGCGCGACGGTTGCGGCGGCGCAACGGGTTCGTCCAAGGCGCACGATTCTAAATCGGTAGAAACCTGCGGCGCGGAAGTTCAAAAGGGCAACGCTTTGACGGAAAGAAAATTGCAAAGACTGTTCTTGAACAAAGAGGCAACCCGTAAGATTAAAAAGTGCAACGACTTCGGCGCTGGCGGCGTATCGGTTGCTATCGGCGAGCTTGCGGACGGTTTGGATATCGACTTGGATAAAGTCCCTAAAAAATACGAGGGCTTGAACGGTACGGAGCTTGCCATTTCCGAATCGCAGGAGCGTATGGCAGTCGTCGTGGACAAGAAGGACGTGGACGAGTTTATCGCGCTTGCGGCGGAAGAAAATCTTGCGGCAACTCCCGTAGCCGTCGTCACGGACACGGGCCGCATGAAAATGTTTTTAAAGGGGAAATCTATCGTAGATATTTCCCGTGATTTCCTTAATACCAACGGTGTAAAACAGGAAACGGAAGTAGAAATTTGCGATGAGGCAAGCAAATGGTTTGAGAAAAAGTCTGGGCTTGATTTTGCGGCGCAAACGAAAAAGACCCTTTCCGATTTAAACGTATGCGCAAAGAAAGGCTTGTCGGAAACCTTCGACTCGACCATCGGTGCAAGAACGGTATATATGCCTTGGGGCGGTAAAACTCAACGCACCCCTGCAATCGCAATGGCGGCGAAAATTTGCGGCGGTGAAACGGACGTTTGTACCGTTTCCGCATACGGGTATTCCCCTTATCTTATGGAAAGCAGTCCGTTTATCGGCGCTATCTATTCGATTGTAGCTTCCGTATCCAAAGTGGCGGCAACGGGCGCGAAATACAGCGACGTGCGCCTTACTTTGCAAGAATTTTTCCAAAGAATGACCAAAGACCCCAAGGTATGGGGGGTACCTGCTTCGGCTTTGCTTGGCGCGGTATACGCGCAAATCGGGTTGGGCTTGGGCGCAATCGGCGGTAAGGACTCCATGAGCGGTACTTTTGAAAGTATCCACGTGCCTCCTACCTTGATTTCCTTTGCGCTTGCACCTGCGAAAGCAAGCCAGCTAATCACTAACGTGTTGAAGGGTGGCGAAACTCTTTATCATATTCCCGTACCCAAGGACGAATATGCAACGCCCGACTTCGAGGCTCTTAAAAAAGTCTACGAAGAAGTATACAAGAATATCCAAAACGGCAATATCACCTTTGCCACCGTGGTTGAAAACGGCGGCGTAGGCGCGGCGGTTATCAAGTCTGCGCTTGGTAATTCTCTTGGCGTTAACTTTGAAATGAACGCGGACGAATTGTATAGCGAAGGCTACGGCGATTTGGTCGTTTCCTTGAAGGACGAAAACGCGCTTTGTAAGTGTATTGCAAAGAAACGGGTAGGGCAGGTATGCGGAGAACGCTATACTTGCGGTGCTGTAAGCGTTTCCTTGGACGGCGCGGCTTGCTCGTATATTTCGCCTTTGGAAAGCGTGTTCGCTACGACTGCGCCTGCATACGGCAACGCCGAGGCGTGTGATTATACGGGCGGCGTGAAGTATACGAACATTGTTACCAAGCTTGCAAAACCCCGTGTGTTCATTCCCGCATTCCCCGGTACGAACTGTGAGCTCGATACCGCAAGAAAATTCCGTTTAGCCGGTGCGGAAGTGGAAACGGTAGTCGTTCGCAACCGTTCGGCGCAGGATATCGAAGAGAGCGTAGAACGCATTGTAAAAGCGATTAAGAATGCGAATATTATCGCCTTCCCCGGCGGGTTCTCTGGGGGCGACGAACCGGACGGCAGCGGTAAGTTTATTGCAACGACCTTCCGCAATCCGTATATCGCGGAACAGGTACAAGAGCTTTTGAATAACCGCGATGGTTTGGCGCTGGGTATTTGCAATGGTTTCCAAGCATTAATTAAACTCGGGCTTGTGCCTTACGGCTGTGTTAAGGAAATGACGGCGGATTCGCCCACGCTTACCTTTAATAATATTTCCCGTCACGTATCGACGGTGGTAGACGTGCGCGTAGCATCCAACCTTTCGCCTTGGCTTTCCGCTTGCAAAGTAGGCGAGGTTTATAAAGTACCCGTATCCCACGGCGAGGGCAAAATCGTTGCTCCGATTGCCGAGCTGGAAAAGATGAAAGCGAACGGTCAAATCGCAACGCAGTACGCGGATTTAAGCGGCAACGCGACCATGGTATCGCCGTTTAATCCCAACGGTTCCATGTGGGCGATTGAGGGTATCACTTCCCCCGACGGCAGAGTGCTTGGTAAAATGGGTCACAGCGAGCGTATCGGCGAGAACTTGTATAAGAACGTCGAGGGCAACTTCGATATGAAGATTTTTGAAAGCGGCGTAAATTATTTTAAGTAAGGGAAAAACCCGTTTGACGAACGTGATTTCGGGTTATAAATAAGAAAAGAAAAAAAGGAGAATAAAAAAATGGCTAAAATTACGGCAGATACTTTGATTGCAGAATGTTTGCAAATCAACCCCAACGCGCCTGAAATTTTGATGGCGGCAGGTATGCATTGTTTCGGTTGCGCAATGGCGCACGGTGAAACGGTTGCCCAAGCGGTTGCGGTTCACGGCGAAGACTTGGACGCATTGCTTGCAAAGCTTAACGAAGGTTTGGAAGACTAAAAAAGAGCGGAACGGCGAAGAAAATTTCTTCGCCGTTCGGTTTTTTTTATGATAATAGGGGAAAAACAGTTGATATTCTCCAAAAAATGTGATATACTACATAAGCAAATTAGATAAGGCCTTATCGTCTAGCGGTTAGGACGGCGCCCTCTCACGGCGCAAACTCGGGTTCGAGTCCCGATAAGGTCACCACGAATGCCACCCCATAAAGGTGGCTTTTTTCGTGGTGCCCTTATCGGGAAGGACGAAGAAACGGACGGGTTCGCGCGAGGCAATTTATTGCCGACGCTTTCCGAGGGGCCCCTTTAGGGGTGTCGGAATTTCCCATGCGAAACCTGGATAATGCCACCCATAAGGGTGGCTTTTTTCGTGGTGACCTCAACGCACAAAAGAACAGCCGCCCGAAAAGGGCGGCTGTTTCATTTAATTGTTTTTTAAAGGTTTGTAAAGAATTTCAAGATAATATCCCAAAGCGGAGTAATCTTAACGAGTACAGGCACAAGGATAAGAGAAATAACGGACATAAGTTTGATAAGAATATCCATAGCAGGGCCAGCGGTATCCTTCAAAGGATCGCCCACGGTGTCGCCGGTGATAGCGGCTTTATGCGTTTCGCTACCTTTACCGCCGAAATTGCCGCCTTCTACAAACTTTTTCGCGTTATCCCAAGCGCCGCCTGCGTTTGCCATAAATACGGCAAGCATGATAGCCGAAACCAAACCGCCGATGAGCAAACCGCCAAGGCCTGCAACGCCAAGCACGAGACCTGCAACGGCAGGTGCGAGGATTGCCAAAAGACCGGGGGCAATCATTTCGCGAAGGGATGCCTTCGTGGAAATGTCGATACAACGGTTGTAATCGGGCACGCTCTTGCCTTCCAAGATAGCAGGATCTTTTTCAAATTGAGCTCTTACTTCGTCAACCATTTCATTAGCGGCTTTACCAACCGACCCGATTGTCATAGCGGAGAAGAGGTAGGGGAGCATTGCGCCCACAAGCATACCGATAAGCACGCAGGGGTTATTCAGTTGAATGGCGAAAAGAGGGATATGCGTTTTAACGGCCTCTATGAAAGACACGATAAAGGCGAGTGAGGTAAGGGTTGCAGACCCGATACAAAAGCCTTTACCGATTGCGGCGGTGGTGTTGCCTACCGCGTCCAGTTTATCGGTAATACCGCGGACATCTTCGGGCAGGTGCGCCATTTCGGCGATACCGCCTGCGTTGTCGGAGATAGGCCCGTAGCCGTCAACGGATACGGTGATACCAACGGTACAAAGCATACCGACAGCCGCCAAGGAAATGCCGTACGCGCCGCCGAAGAAATAAGCAAGCCCGATCGCTACGCCAAGGCAAGCGATAGTCAGCCAAGTGGATTTCATGCCGACACCCATACCGGCGATAATATTCGTACCGTGGCCGGTTTGGGATTCTTCGGCGATTTGTTTAACCGATTTATATTTATCGGAGGTATACAGTTCCGCAACGAACCCGATAACAACGCCGGAAACAAGCCCCGTGATTACGCAGAACATAAACTTATAGGCTTTCAAATAAGCAATCGAAAGCACCGCCGAGGCAATAACGACGAGCGCGGTCGCTATGTAAGTGGCGATATTCAACGCCTTATGCGGATCGGACCAGTTTCTCGCGCGCACGATAAGTACGGAAAGCGCAGAGGCAAGAATACCTACGCCGCAAATGAGCACAGGGAAGAGAATGAACTTAAAGGACAGTCCGGTAAAGAGCGCCATGGTAAGACAGGAGATAATCGAGCCTACGTACGATTCGGTCAAGTCCGAACCCATACCCGCGATATCGCCAACGTTATCGCCAACGTTATCGGCAATTGTAGCCGGGTTGCGGGGGTCGTCTTCGGGGATACCTGCTTCGAGCTTACCAACGAGGTCGGCGCCAACGTCTGCCGCTTTGGTATAGATACCGCCGCCAACGCGCGCGAAGAGTGCGATAAGCGAACAGCCGAGGCTGTATCCCGTCAAGATTTGAACGGGCGCATTCACATCTTTGGTAATCAAGTAAACCAAGAGGAAGATCATAGAAAGGCCGAAAAGCCCGAAACCTGCAACGGAAAGTCCCAGTACGCTGCCGCCGCCGAAAGCGGTTTTAAGAGCGCCGGACATACCTTCTTCCTGTGCTTTGATAGCCGTTCTTGCATTTGCTTTGGTAGCGATTGACATACCGATCCAACCGGCAAGCGCGGAGAAACAAGCGCCTACGATAAAGCAAATTGCGACTTGCCAGCCGATACCTTCCGCACCCTTTAAAGCAGGGATAAAGCCAAGCACCGCCAAAAGCGCGCCGATACCGAATACGAAGGGAATAATCAACTTGTATTCGCGAACGAGGAAGGTGGTTGCACCGTCTTGAATGTACTTTTGTATCTCCTCAACCTTCTTATTGCCGATTTTCAAACGGGAAACTCTGCGGAAGAGTACGAAAACGTAGCACAGAGTAATCACGGTGGAAAATACGACGAGAAGAAGAGGCAGATAAATTCTGTGGTCCATAATAAATCTCCTTTTCGACCGTAGTTTTTCTCGCTGATAGAACGAGTATTATCATTATTATACTACCTTTAAACGCATTTGTAAAGAGGTATTGAAAATTTTGTTCAATTTTTTTTGAATGGCTTTGCAAGGCTTGCATTTTAACCCGAGAAGTGCTATAATAACGATCGAGGTATAACGATGAAGAAACTACTCATAACAGGGTTCGAGCCGTTTGGCGGAGAAGAGATCAATCCCTCTTGGGAGGCGGTTTCTCTTCTGCCCGATCGTATCGGTTCGTGCGAGCTTACGAAACTGCGCATACCCGTCGTATTCGGCGAAACGGCGGAAACGGTGATACAAAAAGCGGAAGAACTCCAACCCGATATCATTCTTTGTATCGGTCAAGCAGGCGGAAGAGAGGGGATTACACCCGAACTTGTAGGGATAAATCTTCGGTATGCAAAAATTCCCGATAACAAGGGCAACCAGCCCAAGGACGAGCCGATTATTCCCAAGGGCAAGACGGCGTATTTTTCCACTTTGCCCGTGCGGAATATCGCGGAAGAAATACAAAAATCGGGTGTAAACGCGCAGGTATCCTACTCCGCAGGCGTGTACGTTTGCAACGATTTGCTCTATACCCTGCTTGCGCGGTTTGAAAACAGCCCCGTACGGGTTGGCTTTATCCACGTGCCCTATTGCGAAACCCAAAACAAACAACCGTCCCTGCCTTTAAGCGATATCGTAAAAGGCTTGACGGTTGCGATAAAAACTCTTTAAAAAATAGCGGACAAGCCTTGACAAAAACGGACGGGCGTGGTACAATATTAAAAGTTAGATTAACGGAGGGGTTCACTATGAATCAAGTATATAATCAATTCAAAGACGAGTTGTTAAATTCCTGCGTAGCCTTTTGGTTGAACAACGGCGTAGACGAGGAATACGGCGGTGTATTGACCTGTTTGGATAGAACGGGTACGGTGTATTCGACGGATAAAAGCGTTTGGATGCAGGGCAGATGCGGTTGGATGTTCTCGTACATTTACAATCATATTGAGAAAAAGCAAGAATACCTTGATTTTGCGAAAAGCTGTATCGATTTTGCCACCGCGCACTGTATCGACAAAGCGGACGGGAGAATGTATTTTAAAGTCACGCGCGACGGCAAACCTTTGCAAAAGCGCAGATATTTCTTTAGCGAAACCTTCTACATAATCGCAAACGCCGAATATTACATGGCGACGGGGGATAAAGCGTATTTAGAAGAGGCGAAGAAGTACTACGATTTCGTGTACGGCATTTATAAAAATCCCGCCAGCGATCCTTATAAGATTACCCCGAAAGGCTTTGCGGAAACGCGCAACTTAAAAACGCTTGCAAATCCCATGATCATGTTAAACGTGGCGGCAATTGTGCGCGACGCGGATAAAGAAAGATACGATTACTATAACGATTGTATTACGGAATTTATCGCGGATATCAAGTGTTTCTATAAACCCGAATATAAAGCGACCTTTGAAAACGTACGCGCAGAGGATAACGAAGTCGTTTTAGAGGCTTCCCCTTGCAGAGTAATTAACCCCGGGCACGATATCGAATGCTCTTGGTTTATTTTGGAAGAGGGTATCAAGCGTGGCGACAAAGAATTGATTACCTTTGCGGAAACCATGTTCAACGATGCGTTTGATTTGGGCTGGGATAAGGAATACGGCGGTATTATCTATTTCAAGGACATTTTGGGTATGCCCGTAGAGGCGTACGAACACGACATGAAACTGTGGTGGCCCCAAAACGAAACGGTAATCGCGTCGCTTATGCTCTATTACCATACGGGAAACGAAAAATACAAAGAAATCTTCGATAAGGTATGCGATTATGCCTTCAAGCATTTCTCGGATAGAGAATACGGCGAATGGTTCGGGTATCTTCGCCGCGACGGCAAGCCTACCGAGCCCCCTTGCAAAGGGCATACCTTTAAAGGTCCCTTCCACGTAATGCGTATGCTTGCGAAGTGCATTACGATTATCGAAGAAAATAATAAAAAATAAAAGCAAAAAAGAACGGAAAAATTTTCCGTTCTTTTTTATTATGCCGCTGTGTTTGTTGTGGGGAAGTGGAATTCCACGTGCCCGAAGTGGTATTCGCCTTTATTGCTTGACATGGATTGATCAATTTCAATCAGCACGCCGCCGTCAGGGGTGACGTCAGCAATTTTAATCATAACGCGTTTTAAATTATAAGGGGGATATTCTTGCAACACCCCGTTTTCGTCGTAGATTGGCAGTGGATGATCTGCTTCGCCGTCTGTATGATAATACTCTTCTTGGTAGGCATCAAATTTCATTCCGCCTGTAATATCTTTACTTGAGTGGAAATCGAAGGACACGCTTTCTACGCCGAATGCTCGCAGGTGATCGAAGAAATGCTTGGATAAAAGCAAGTGCCTATTTTTTGTGGCGCTTTCGCCCGCTATTAATTTAATACCTATTTGCTTTTCGGGGTCGTTGGGGTCCATTACCTTATCGGCAGTCCAAACTTCGTCAAAGCCGTCGCCGTTGACATGCAAGCCAAAATTATAGCCTGCCTTGTTGACGTCTAAGAAATCCTTTAGAAGGGCGGCAAGGGAATCAAATCGATGTTGTTCGGAAATGGTGCCTGCCGTTTCATAGTACAATCGCAAGGTTTGCATGCCTGCGGCGTACACCAAGCCCGTGTTGGTTGCAAGGGACGCGTCGATATCGTAAATGAAGTTCAAATCCTTGATTGCCTCTGCGAGCGGATCTTCTTCGGGGGTAGGCTTTACAATCGGCTCTGCGGTCACTTTGGAATTGAGCACGCCGTAGAGGGGTTGTACCTTGGTATATGCGATTTCATGCTCGTTGGTCTCGGGATTATGTACGATATAACAATGCTCCACGAAATAGCGGTAGGTGTAATTTTTATATCTGTCCGTTTCCGCAAAGGGAAGGATATATTTCTCATTGAGGATAGCGGCGTTTTGCGCCTCTGTTTCGACGGCGCGTTGGGCTACGTAATAGATACAACGGGAATTGTTATTGATATCGTCGTTAAAGTAGGGGGCGAAGTGGTAGGTGTACTTGGTTTCGCCCTGCGCGTCCGTGTAGGGGATTGCCGCATAAATTCTGCCAACGAAGGAACGGGTGAAGTTGTTCAGCTTGATATTGACGATAGAGCCGTAAATTTCAATATTCGGGTCTTCGTCGATGTCGTAGCACCCTGCGTTGGGGATATGAAGCATGGAAATTTTAGAGGTATCGCCGCCCGTTTCATTGTTGAAATAAAATGCGGGGTTTTCGCCGAATACCGTTTCGGCGTTGATTTCCGTATTTTTAAGCAAATCCTTTGCCACGATTACCGCGCCAAAGCGCGCGCCTGCTTGCTTCAAAGCCGTGTATTCGGCAGGGCTAATTTCTGCGGCGAATTGCAAACCGTTGCTTTCCACGATATTGCCGTTTTCGTCCGTCAAATTTTTTAAGCGTACTGCCGCGCCCTCTTGCATTACGAAAGAGGATAGGGAATAATTCGTTTGTGCGTATGCTTGCAGGCACTCCATTTGCGTTGCGTTCAAAAAGAGGCAGGTAGAGGCAAGCATTACCGCGAAAATGGATTTTTTCTTCATGCGTACACCTCTTAAAAAGCACCTATGGGATTTGCGTTTTCGTCATCCCAGTCATCGTCGTCGCTGTTGTAGTCGTTATCAAAGGACGTGCGGATAAAACACTCTGCAAAGAGTGTTATTTCCATTATCGGCGAGAAATAGACTTCTTTCTTGTCCATAGTGCTCCTTTCTCTTTTCCCCACATTGACTAATATTCAGTCTCATTATAGCAAGGAAAACATGCACTGTCAAGTATTAAACAAAGAAAAATCTAAAAATAATCCTATATAATTTTACTTGTCAAGATTTGAGGAATGATATATAATAAATTTAATAACGAAACGAGGGATACTTTATGCCGTACGTATACTTAATCAGCGCCGTGGCGCTTATGTCCGTTTTAAGTCTTTTAGGCACGGGTTTTAACAAAAAAAATGAGGGTGAGAAAAATACAACCCCGTTTTACAACTTTTTAGTATGTAGTTCCGCATGCTTGACTTGGGGCGTGATTTACGCGTTTGATTTCAGCTTTGAGCCTAAAGCCTTGCTTTATTCTCTCGGCTTTGGCGTTTGCTACGCGGGGATTATGATTAGCCTAATCAAAGCGCTTGCCGTCGGCCCTACTTCGCTTACGGCGCTCATGCAACAGCTTTCTTTAATCGGTACGACCGTATGGGGCTTTGCGTTTTGGGGTACTTGGAATATTCAAAAAGCGCCCCTCGTCGTGTCGGGGCTTGTCTTGGTTGTCATTTCCTTGTGTTTGAGCTTGTATTCGGGTAAGAAATCCGAGGAAAAAATTTCTCTTAAATGGTTGGGGTACGCCGCCATTGTATTCCTTGCAAACGCAGGGTGCGCGATCTTCCAAAAACAGCAGCAAATCGATTTTAACGGCGAACACGGCTCTATGTTCATGTTCTTTGCGGTATTGCTTTCCGCGCTTATCTGCTTTGCCGTATTTGCTGTAAGCGAAAAGCCCGACGTGAAAAAGATTGTCAAAACCTCTTGGGTGTACCCCTTGGGGGCAGGGATGAGCAGCGCGCTTGGGAATATGTTTATTGTTATTTTGGCAACCAGCACGTTGTCGCCGAATTTGATTTATCCTGCCATAGCGGTGGGGGGCTTGGCGATTACTTCCGTCGCGTCCGTATATTTCTTTAAGGAAAAGCTGAAGTGGTGGCAATGGATAGGCGTAGCCGTCGGCGCGCTTGCCGTCGCTTTGCTGTCGATTAGTTAAAAAAACCGAGGTCGGACAGCCGACCTCGGTTTTTTAGAGCATACAAGGAGAAAAAAGTGAAACGAATCAATGGCAGCCGCAACCGCAGTTGCAGGGGGGAGTAAGAATGGACGCTAACGTACCGTTTTTATAAAGGCAGAAGAGAAGGGCTGCCACGATGGGCAAGCCGCAGCCGCTAAACACGTTCGAGCAGAAGAACCCGTCTTTCGAGCCGAGGACGAGCAAAGCGATCAAAATCCAAAGGGTGACGTTATTACCTTGGGAACAACAATT
>JAFVTA010000071.1 GCA_017503525.1 Clostridia bacterium | reverse complement strand
TAAGCTTGATATTCCCAAGGGTAAGCGCAAAAGCTTTATCGCTGATGAGCCCTGCCCCTTCTTTCTCGTTGCATTCCTTGGAGAGCGCGTAATAGCTTGCGTTTTCCATGGATAAAAATTCGCCTATCGACAGGGAGTTAATCAAGTTCAAACCCGTGCCTGCAAACACCTTCAACCCGTTTGCTTTGGCAAATTCAATCCCTGCGTAGTTCTCCGCATATACGCCTTGTATGTCCGCCTGCGTAAGCCATTCTTGCAAACGACGGCTGTCCGCGTGCGTACAAAACGCAGGATAGGCAATATATTTCTCAAAATCGCCCGTTATAAAACTTTCGGGCAAGGTCGCGCGCATATCATCGGGCTTATAAATGGCAATATCCGCTTGTACTCCCTCAAAATCTGTGGCAAGCACCGCCGTTTTTCCGTTCCTCCCCGTCAAAGCAGGAATCGCGGGCGAGTATTCGGGGATTGGCTCCCTGCCTTGGCTTACCGCCCTTTCTTTTAAAGCGGTGAAAAAGGCTCTTCTCAACCCGTTCAATTCGGATTTGGGGATAAAGATATTCCCCTGCAAGTCTACCTTCGTAAACTCTATCTCGGCGGAAAGCCCGTCCGTTTTTAAAAAACAGCTTTCCAGTTCTTCCTTCGTCAAAGGACGGCTTTGCGCGGATTGCAAAGGAAAATCGGAACATATGGAAACTCCGTTGCCCTCTACAATGGCTTTTTCCTTTTCCTTAAAGGTGAGCGATAACGACACTTTGCCCTTTCTTTCCTCGTTCAATACCCGTTCGTTGACTTCGGTATCCGTCGTCACGAATACGCCGTCGCCGTTTTTCAAACGGTGTTTGGAGTAGAGCGTAAACCCTCTGCCTTCGGCTTTGGAAAAGCTTGCGCCGCCCACTTCCTTGCCTTCGCGTAAAATTTTAAAGGCATCGCCTTGACGGGGTTTAAACTTGCTTTCAACGAAAAATTTACCGTTTATAACCTTGACAACGCCCACTTTTTCGCCCAAATGCCCCTGTACCGCCGTGGATAACAAGCGCTTATCCTGACCGAACGCAAGCCCTTTGGTATAGTTGCCGCGATTATAGGTACGCTTTAAATCGGATAACGCCGTTTCCTTGTTCCCCGTGCCGTCTAAAAGAGTACGGTAATAGCGCACCGACGCCGCGACGTATTCACTACGGCGCATTCTCCCTTCAATCTTAAAGGAAGTCACCCCTGCGGATACGAGTTTTTGTATATCTTCCCCTACGCATAAATCGGAAAGAGAAAGCGCGTAGCATTTTTCCGTATTGCCGTTTCTATCGTACGCGTACTGTTTACGGCAGGGTTGTTTACAACGGCCTCGATTGCCGCTGTTTCCACCCGCAAAGGAGGAAAAATAGCATTGCCCCGAAAAAGCCGTACAAAGCGCGCCTTGCACGAATACTTCCGTTTCGATTATCCTTGCGATTTCTTGGATTTCATGAAGAGGCGTTTCCCTTGCCAAAATGACGCGCGAAAAACCGCACGCTTTGGCAAATTTTGCTCCGTCTATATTGCAAACGCCTGCCTGCGTGCTCAAATGCAATACCATTTGGGGATATTTTTGGTGGATAAGCTTACCCAAGAACGGATCTTGCAAAATAATCGCATCCGCGCCCAAGTTCCAAGCAAAAACGAGCGAGTTAAAAAAGTTGGCAAGCTCCTCGTCCTTGACGATCGTATTCATGGCAACGTAAACCTTAACGCCGCAAAAATGCGCCTTTTCGAGCACGGCAAAAAGCTCCGTCCCGTCAAAGTTATCTGCTCCCTGACGGGCGGAGAAAGCGTTAAGCCCTAAATATATAGCGTCTGCTCCGCTGTTCATCGCGGCGAACGCACATTCTATATTGCCTGCCGGCGCCAAAATTTCTAACATCTTTATCCTAATATGTGTATTTCTTAATAATCCTTGCTACCGCGCTTTCTTCATTCGTAAACGCACAAACGCAATCCGCCGCCTCTTTCAAGGCTGCGTCCGCATTCTGCACGGCAATTCCAAGCCCTGCTTTTTTGATCATAGGCAAATCGTTTTGCTGGTCGCCTATGGCAATTGTCTGCTCCAAGGGAACACCGTAATAGTTTGCCAAAAACTCCACCGCCGTCCCTTTGGAATAACCTGCGTTAATTACTTCCACCAAATAGTTGGAGCTCCTCGTAATTTCACAGCCTTCGAAATTCGCCTTTCGGAGCTCTTCATACACCCTTGCGTTCTCCTCTTTACTCACCATAGCAAGCACTTTGTAGCTTTCAAACTTAGTTTCTTCCACGAATTTGGAAAGCGGTTTATCCAAAACAAGTTTCGCTTTGCCCCGAACGGCATTTTCATAAATCTTCAACGCGCCGTCGTCCGTGTTTGAATAGAAGTCCCATAAATCGTAGATATGGATATGCAAGCCCATTTCTTCCATCTTTTTAACGATTTTCAAGGTCGTTTCAAAGGAAAGTTTAGCCGAAGATACCAGCTCTTTACTCTCGATATCCATGATAATCGCACCTTGACAAGCGCATACCATACCCGAAAGCCCAAGCTCTTTTGCCCTTGGTAAAATACCTGCGGGAAGTCTGCCCGTCGATATGGCAAACTTACCCCCAGAGGCAATATATTCCCGAATGGTTTTTGAATTTTCCAAACTAATCGTACCGTCTTTGTTGACTAGGGTTCCGTCGAAATCGGATACGATAAGCGGATATTTTAATTGCGTTTTCATAAGTTCTCTCTAAAATGGGCTTTAATTTTCTTGGCAAGCTCCTTGCCAATCCCTTCCGCTTGGCAAAGTTCCTCTTCCGTAGCGTTCATGATTTTATCGATCGTACCGAATTTATCCATGAGCGCTTTTTGCTTTTTCTTGCCCACGCCGTCGATTTCCTCTAAAACGGAGGCAAGGTTTCGTTTGGAATGCAAACTTCTAAAATAGGTAATGGCAAAGCGGTGCGCCTCGTCGCGCAGGCGTTGGAGCATTTTTAAGGCATAATCGCGGTGATCGATACGGATGCTCTCTTCTTGGAAGAGGGTAAACACCTCCTCCTCGCGCTCCGCAAGAGAGATAAGCTCAATGTCCGTAATACCGCACTCGTCAAAAACTTCTTTGACGGCGGAAAGCTGCCCCTTGCCCCCGTCTATTACGATTAGGTCAGGCTTGGGAAAACGCTCCTCTTCGTCCGTGCCGAGCTTGGCAAGCCGTCTTCTCATCATTTCTTGATGGGAAGCGTAATCGTTGGCGCCCTCGACCGTTTTTATCTTGAAACGGCGATAACTGTTTCTATCCGCCTCACCGTCGATAAACACGACCATCGACCCGACTTTATCCACGCCGCTAATGTTGGAAATATCATAACATTCCATACGCTTGGGATATTTTGTAAGTCCAAGAATATCCTTTAACCTTTCGCAGGCGTTTTTCGTCATATCGTTTTTGTGCTTGATCTTATCCACCGACTTGGCAAGATAATCGGCGGCGTTCTTTTCCGCCATATCCAAAAGCTGTTTCTTCGCCCCGAGTTTTGCTTGCGTGATAACGACTTTTTTATCAAAGCGTTCGAGGAAATAGTTTTCCAAAAGCTCCTTTTCACAAAAATCCTGCACGATAATTTCTTCGGGAAGTTCGTGCGAGGAATAAAACTGTGCAATAAACGCCGTCAATGCGTCCGTTTCCGTCAGCGAGCTATCCTCTAACGCAAAATTACTGCTCCCTTGCATAATCCCTACTCTCGTCACGAGCACGTTGACCGAAGAATAGATAAAATTCGTCTTTAACGCGATAATATCCGCGTTCAAAGCGCGGTTTAAGGCGGTGATACGCTTTAATTTGAGTTTAGAAAGCATGTTAAGCTTTTCACGGTACTCCATCGCAAGCTCAAATTCTTCATTTTCGGCAAAGCGGAGCATTTTTTCCTTTAAAATCTCCTCCGCTTCTTCATAGTTCCCGTCCAAAAACGAAAGCACGCGCTTGACCCGTTCGCCGTATTCGTCGCGCGTACACATATGCGCGCATGGCGCAAGGCAACGACCCAAATGGTGCGCAAGACAGGGCTTTTTCAATTTTTCGTTGATCACGGTGGTACAAGTGCGCACGTTATACACCGAGCTTATGATATCCAAAAGCTCGCCAACGCGCACACCGCCCATGAACGGGCCGAAATACTTACCGTCCTTTTTGATTTTACGCGTAATCGAAACGCGCGGAAAATCCTCTTTGGTATGCACCTTGATATACGGATAGGTTTTATCGTCCTTCAAGAGTATGTTGTACTTAGGCTTGTACTTCTTGATAAGGTTATTTTCAAGCGCGAGCGCGTCGATTTCCGTTTGCGTAATGATATAGGAAAAGTCCGCGATATTTTCCACCATGGCAAGCACCTTTTCGGGTTTTGCCGAGGCGTGAAAATACTGCCGTACTCTGTTTTTGAGAATACGGGCTTTCCCGACGTAGATAACGACGCCGTCCTTATCCTGCATGATATACACGCCGGGGGCGTCGGGTAAAAGGCATAATTTTTCCTTTAAATCGCGCATACGACAATATTATATACCAAATCGACGGATTTTGCAAGGGTTTAGCACCCTAAAAATTCTATCCCTTTCAAAATCACGTCGTTTATGCCGTCGTCCACGAGGCTGTAAAAGACGATTTTGCCCTGACGACAGCTTTTTACAATCCCTGCGCTCTTCAAAAAACGGAGTTGGTGGGAAACGGTGGTTTGGTTAATCTCCAAAATTCGGGAAAGATCGGTCACGCACATTTCGCTGATTGCGAGCGCGGACAAAATTTTCACTCTTGTGTAATCGGCAAACACAGAAAAAAAGCACACAACGCCCTCGAGAATTTCCCCTTGCGGAACGTAATCCTCGATTAAGCCTTGCGTGCGTTTATCCAAAAGCAACATTTGCGACATATATGTATCCTCCTTGTAGGGTTTGCAATAGGATAACATATGCGCATATATTCTTTTCTGTTTTATTTTGTCATAGCAAAGAAAATTTTGTCGTTTACTTTACTTCGTAGCCAGCCTCGGTAATTGCCTCTACAATTCTTTCGTCTGCTACCGTACCGTCCGTTAAAAAGGTTGCCGTTTTCTTTTTAAGATTCACTTCCACCTCGCTAACGCCCTCTACGCTTTGAAGCGCTTTCGTCACGTGCGCTACGCAGCGAGGACACATCATACCTTCTACCTTAATCGTCTTTTTCATATCGTTTACCTCCTCTTTCTTTTTACCGAATCTCGTCAATCTAAGCGCGTTGCTAACCACGAATAGCGAGCTTAAGGACATACAAGCCGCCGCAATCATGGGATTAAGCGTAAAGCCTGCAAACGCGAATACGCCTGCGGCAATTGGAATCGCCACGCAGTTATAGAAGAACGCCCAAAACAAATTTTGCTTGATATTGCGTACGGTCGCCTTACTCAACTCGACCATGGTATCCACTAAACGCAAGTCACCGCGAGAAAGCACGATATCCGCGGCATCCATGGCGATATCCGTACCGTCGCCCATTGCAACGCCGATATTCGCCGCTTTCAACGCAGGACTGTCGTTAATACCGTCGCCGACCATAGCAACGAAACCGCCGACCTCTTGCACTCTTGCAACCGCTTTCGCTTTATCCTCGGGCAATGCCTCTGCAAAATAATCCTCGATACCGACTTCCTTTGCAATCGCTTTTGCCACCTGCTCGTTATCCCCCGTAAGCATGCCTACGCGGACACCTTTCGCTTTTAACAGCGCAACCGCCTCTTTGCTTTCCTCTTTTAAGGTGTCGGCAATCGCAAATACAGCCAAAAGCTGTTTATCGCTTGCCAAATATACCGCCGTTTTACCCTGCGCAGAATACTCCTTTTCCAAGGCGTACGCCTTTTTATCGTCCACCCCTGCAATCAACTTACGATTGCCTAAATAATAGGTATTTCCGTCCAAACTTGCGCTTGCACCTTTGCCCGTTATATAGGCGTAATCATTTACTTCAACGCGTACCTGCCCCACCTCTTGCTCGCAATAAGCGCGGATACACTCCGCTATGGGGTGGTTGGAACGGCTCTCAATCGAAGCCGCCAACCTCAACAATTCTTTTTCGTTTTCCTTGTAGGCGACAAAGTCGGTCACCTTGGGTTTGCCCACCGTTAGGGTAGCCGTTTTATCCAGCAGTACGCAGTTGATATCCTTTGCGTTTTGCAAGGCTTCCGCGTCTTTGTATAGGATCCCCAGCGACATGCCCTTACCCGTTGCCGCCATTACTGCTACGGGCGTTGCAAGCCCCAAAGAACAAGGACAGGAAATAACCAAAACGCTAATCGCATAGTTTGCCGCTTTTGCGATATCGTAGCTTATCCCAAGCCAAATCAAAAAAGTGAACAGCGCTATCGCCGTGACGGCAGGGACGAAAATCCCTGCAATTTTATCGGCTATCTTTTGCAAGGGCGCTTTGCTTGCTCCTGCCTCTTTGACCATTTTGATAATTTGAGAAAGGGTGGTATCCGCGCCGATTTTTTCCGCGAGCACCTTCAAGTATCCGCTTACGACGATATCCGCGCCTGTCACTTTATCCCCTTCCTGCACTTCGACGGGCATACTCTCCCCCGTGATTGCCGCGCGATCTATAAAGCCGTGCCCTTCGATAATCTTCCCGTCTACGGGGATATATTCGCACTGCTTTACGATTAACACTTCCCCTTGACGGATATCCGCAAAGGCAAGCTTGACTTCCGCGCCGCCGCGCTCCGCCGTCACCGTTGCAGGCATGAGCTTGATTAATTTTTCAATCTCGTCCCCCGTTTTGCGTTTAGATTTTTCTTCCAACCACTTTCCAAGGGTGACGAGGGTTAAAATCATTGCCGCGGATTCATAGAACATATGCGCATGGCTTACCTTGCCTAAATACAGCAAAACCGTATAGACCAAACTATATAAGAAAGAAACTGCCGCGCCCATAGAAACGAGCGTATCCATATTTGGCACTCGCTTGATAAGCGCTTTCGTACCGCTCGTAAAGAACTTGAAGTTGATAACGATTACTGCAATCGATAACAGCATTTGTGCCGTCACGCTTATCCTTTCGTCTAAGCTATGCAAGCCGACCATACCGCCCATAGAGAAAAACATCAAGGGCAAAAGCAAACAAAGCGAAATGAAAAATCTCTTTTTTAAGCGATCGGGCTGAGGCGCTCTTTCCTTTAAGGCGTTTTCTTCGTAAAGCATTGCACCATAGCCAAGATTGATAACCGTATCTATGATTTCTTGCGTGGAAATCTTGTTTTCGTCATATTCTACGAGCATACTTTCGCCCATGAGGGACACTTCAACGCGTTCAACCCCCTCGGCGCGCGCAACCGTACGCTCTATCCCTGCAGAACAAGCCGAACAGGACATTCCCGTAATGGAAAATTTCTCTTTCATTGTACTCTCCTTTGAGAAGATTATACCACTTTTTTCGCGTATTTGTCAAGCAATTAACCGTGGTTAATTTTTATATAAGTGAATATAACGCAAAAAGACGGGTGCTAAAAGCCACCCGTCTGATGAGTTTTGCATTAGACGAAATTAGTCTTTTTTCTCTTCTTTCTGCGCAACAACTTCTACGCCGTCGTAGTAGCCGCAGTTCTTGCAAACGCGGTGCGCTTCCTTATACTCGTGGCAATGAGGGCATTCTACGAGGGTTGCCGCCGTTGCTTTGTAGTTTGCGAATCTCTTGTTCGTTCTGCTCTTGGATTGTTTACTCTTAGGTACTGCCATTTTAACACCTCTTGTTTTTATTCTTTACTTGTTTAAGCGGTTTACTGCTTATAGGAAAGCTCCTTGCAATCCTCTCCGCAGGAAAGCGTGAACGGCATACTTGCCATCACGGCGTCCTCTACGGCTTTGGTTAAATCCACGACGCCGTTCGTGTATCCGTAATCCTCGTAATCCTTACGAGGCTCGAAATACGCGTCCAGTTCCCCGACGATTTCCGCAAACGCGTCTTTTAAGCATCTGGAGCATTGCCCCTCTAACCGATAAGACACCGTACCGCGGATCTCCAAGGAATCGTCCTCGTAAAGCTCGTATTCAAACGCAACCTTGACGGGTGCGGAAAACTTTACGAAAGGGATTTCGATAAGCGTTTCGGGTGCGGAATAGTCAAACTCCATACTCCCCGAATACTTTTTTTGCGCATTGAGCTTTCTGATATCTATAATCATCATAAAACCGACTTTACAAGTATAGTATATTTGAATGACTTTGTCAACTTATTTTTCGGGGGATTTTTCGAATTTTTATAATAATTCTACCGTTTCCCTTGCAATTACGAGCTCTTCGTTAGTGGGAATAATCAAAACCTTAACTTTGGAGTTCTTACCCGTGATATCGCGGATAGCGCCGTTGTTCTTTTCAAGGTTCTTTTCCTTGTCGATTTCAAGCCCCATGTATTGCATGTTTTCGCAAATCGCCTCGCGCACGCACGAAGTATTTTCGCCTACGCCTGCGGTGAATACGATACAGTCTACACCGTTCATTGCCGCCGCATACGCGCCAACGTATTTCTTACAAGCGTACGAGAACATATCAAGCGCAAGTCTTGCGCGATCGTTCCCGTTATCCGCTGCCGCCGTCAAATCGCGGAAGTCGCTGGAAACACCCGAAATGCCGAGCATACCGCACTTTTTATTCAAGTAGTTAAGTGCCGCGGAAACGTCCATGCCTTCTTTCTTTGCAAGGTATTCCGCCGCCGCGAAGTCGATATCGCCGCTACGCGTACCCATAGGCACGCCTGCAAGAGGCGTAAAGCCCATGGAAGTATCTACGCACTTACCGCCGTCAACCGCCGTAATGGACGAGCCGTTGCCAAGGTGGCAGGTGACAATTTTAAGCTCCTCGGGCTTTTTGCCGAGATATTTTGCCGCTTCTTGGGATACGAACTTATGGCTGGTGCCGTGCGCGCCGTATCTTCTAATCTTATACTGTTCGTAGTGGTTATAATCGATTGCGTACATATACGCGTAATCGGGCATCGTGAAATGGAAGCCGGTATCGAATACCAAAACCATAGGTTTGCCGGGCATAGCCGCTTGACAAGCCTTAACGCCTACGATTGCCGCAGGGTTATGTAAGGGCGCAAGGTCCTTGATTTCTTCCATGGTGATCATGGTTTCTTCGGTCACAAGCGTGGGTTTTTTGAACGCCTCGCCCGAAGCTACGACACGGTGACCTACCGCGTCGATTTCGTCCATCGAAGAAATAACGCCGTGCTGTGCGTCCGTGAGCGCTTTTAATACGAGGGATACCGCAACGTTGTGGTCGGGCATATCCTTTTCAACGACAACTTCCAGCCCCTTTGCCTTATGCGTGAGCTTGGATTTGTCGATACCGGTACGCTCGCAATTACCCTTTGCGATAACGCCTTCCGTTTCCATATCGATAAGCTGATATTTGAGGGAAGAACTTCCCGAATTGATAACTAAAACTTTCATTTTTTCTCTCCTTATAACTGAGTTTGTAATGCGGTAATAGCTACAGCCGCTACGATATCTTCCGATTTACAGCCGCGCGACAAATCGTTCAAGGGCTTTGCAAAGCCTTGGCAGATAGGACCTACCGCCATGAAACCGCCGAGGCGTTCCGCAATCTTATACCCGATATTTCCTGCCTGCAGGTCGGGGAAAATAAAGACGTTCGCCTTGCCTGCTACGTCGGAGTTAGGTGCTTTCAACGCCGCTACCGAAGGTACGATTGCCGCGTCGAATTGCAATTCGCCGTCAAGTTTGAGTTCGGGAGCTTTCTCCTTCGCAATTTTCACCGCTTCCGCTACCATGGAAACGTTATCGTGCTTTGCGCTGCCCATGGTCGAGAAGGAAAGCATCGCAACCTTGGGATCGATACCCGTGATTGCCTTTGCCGAGTTCGCCGTTGCGATAGCGCACTCTGCAAGCCCTTCGCTGGTATAGGTAGGGTTCAAACCGCAGTCCGCGAAAAATACCATACCGTCGGGGCAGTATTGATTGCCTTGAGGGGGGCAAATCATGAGGTTGAAGCTGGATACGGACGAAACGCCCTTTGCCGTTTTAATAATTTGAAGCCCGGGACGAAGGGTGTTTGCCGTCGAATGGCACGCGCCCGAAACCAAACCGTCTACGTCCCCCATTTTAAGCATCATAGCGCCAAAATACGTACCGTCCTGCAAAAGTTTCGCCGCTTGTTCGGGCGTCATACCCTTGGACGCGCGGAGCTCGCACAGTTTTGCATTGTACTCGGGGAGTTTGTCCGAGGTCAAAGGATTGATGACGGTCACGCCCGTCAAATCGATATCGGGGTTTGCCGCTTTAATCTCCGCCTCGTCGCCAAGCAAAACGATTTTTGCAACCCCCTCTTTCGTAGCGTCAGCCGCCGCTTTTACCACTCTTTTGTCCTCGCCTTCGCAAAGCACGATGGTTTTTTGAAGGGCTTTCGTCTTTTCTTTGATCTCGTCAAGAATATTCCTCATAATTTATCTCCTTAAAACGCTTTATTTATTTTTCGTTTTGGTGTATAATAGTTTTAGACATTGAATTTTGTCCGTCATTTCTATTATAGCACACATTTTTTCTCTTGTAAAGAGAATAGGAAGAAAATATATGAAAATTTGCGCGATAATTTGCGAATACAACCCCTTTCACAACGGGCACTTATATCAAATCGCAGAGGCGAAACGGCTTTCGGGCGCGGACGCCGTGCTTTGCCTTATGAGCGGAAATTTCGTCCAACGCGGCGAGCCTGCGATTTTGGATAAATTTACGCGCGCCCGTCATGCAATTTTAGGGGGCGCGGATATCGTTTTGGAATTGCCCACCGTTTTCGCTACCTCGAACGCAGAGCTGTTTGCAAAAGGCGCAATTTCTATTCTTTCGCAAATTCCTGCCGTAAAAACGCTTGCTTTCGGCGCGGAAACCGCGGATAAAACGGCGTTTATGCTCGGCGCGCGCTATCTTAACCACGAACCCGAAGAGGTATCCGCTAAAATTAAAGAAAGCCTTGCAACGGGCGCAAGCTATCCCAAAGCCCGCGCGCAGGCTTGGGCAGGATTCTTGCCCCTTGATTTGCTTTCTTCGCCGAATAATATTTTGGGCTTGGAGTATACTCGCGCAATCTTGGATAAGGGCGCGGACATTGAAATTTTACCCATTCAACGGGTGGGCAGCGGTTATAACGACAATGATTTGCAGGAAAAGTTCTCTTCGGCAAGCGCAATCCGCTTGGCAATCCAAGAAAAACGCTCGGTGAGAGGACAACTACCCTATTTTGTGGAAAAGGAACTTCCTAACGCGTTAGAAGATAAGTTAGACGCGCTGGAAAAATACGCTTTACTTTGCAAGCCCTCAAAGGAGATTGCGAAGGTTTGCGATTGCACCGAAGGCTTGGAAAACGCATTCAAGCGCGCGGCAGGCGAAAGTCAAACGCTTGAGGCGGCACTCACTTCCGCAAGATACACTTCCTCTCGCATACGCCGTATTGCCCTTCAAAACCTTTTAAATATCGAAGAAGCTTTGATACGGGATTGCTTACAAACCCCGTTATACCTGCGTGTTTTGGCGGCAAGAAAGGCTCAAAACGAAGTGTTATCCGCACTTTCTCTTTCCCCCTTACCCGTAATTGCAAGAGCGCACGATAAAAACTGCCTTACGGGCACTGCCAAAGCATGCTTTAAAAAAGACGCTTTCGCGGAAAAAACGCACGGTTTACTCTACTGTGCGCCTACAAAAGAAAGCCTTTTCATATGAAAAGATAAAAAACTTGTCCGCTTGTAAAATTTTTTAAGAAAAATACGGAAAAACGCTTGCTTTTTTCTTTTTGATTAGGTATAATGAATAAGCTGTTCCAAGCGATTGCTACTGTGGCTCAGTCGGTAGAGCAGCTGATTCGTAATCAGCAGGTCGCCGGTTCAAGTCCGGCCAGTAGCTCCAAAAAATACAGTCAACTTGCGTTGGCTGTATTTTTTTATTTCAATACGGGTCTGGACGGACTTGAGGGTGGGAGCCGCGAACGGGAGTGAGCGTTTTGCCTTGTGCGCTTGGACTTTCCCCTATTCGTCAGGCAAAATCGGCAATTGATAATTGCCGAGCGGGGCGCGCCGCTAAAGGCGCAAATCCGGCCAGTAGCTCCAAAAAATACAGTCAACTTTCGTTGGCTGTATTTTTTTATTTATATAGAAAACTCTTCCGCTAATTCTAAATACCCCACGGCTAATTCGCAGAGTAAATATCTTAAATCATTGACAAATACCGTATCTGCCGTAAGTTCTTTGAATTGCCCTTCCACGCTTTCGCAAAGACGCGCATAAGCAGGATACGCCCTTTCATATTCCTCTTTATGATAAGAAAATAAACGCGATAGCGTTTGCAGCGTGCGCTTTGTCGACTGTTGCGTCGCGCCTTTATCCAAACGAGTGATTTCTCCGCTTAAAACCTGTAAAAAACCATATAAGCTATCCAACGCGCCCGTGTATAACGAGGCGTTTTTTTTATCGGCGCGAGTTTTGAAATGCAAATATTCTACGCTCCGTTTGATAAGAGAAAGCTTTTGCCCTTGTTCCGCCAAGCCCGTTTGTACCGCAAGCCCCTCTTCCGCCTTCAAATACACCGCAAGCGCAACCCCCGTACCCTGCAAAGGATACCCTGCGCCGCCGTCTAAACGTATATCCAAGGTATCGGCCTCAACGTGTTCGGTTGCGCAAACGAGGAAATAAAAGCTTTTTCCTATGTACACACTTTGCGTTCGGCTCAATACCCATGCGTACAATACGCAGGAAAGCACCAAAATACCGATACACCATTTTTTTAAAAAAGAAACCGCCGTCATACCCTATT
>JAFVTA010000070.1 GCA_017503525.1 Clostridia bacterium | reverse complement strand
CCTGCACCACGAACTGCCTTGCTCCCATGGCAAACACGTTGAACAAGCTTTCCAAGATTAAGAAAGGTTATATGACCACGATCCACGCTTACACCGGCGACCAAATGGTTCTTGACGGTCCTCACAGAAAGGGCGACCTTCGCCGTGCTCGTGCAGCAGCTGTGAACATCGTTCCCAACTCCACCGGCGCAGCAAAAGCAATCGGTTTGGTTATCCCCGAACTCAACGGCGTTCTTGACGGTTGCGCACAACGCGTTCCCGTTCCCACCGGTTCCCTTACCCAGCTCGTTGCAGTTTGCGAAGGCGAAGTTGATGCAGCTACCGTAAACGCAGCAATGAAGGCAGCGGCTTCCGCATCCTTCGGCTACACGGAAGAAGAAATCGTTTCCTCCGACGTTATCGGTATCACCTACGGCTCCCTCTTCGATGCTACGCAGACGAAGTGCATGCCCATGGGCGACGGTACTACCCTCGTTAAGGTTGTTTCCTGGTACGACAACGAAAACTCCTACACCAGCCAGATGGTTAGAACGATTAAATACTTCGCAGAACTTTAATCGACAAGTTAAAAAAATCAATTCCCGACGGATAACCGTCGGGAATTATTTTTTGAGTGAATTGTCTTGCAAAGCAAGACGTTATGGAAATATTACGATAACGCCGACGAAGTCGGCTATTTACGAAAAGCAACGCTTTTCAATTCACGTAAAAAACGACCCGTTGGAGTTCCCAACGGGTCGTTTTTTACCATATCAATTAAAACGCTTTACCGGCAGAGCCAAGTACGTTAACGATTTTGTGTTTTACAAGTTCTTTCATCATAGCGCGCGCGTCGCCAAGGTATTGACGGGGGTCAAAGTGGCTGGGCTGTTCGCTAAAGTGTTGACGGATCGCTGCGGTGAACGCTACGCGAAGGTCGGAGTCGATATTGATTTTGCAAACTGCCATTTGCGCTGCTTTGCGAAGTTCGGATTCGGGGATACCGATTGCATCGGGCATGTGGCCGCCGAACTTGTTAACGAGTGCAACCTTGTCTTGAGGAACGGAAGAAGCGCCGTGCAATACGATAGGGAAGCCGGGCAATCTGTTGCCGATTTCTTCCAAGATATCCAAACGAAGTTTGGGATCTTGACCGGGCTTGAATTTATAAGCGCCGTGGCTGGTACCGATAGCGATTGCAAGGGAGTCGATACCCGTTCTTGCGGTGAATTCTTCTACTTCGTCGGGGGAAGTGAACTGTGCGTCAGCTGCATCAACGTTTACGTCGTCTTCGATACCTGCGAGTTTGCCAAGTTCCGCTTCAACAACGACGCCGTGGTCGTGCGCGTATTCAACGACTTTCTTGGTGATGGCGATGTTTTCTTCCCAAGGGTGGGAGGAAGCATCGATCATGACGGAAGTAAAGCCGCTGTCGATGGAAGCTTTACAAATTTCAAAATCCGCGCCGTGGTCAAGGTGCATAGCAACGGGGATATCCGTCGTTTCTACTGCAGCTTGAACGAGGTGTCTAAGATATACGGGGTTAGCGTATTTTCTTGCGCCTGCGGAAACCTGCAAGATAACGGGGGATTTTTCCTCGTTAGCAGCTTCGACGATCGCTTGGATCATTTCCATGTTGTTTACGTTGAAAGCACCGATAGCGTATTTACCTGCATACGCTTTTTTAAACATCTCGGTAGTAGTGACTAAAGGCATAAGTGTGTATCCTCCAAAAATTTTACGTTCAACGTAATCATTATAACGCAATTCTACAAAAAAAGCAATAAAAAGAAAGGGCTGTTTTACAAAAAACCTGTAGTATATATAATAAATTATGGAAAAAAACGAGAGTTTTCCAAAAAGGTGAAAATTTTTCAAAAAAAATAAAAAAAGTTGAAAAAGTACGCGCAAAACAGCTTGACTTAAATTTCTTTTCATAATACAATAAATAAGCAAGCCAAGGGGAACACCTTGAAAAACCTGTTTTTCCCCGTTAGTTGAACGGATTTTTGAAGGTTGCAAACCGCAGGCGTAAGCAGAAAATGAAAAAAGAAAAATACACACGAAATAAGGAGTAGCATATTATGAAAACCTATATGGCAAAAGCCGAAACGGTTGAAAGAAAATGGTACGTCGTGGATGCGGCAGGTATGCCTTTGGGCCGTCTTGCTAGCCAAGTAGCGTCCGTACTTCGCGGTAAAAATAAACCGACCTTCACTCCCAACGTAGATACCGGCGATTTCGTAATCGTTATCAACACCAACAAAGCGGTGCTTACCGGTAAGAAGTTGGAAAACAAATTCTACAGATACCACACCGGTTATATCGGCGGTCTTAAAGAAATCTCCTACAAGAAGATGATGGAAGAGAAGAGCGACCTTGCCGTTTACGAAGCGGTTAAGGGTATGTTGCCCAAGAACAGCCTTGG
>JAFVTA010000069.1 GCA_017503525.1 Clostridia bacterium | reverse complement strand
TCAACACGGGCAGAAATAAATTCGTGGAGAGGATAGGGGAGATCGTTGATCTTTACCCTGCCGTTTTTTCTTTTCGTAGCGGAGAGGAGACGGCGACTTTCTCTTACTCCGATCTTTTGACAAAAATCGTTCGTATTTATCCCGTCAAAGAGGAATAAACGGCGGTCCTCCGAATAAAATGTAGAGAAAAGTTATTGGGAGGACTATATGGAAAAGAATACAGGCATTATAAATACCGATTACGTGTCGCGTAAGGCGACGGCGCAAATCGAGGTGGAATGTGAATTAAAAGCCGACGATCCTATCTCGTCCTTGCTTGGGGTGACTTCGGATGCGGTTGCTTTGACCGTAGAGGCGTTGGGCGAAGAGGCTTCGGTGACGGGGCGTGTCAATTTTAAGGCGTTGTATCTCACCGAGGACGGTGATATAGAGGCTTTGGACTACTATTCCGATTTCAAAACTCGTATAGAGGGCGAGGTGGACGCAACGAGCAAACTTTTTGCTTTTGGTAAGGTATTAGACACCGAAGTTTTGGATACGAGTGAGAGCGTGGTCAAGGCGCGCGCCGTAGTCGAGATAGAGATAATAGGCGTGTCTAAAAGGGCCGTTACGTGCGAGGAAGGAGAAAATTTTTGCAAAAAGACGGCAACGGTCAAAGAAAGCGTACTCAAAGAGGTTGCCGAGGGTGTATTTGACGTCGGTGAGGACTTCGAGAGCGGAGAAAGGGTGGAAAAAATCGTTTTGCTCACCACCGATTTGGTCTTAAAGGAAGGCAAGCCCTCTCGCGGTAGTTTGCTCGTGTCGGGAACGGCAATAGCCGATCTTGCGTACAAGACGGAGTCGGGTATTAAGACTTTGTCGCTTAGTTTGCCCTTTTGCGAGGAGTTGGAAGGGGAAAACGTAACGCCTTTGGACGACGTTTATCTCTACGGATATATTAAGGATGCAAGGATAGTTTTATCCGGAGCAGAAGACGATACGGATATAAGGGTGGAACTCTCCGTTGCGCTCAGAGTACCCGTATTCGGCGTGGAAGAAAAAGAGGTCACGGTGGACACTTACAGCACGGAGTGCGCTGTCGAGATAAAGAGAGAGGAAGGGGAATGTTATCTCAAATCAGGAAATTGGAATTACGAGGAAAGATTGTCCGTTTCCTGCGTTTTGCCCGAGGAGATGACGAGTATCGCGCGAATTATCATGATAGCCACTCCGTCCGACAACGTGGAATCGGTTACCTCTTCGTCGGATAAGACCACTTTGCTCGGCTCTTTTACTGCTCTTTTGGTGTACGAGGACTTGGACGGTATCGTGAGATCCTATCCTCTTGATTTACCTTATTCCGTTACCTTCCCGACCGTTGGTAGCGTGGAAGAGGGGGAAACCTACGTGCGGAGCGCGGTGTGCGAGGTGACGGGGGTTGCCAAGAGATCGCGTGAGGTCGAGATAATGTACGTCTTGAAATTATACGCATATCAATGCGTCCGCAAAAGATTTACCTACGTCAGCGAAATCAGGGAGATAGAGGAAGGGACGTCGGACAAAAAACCCATTACTATCTACAAAAAACGCGAGGGCGAGGATAGTTGGGATATTGCAAAATCTCTCCGTGTTCCCGTTGAGGACATAGACGGAAGCGGGGAAAAATACGTCGTGTGTTATCGACAACTCAGAGAATAGCGCAAAATAATAGAAAAACTGCGAAAACAATTTGTTATTCGCAGTTTTTTTTATGTAATACTGTTTTCGAGGAGATATTATGAAAAGAGAGAGTTTTCAGGCTATTTTATCGGGAATAGGTTTATTCGTATGCTTTTTGTTGTTGGCTTCCGCTCGTACCACGGGCGGTTTTTCCCCTTTTGCGCTAGGTTTTTTCGTTGCACTCGTGTACGCAAAACGTAATCTTTTCGTGAGCGCGCCGTTGTACGTCTTGGCGATTTTTATCACGCGAGCGGATTTTGCCGAGTTTTCCTTGGCGGTTTTTCCCGTGTTGGTCGTATTCGTTGCGTATTTCTTGCACTATAAACTCAAAAGACCGATAAGCCTTTTGACTACTAATATTTGCGCCTTTATCGCCCAAGTACCTACTATGCTTTATTCGCTGTATATAGGGGAAACGGCTTTTTATACGGCAACTAACGCCGTTTTAACCCAAATATTTGCCTTTTGTTCGACTTTGTGTCTGTACGCCGTCTTGGTTCGCGGTATGAAAACTAAGTTTACCGTGGACGAGAGTATATGTACGGGGGTAGTGGCGACGGCTCTATGTTTAGGGCTATACACCGTGAGATTTTTCGGTATAACCCCACTTTTTTTGGTCGCAAGTTTCTGCTCCGTCGTTATGACCTATTCTTTGGGCTCTATCGGCTTGGTGTCGGGCGTCGTATTTGGCCTTGCAGGGGCGTTGGGTGGGGATTACGCTATCTTTTTGCCTATGGTAGTGGGGTGCGTTTTCGTCTTGGCGTTTAGAACGACCTCCCCCTACGTCGCAAGTATAGCCTACCTTGCGTCCGTTATTGGGCTCAACACCTATTTTTCCTCCCTCACCGGTTTTTCGGTGGCGGAAGGGGTGTGCGTGGCGATAGGTTCTCTTGCCTTTTGCGCTCTTCCCAAGCAGGTTAAAGGGGAACTATCCGCTTATTTGACGGCTTTTCGCGAGCCGAAAGGGGAACGCCACGTCATAAATCGTCATCGAAAGACTACGGCGCGCAGGCTTTCCGCCGCCGCAAAGGTCTTTTGGGATCTATCCTCTCTCGTGTCCGATACGGCGTGGGATATGAGTGACGACGAAAGATCGTCCCACATATTGACTGCGGTGGAGAGAGAATTTTGCGGTACGTGTTCCAAAAAAGATCAATGCGACTACGCTCTTATGGGCAAAAGACGAGATATGCTCTATCCCGTCGTGGAGGTGGCGATAAAGAGAGGGCGCGCTACTCTTTTGGAACTTCCTGCCTACGTCACGTCAAGTTGCGTTAAGGTAAACGATTTGATTCCCTTGGTCAATAGGATTAAGGACGACTATATCGAGATCTTAAAACAAAAGGTTTCTTCAAACGGAGGTAAGATAGTATTTGCCGAACAACTCTTAGGGGTTGGGGAGTTGCTTGCCGGTCTTTCCCAAGAGATGCGACGGGTGGTAGGTTTTGACGTAGGGAGAGAGCGAACTTTGGTGGACGAGTTGAGTTATAAAAATATCCTATGCTCCGAGGCGATTATAGAAGAGGATGGGGAGAGCGTGACCTTGCTCGTCAAAGAGGGCGAGGCAAGACGGCGGGCAATTGAGAAAATAACGAGCAAAGTTATGCGTAAAAAAATGAGCGCAAAGGTGGAAAAATCCCCGACGCATAAGGGATTTGATACCGTTCTTTTGTCGTCCACTCCTATATACGACATGGCGTTTGGAGAAGCCGTGGAGAAAAAGCGCGGAGAGGAGAAAAACGGCGACAGCAGGCTCGTCACAAGACCGTCAATCGATACCTACGTCATGGCGATAGCGGACGGAATGGGTAGCGGAGAGAGGGCGGAAAAGTCGAGTTCAACGGCGATAAGTTTGGTGGAAAGTTTCTACAAAGCAGGTTTTTCTCACAAAACGGTGATAAATTTGGTCAATAAGATGTTAAATTTCACCGAGGGAG
>JAFVTA010000068.1 GCA_017503525.1 Clostridia bacterium | reverse complement strand
TTGAAAAGCGTTCCCCTTCGGGTCGCTCCTGCTTTTCAAATTTCGGTTTCGCTGGCGCGCCTTCCTTCGGCGGCTTCGCCGTTGGCGGCGCGTTTTTAACGTAGACTATCTTCACAACGTCGCCGTAGTCGTAAGCGCTCCAGAAGTCGTTATTCAAGCGCCCCTGCTTGCCGTGGTCTTTAAAATCATACCCTACTTTTTCGGTAGCCGATTTTAGTAGATATTCGTAATATCTGAGCGCTTGACTTTCGCTCATTTCAGAAAGGAATTTTTTCAATTTTTAACACTCGTCAAGCTTTGCTTTCCTTCGTGTTGTAACACAAAACTACCGCTTTGTGTTACCTTGTCAAGTATAAGGGGGTCTTGCCGCCTGCGGGCGGCGCTCCCCCCCCTTCCCGTTCCCCAAGAGGAAGCGCGTTGTTGGCTGTACGCGCGTTTCTGCCTTTGGGGAAGGTTTTTACCTTGCCTTTTTCTTTCGGGGCTGTTACGGCGCAAGCGACAAAGCGCTACGCCGTTTATCCATTTTAAGAAAAGGGCGTGTTGTCAAGGGCTTAAGCGGAGTGCTGGCGCACCCTTGACAAGTTTCAGCTTCTGGAGTAAGTTAAGCTATTTGCGGAAGCTTGTATTGCAGGGCTTCGCTCAATGCCCCCACAAGGGGGGCTTTCGTCAGCCCCCGTTTTCTATAGCGGCTGTACGTAGTAGCCGCTATACGAAAACATCTGCGGAATGCGCGCTTCCCGCGTGGGCGCCGCTTCGCCAACTCGCGGCTAAAAAAGCGTTGCTTTTTTCCCCCGCTCCTTTTATGGCAACCGCTTGCCTGCGGGCAAGCTCTGCCAGCGCGCCCGCTCACGCGGTGGGGCTGGCGTTCCCCCCGCGCCGCCCGTCGCTCGCGCCTGCCGTGGGCTTCCGTCTATCGGCAAGGGCTTCGCAAGCGCTTTCAGCGCCCTTGCCTGCCGCTCCAGCCCGCGCCGTCTCCGCTCCTTCGGCTTCACTCCAGCGGGGTCACCTTCGGGCTTGCGGCTTGGCTCAAATCGCCTTCGCCGTTCCCTTCGGCTCTACACCCGCTTCCGTTCGCCCCCGCGGTTCCCCCCTGCGCCAGCCCTGTTCCCCCGCTTCCGCTCCGTGCAGGGGGGCTCTCGCGGGCAAGCCCTTCGGGTCAGCCCGCTCGGCGGTGGGCGTTTCCCGCCCCCCTGCACTAAAAGGGTCTTGCCGCCTGCGGGCGGCGCTATCCCATAAACCGCGAAACAATGCGGGCAATATCCGTCTTATCTAACCCTACAAGCTCATCACCTTCAGAGCGGCAGAAAAAGCAGTCGCCAACATTACACCCCCTTCCCGTTCCCCCAAGGGGGAAGCGCGTTATTGGCTGGGTTATAAACAAAGCCAATCTAAAGGGGTAAAAGATTTTACTTGACAATAGCCACACGCCGTGATATTATAATCTTGCGTTGTGTGGCTGACACACTCCCTGCAGGCACAAGCCCGTGCGCTTCTATAAGTTGATTACTTGATAGCGCCCTGCGGGGTATCACAAAACAAAAAAGCGACCCTTAATGGGGTCGCTTTTCGTGTTTTATGAAGGAAAAAATTAATGGAAACAAAGCCCCTACCGCGAATTATACTAAACGTTATTCATTTAGTACAATTCGGGAAAACTCCCTTCTCGACTATTTTCAGACCCGTTGAGTTTCATTCTAACGTCGGTCTTTTTCTTTGTCAAGGCTTTTTTTATCGGTTACGTAATCGCGTACTTTTAAACGTTCGTAACCATAAAGTTTTACGGAATTTCGTAAATTAAGCAACCCTGCACGCTTATTTTGTGCCGAAGCTTGCACGCTTCGCTTGCCTGCGGCGGCGCTTTCTGCGGTGTATCCGAAAACAACTTGTTTTATAACAGCTTCCCGTTGTGTTTCGGTCAGCTCTTGCAGAGCTTCCCGCAAATCAAGCTTAGCTTCGCTAAAGCTTTCGGGCGCTTCCATTTTTTCAAAGATTTCGGGCTTTATCGAAGCCGTTCGCCCTTCAGCTTTCGCAAGGTCAATATACCTATTCCTCAAGCAAACAGCTATGTATCGGTCATTTGGCAAAAAGCTTGTAGCTTGCAAAATCCACAAAAAGCCCCAAAGCTCCCCTGCCGCGTGGGGGTCTTTTAATTTTCGGGCATAATGTTCTATTAAGCGCGAAAAACGCTTGTTTTTTTCAAAAAAATCGTTATTTTCGTCCATTTTTTACACCTTTTTAAAATTCTTCTTTTTCCCTACAACGTGCGCCATTGCATAAAGCATTGTAACAGCTTCGCTTTCGTGGTTAAGAAGCTTTTGAACTTTCTTCAGATTACCGCTCTTTTCAAATTCTTCAACCGCGTAAATCTTTCGCAAGCTGTGGGGCGCAACGTTCTGCTTAACGTTAAAAGCGGCGGCGGCGCGCTTCAGGTCTTTAAAAACTGCCTGCCGTGTTCGGTGCTTTTTTCCGTCAAGCCTACCTTCAAAAATGTAATGCTGCCCCGAACACTCAATACAACGCTCGACAAGCTCTTTAGGTAACCTAACCAAGCGGGTTTTACCCGTCTTTTCTTCGCGAATTGTAAAGCGTTGTTTCTTTGCTTTTGCAGGGGTCAGAGCAAGAACGTCATTTATTCTTAATCCCGTCGCCAGGCTTATTTCACAAGCCAGGCGATTTTCGGGCATTAGTGCCGCCAGTATATGTATCATTTCCCCCTTCGGTATCCACTCACTACGCATTTTTTCACCCCCTTTTTACAAACCGAAAATTGTTAACTCGGTGAATAATTCTATTTTTTCACGTTCCCTTTTCGGTCAATTTTTATTTCAGCAATTTTAACGTAGTCGTTCTCAAAATCCCACTCGGTAATGGGGCATTTATCAAAGCATTTTTTCATAATGGTTTCGCGGCTTTTCAAGCCTTGACTTGCAAAAAAAAGGTGTTCGCCTGCGGCATTCACGCTTTTTTGCAAGTCTTTGCTAATGTACTTCGTAATGTACTTCGCGCAAGCGCTCCCGCTTTTAATTTCGGTGCAGGTAAAATATCCGAAGGCGCGCCTATAGCGCCGCCAATCGTATATTTTAGCGCCTTTTTTTATCTGCTCCCGTATGCGGTAGGGCAATTTCTCGTCAAGCTCAAATTGCCTTAAATCGGTATCCTTAAGCCCCTTCAGAAGCCCGTGCATATGCCAAGCTCCGTCTTTGTGCTGTTCGGGTATCAGAAGGTACTTGATTTTTTCACCTTCGGCTCTTTCGCGGTTCAGATTTCTTACAAGCTGTGCAAAGTCTTTTCTGAATTCCTTCAAGTCAAAGCGGTCACGCTTTTTTTCGTCCTGTGTGAATGTGCAAAAGTGTGTGAACTCGTTGCACATTGCAAGCTCAAAAATACGCGCTTTGCTTCTGCTCACCGAATTTGAAAAGCGTTCCCCTTCGGGTCGCTCCTGCTTTTCAAATTTCGGTTTCGCTGGCGCGCCTTCCTTCGGCGGCTTCGCCGTTGGCGGCGCGTTTTTAACGTAGACTATCTTCACAACGTCGCCGTAGTCGTAAGCGCTCC
>JAFVTA010000067.1 GCA_017503525.1 Clostridia bacterium | reverse complement strand
TGTTCGTGGGTACCATGTCCGTGTTCATGACTATGACAATCGCAATTTGGATCATGGCACTCGTGATGATGATGCTCGTGCTCTACCTGCTTGGAAAGGCGTTCCAGCTCTTCTTTTAAGCTGTCCTTTTGCTCCATCGCAAGCAAGATCGCCTTACCGCTAATCTCTTCCCAATGCGCGGTGACAATCGTCGCCTTGGCGTTTTTTTCTTTGAGAAGATTTACAGCCGTTTGCAGTTTTTCTTGGGAACACTTGCCTGTATGCGAAAGAATGATACAGCTTGCATGTTCCACTTGGTCGTTGAAAAACTCACCGAAATTCTTCATATACATTTTGCATTTAGACGCGTCTACAACCGTACAAAATGCGTTTAAAACGCCGTCGGAAAGCCCTGCGTTCGCGACCGCCTTGATCACGTCGCTAAGTTTACCCACGCCCGAAGGCTCGATGATAATTCTATCGGGAGCATATCTTGCCGCCACCTGTTTAAGCGCTTTGGCGAAGTCGCCTACCAGCGAACAACAGATACACCCAGAATTCATTTCGGTAATGTTTACGCCTGCGTCCTGCAAAAAGCCGCCGTCAATCCCGATTTCGCCAAACTCGTTTTCAATTAAAACAACTCTTTCGCCTGCGTACGCCTCTTGAATCAATTTCTTGATCAGCGTAGTTTTACCTGCCCCTAAAAAGCCAGAAAAAATATCGATTTTGGTCATGATAACACCTCTAATTCATGTCTAATAAAGCGTAAAGATACAAGCCATTCAAGGCGTAAAAGCCCCCCTGACGGGATCGTACGAATCCAAACGCCGAAATACGCCGTATATACACACTTTATATTAAAAAGCCCAATTACCGTCTTTGAAGATCTGCACCCTTTCGCCCGTCTTGGTGATACCGACAATGGACATATCGCGAGAACCGATCATGAAGTCTACGTGAATCATACTATCGTTAATACCGCGCGCTTTACATTCTTCGTTGGTAAGCTTTTCAAAGCCCTTCAAACATTCGTTAAAGCCCATACCGACTGCTAAGTGACAGCTTGCGTTTTCATCGAAGAGCGTATTGTAGAACAGAACGCCCGATTCGTTAATGGGAGAATCGTAGGGAATAAGCGCGCATTCGCCAAGCTTTGCCGCGCCTTCGTCCATGGATACCATGTGCTTTAAGAGTTCTTCGCCCTTTTCCGCTTTCACTTCCACGACTTTGCCGCCCTCGAAACGCATAGAGAAGTTTTCAATCAACTCGCCCATGTAGGAAAGAGGCTTAGTGGAGTATACGATACCCTCTGCCGCGCCTGCCTTGGGAGAAGTAAACACTTCTTCGGTGGGAATGTTGGGATTGAACACTCTGCCCTGCAAGGTCTTTTCGTTGCCGCCTGCAAAGATACCGTCTTCCAAAAGTTCGACTTTGAAATCGGTGCCGTTTGCGCTCTTGTATTCAAGATATTTAAGTCCTAAATTGTTAAGATATTCGCAACGCGCGTCCAAGTCGGCGTTGTGCGCCTTCCAAGCCGCGATAGGATTTTTGCCGTCCGCACGGGAAGTGTGCAAAATCACCTTCCACATTTCTTCCATAGCCTTCTTTTCGGAAAGGTTAGGGAATACCTTTTTCGCCCATTCCTTGCCGGGTACAGCCGCTATACACCACTGGTGCTTGTTTTCAAGCGCCTCGCGGTAGGGTTTTACCTGCGGATAAATCGCCTGACGAGCTTTGCTCATCTTTTGCTGATCGATACCGCTCATA
>JAFVTA010000066.1 GCA_017503525.1 Clostridia bacterium | reverse complement strand
TGAGGAAGAAAGCATGACGACCTCGGTAGACGCTGCGGCGAAAAGCTTTATATGAAAGCGAAAGAAGTTAATGCGGGGGAATATACCGAAACGGAAGAAATGGTAGGCAAACTCTTTAAGGAAGGGGATAAGTACTATACTTATACGAAAATGAAGAGCACTTCTACCGAAGAAGGGGCTGAGCCTCAAGAACAGGAAAGATACGTTGGTGCATCCGAAGTTGCGGTAGCGGTATCCTTTGCGCAATACTCTTTAGCGAATAGCGACTATTACAGCATGGCAGACGAAAGCATCACTTCGATTGATGCATATAACGCGGCTTGGGCGAGCTACGTTGCGGATTCTAAGGCTGAAATTGTAGCAGGCTCTACGGACGAAGAAAGCGATTGGTATAAGTGCACGAATCCCGAAGGCAGCTATGTGTTATCCGCAGAAGAAGTAGACGGCGCGTATGTTGTAACGATTAAGTTGACGGCTTCGCTTGCGAATGAATACTCGACGATGGAGGGCGCGCAGGAAACGAAAGTTACTGCAAAGGACGGTAAAATTATATCCGTTACGGAAAAGAACACCTTCACGGAAACGTCGTACAAATTAAAAGATGCTGACGATAACTGGGAAAGCGTTACGAAAGATACCCAAGGCGCACAAAAAGCTACGTCGAGTGAGGTTTACGAAACGACCATGACGATCTCCTACGAATTTGCGCAGGCGGATTACGATGCGGTTACGACTACGCTTCCTACGGACGTGCAAATGCAACCCGATTACATTAGTAAAGACCTCGAAATCGTCGTTGACGGTGTAAACTACGGTGAAAATTACGTCTACGGCAATACTGTTGCTGAAACGTTCAATGGGCTTGGAAACCGAGTTAGTGATTATAACTCGACGGGTATTGATTTTGCATGGTACACCGATGCGGCTTGCACGCAAGCAATCGACCCTGAAGCTATGACGGCGGTACAGTTCCTTGCACTCGACACCGTTTACGGTAAAGCAACGGCGCAAGAGGGCTATGTGCTTTATACTGCCGAACGTGTATATGAATATGCGGCAGACGTGCCTGAGGCTTATAAAACGGCTTTGGCAAGCATGATGGGTAATTCTTCCAGAAAGACTCTCAAAGCTTGTACGGTTGAAAGCGGAATTACTATTTACGATGATTATGGCAGCGTAACGGTGAACGGCGAAGCGGTTGATTTTAGCGATAATAGCTATGTCAACTATGAAGTAGAAGCAGGAAAGACCTATGCGGTGAAATATACATACGCATACGAAAAAGCAATGCTTAACTTCTTCTATATGGCACTTGATTAATTTCTAAATCAACAATATAATCCGACGCCATTTGGCGTCGGATTTCTTTTTATAAACGGTTGCAAATTGTGCGTGTTCGTGCTATAATACAAGGGTGAGGTAAATTATGAAGTATATTGAATTGACGATACATACCACCACCGAGGCAAGCGAAATTATTTCCGATATCATGTGGAACTACACCGACTACGGTGTCACCATTTGCGATCGCGCGGATATAATCGCTCTGCAAACGGCAAAAGAGAGCACCTTTTGGGATTATATGGACGACGAATTGACCGTAGATAAGCCCACCGACGTTTTGGTAAAGTGTTACGTTGCCGAGGACTTGGCGGGGGAGTATTTGCCTGCAATTTTGCAGGATATCCAAGACGCGAAAGAACGCAGCGAGGGCTTTTTGAATTTCGGTACGTTAGAGGACACCAAGCGCACGGTGGACGGGGATGACTGGATCGACGTTTGGAAAAAGCATTTCCGCCCTATCCATTTAGGCTCTATCGTGGTAGTGCCCGAATGGATTGAATACGCACCTGCCCCCCATGAACGGGTAGTTTTGCTCGATTCCAACATGGCGTTTGGCACGGGCGAGCATGAAACGACTTCCATGTGCGTGGAGCTTATGCAGGAGTATATTACCCCCGATTCCACCTGTATTGACGTGGGCTGCGGCAGCGGTATTTTGGGGATTTCCGCCATCAAGCTTGGGGCAAAGAAAGCGTACCTTACCGATATTGACCCGATTGCCGTGGAAAGCTCGTTGCATAATGCAAAGCTCAACGGCGTGGATAGTCAAACGGTGGTTGCCCATTCCAACCTCTTGGAAAACACCGAAGTGCAAGGGGATATCATGATGGCGAATATTACGGGCGAGGTGTTAAAACTCCTTGCGCCCTCTATTCCTAAAAACCTCAAAAAGGACGGCGTGCTGATTTTAAGCGGTATCATTGAAAGCCGTTTACAAATGGTAAAAGCGGCTTATGAAGAAGTAGGTATGCAAGTCGTTTTTGAACGAAGAAAGGGCGAGTGGTTTGCCCTCGTATTAAAGCATAGAAACTAATAGGAGTACCCCATGTCTGCGTTGAAACGGTTTTTCGTGGATAAAATTGAAGATACGGTATCCCTTTGCGGCGAGGAATTTGAGCATGCGAAAAACGTACTGCGCTTATCCGTCGGCGACGAGGTGATTTTGCTGGACAACAGCGGTAAGGAATACACCGCCGTCATTTGCGCCGTCGAAAAAAAGCAAATGCTGCTCAATATCGTCCGCGCCGAGGCGGGAGAAAGAGAGCCTAAGGCGAACGTTTGCCTGCTGTTTGGGTACTTGAAAAATGCCGATAAAAACGAGTTTATCGTGCAAAAGGCGGTGGAGCTTGGCGTTTCTAAAATCGGGGTATTCTCCTCGGAGTTTTCCTCGGCGTATATGAACGAAAACAAATTAGAACGGCTGAACAAGGTATCCAAAGAGGCGGCTAAGCAATGCCTGCGCGCCACCGCGCCAAGAATAGAGTATTTTTCTAATTTTGAAAGTGCGTTGGCGTATGCGGACGGGTATGAAAACAAGCTGTTCGCCTGCGAGTTCGCAACGGAAAGCAAACGGGATATCGATACCCTGCAAGGCAGTACGGCAATCGTGATCGGGAGCGAAGGGGGCTTTTCGCGCGCCGAAGAAGAAAAAGCGAACGCGCTCGGGTTTGCCTCTATCACTTTGGGCAAGCGCATTTTACGCGCGGAAACGGCGGCGGTTGCGTTGACCAGCGTCGTTATGTTCCGCTTGGGGGAACTCAAATGAAAGCAGTCGTCTACACCTTGGGCTGTAAGGTCAACGACGTGGAAAGCGGTTCGATAATCCGCGGGCTTGAAGAGCTGGGTTATGCCGTTTCCCGTGAGATGGAGTACGCCGATTTATATATCGTCAACACCTGCGCTGTCACGGGCGAGGCGGAGCGCAAATCTCGTCAAACGGTGGGCAAAGCAATCAAGTGCAATCCCAGCGCAAAGGTAATCGTTTGCGGCTGCGCCGCGGAGAAAACGCCCGAAGTGTTTTTTGAAAAGGGAGCTACCGTGTACGCGGTGACGGGTGCGCAACGCAAGAATAAGGTGCTTGAACTCTTCAAGGACGGCTTGATTGAAAACAGGGGCGGCGTGGCTTTGCAGGAAGAAAAGTCCTACGAGGAAATGCTTACGCCCAAGTGTTTAAAAACGAGAAATTTCGTCAAAATTCAAGACGGGTGCAATCGGTTTTGTTCCTATTGCATTATCCCCTATCTTCGAGGCAGGAGCCGTTCGCGTTTACTGGAAAACGCCGCGCGTGAAATTTTGGAAAGCACGGCGCAGGAAACGGTAGTGACGGGCATTGACGTTAGTGAATATAAAGACGAACGGGGCAGGGATTTGGCGGATTTAATGCTTGCCGTCAAGGACGCGGACACCCGTATACGTTTAGGGTCTTTGGAAGTTAGCCTCATTACGCCGAGGTTTTTATCCGCGTTAAAGGAAGTGAAACGGTTTGCGCCGCAATTCCATTTGTCCTTGCAAAGCGGTTCGGATAAAGTACTAAAATCCATGAACAGACACTATACGCGCGCGGAATATTTGGAAAAATGCCAAATGATTTATGAGGTGTTCCCCAATGCCGCAATTACGACGGATATTATCGTCGGGTTCCCCACCGAAACGGAAGAGGACTTTTTGGATTCTCTGCGTATCGTGGAAGAGGCAGGCTTTGCGCAGGTGCACGCCTTTCCTTATTCCCCGCGCGAGGGAACGAACGCCTATAAAAAATATAAGGAAATTCCCTTTTCGATTAAGAAAGAACGGGTAGAACGCCTGCTTAAAAAAGGCGCGGAAGAAAAGCAAAAGTACATGCAAAGATTTATCGGCAAGGCGTTGGAGCTTGTACCCGAAAACTGTATCGAAGGGTATACCGAAGGATATTCGGAAAACTATATCCGTGTGTACGTGGAAGGGGAAATGGAAAAACGACCCACCCATGTACGTGTTGAAAAGCTATTTAAAGAGGGCGTACTCGCCAAGGAGATATAAATATTATGGAAAACTGTATTTTTTGCAAAATCGTAGCAGGAGAAATCCCTTCCCCTAAGTTTTACGAGGACGAGAAAATGATCGTCATCAAAGACATTGAGCCAAAAGCCAAGGTGCATTATCTTTGTATACCCAAAACCCACTTTGCGCTGCTTAGCGAAATGGACGAGGAGAAAGCGGAAATCGTCAAGCATTGTTTTCGCGTGATTCCGACCTTGGAAGAAAAACTTGGTTTAACCAACGGCTACCGCGTGATTATCAATCAAGGCGAGGACGGCGGACAAACGGTGCATCATTTGCATATTCATTTGCTCGGCGGTGAAAAGTTAAAAGATTTTTGATTAAAAAGTAAAAAAGTGGCAATAATCCCTTTCGCAAGTTGATTGCGAGGGGGATTTTCTTTTGGCGTATAAAGTAAAAAACTGTATTTGTCTATTCTTCGCCCTTGCCTTTTGTCTGCTGGCTTGCGTAGGTGTGCGCGCTTATCATACCGTCCGTTTATCGGGCTTGCAGGGCGAACGGGTATTCTATTTAGACAGCGCGTCCTCGCAAGGGTTTAGAAAAACCGAGCTTTCCATTTTGGATATTCCGCGCGTTAAGGGGGAGTGCGTAAAAATGGATTTAGAGGGGAAAGAAGGGGGCATGTATGCGTTGAGCCTTATTTCTTCCTTTGACGGCGAGGTACTGTTTATAGAGGAAGCGTGCGGGCGCACGTCCTATTATGCGTACGCAAAGGGGCTTGGCGAAGGGATTTGGCTGTATGGGAAAAAGGTCAATTTACACGTCGCCGTTGGGGAGAACACGTGTGTGGTCGGCACGCCGATAATTTTTGACGGCTTTTAAGTATAAATCCAAAAAGAACGGGCAACAATTTACATACAAAACTTGGAGGATTTATCAATGAAAGAACAAAACGGAAAAGAAAAGAAGAAACCCATGTCCAAAGAGAAGAGATTTTACCTCTTTACCGCGGTTGGGTGTGCGGCGGTAATGCTGGCGATTATTCTCGTGGCGGTGGCGATTACCAACAATGCGGACTTGAAAGACCCTACGGCAGGCAACCCTTCCAACACGGTCGTTATTCCCAATCCCGACAAACAGCCCGAGGACAGCGGTACGAACGAGCCTGTGATCACCACGCCCGACGGCATGACCATGCCCCTTTCCACGGTGTCCGTGTTAAACGATTACGGGTTTTACCACAACCAAACCCTCAATCACTACTACGAGCATAAGGGGGTAGACTTTACCGCCGAAGTGGGCGCGGAAGTGCTTGCGGTAGACGACGGCGTGGTAGAGAGTATTTTTTCGGGCGACGTGCTTACGGGTACGGAAATTACGGTAGACCACGGTGACGGCGTGAAGTCGGTGTATCGCTTTGTCAATGCAAGCGAGAGCTTGTCCGTCGGCATGAAGGTCAAGCAAGGGGACGTTATCGGCTCGGTAGCCGAGGCGACGGGCGAGGAATATAAAGACGGCGCGCACTTGCACTTTGAAATCCGCAAGGACGGCAAGAGCGTAGACCCTGCAACCTATCTCACCTTTGAAGAAAAATAAAAAACGCATACCCATGTATGCGTTGAAAGCAAAAGGACTTCCCAAGGGAAGTCCTTTTTATCAATAATCGTCGTTTAAGCCCAAAAGATAATAAGAGGGAACCTCTAAAAATTGACAAAGCAGATACAGCGTTTCTATCGAAGGAAAGCTTTTTCCCGTTTTATAGTCGGTTACGCATTGCTTGGAAACGTTGACCGCCTTTGCAATCTCAACCTGCGTTTTTTCGCTCATTTTTAATACTTCGTTAAATCTTTCTGTAAACCGCATAAAATGTTATAGCGAAAATAGTAAGTTAATACTTGACAATAAGTTAAAAACTGACTATAATATAAAATACAATGCTTGTTAAGGAGGGTGCTATGAACAAATTTTGCAAAAGGATAGCGGTATTGTTTGCACTGGTAACAGGGATAGCGACGCTTTTTGTGCTTAGCGGGTGCAAGAAAGATGACGGCGATGGAGTAATAACCGAATTTATCGAGGAAATACATATTTCATCCAAAGAAGATTTGGTTAAAATGCAAAGGAATGAGGGGGCTGGCTACGTTCGTTTTGTGCTTGATAACGATATTGACTGCGGGGGGCTTTCCTACGATGCAGGCGTTTTGTGCGGTCAGCTGGACGGGCAGGGGCACGTTATCAAAAACATCAATATCCGCAGCAGTAACAATGCTTACGGCTTATTTAGAAGTATAGATAATGGCGGTACCTACCAACATTCTATCGTGAACGTGGGGCTTGTGGATTTTACGATGGAAGTACGCTCTAATGCTGAAGAAATCTATGCGGGCGCATTCGTGGGATTTTTAGAGGGGGAAAGGCAGGCTCACCTTCAAGTGAGTAACTGTTATGCAAGAGGCTCTATCACGGTAAATAACTCTTTTACTAACAAGACCTCTAACGGATACATCGGCGGTTTTTTTGGGTATACGGAGCATTTGAGTATAGAAAACTGCCACTCGGACGTATCTATCGATACAAGCGGTTCGAAAAACGCATGGAAATATTATCTCGGCGGTTTTATCGGTAAGGTTTGGGATACTACGAAAATAAGCCATTCGGTATTTGAAGGGGAAATTATTTCGGGTGCGACTAGTAAGACGCTGTACGGCGAAGGAGAGGCTATCAGCTATGCAGGCGGTTTCGTGGGCTATGCGGAATGGGGGGCAAAGGTTGAGGCGTGCTTATCCCTTGCGGATAAATACGTTGGGCGTAATCAATCCACCTTCGTGGTCAATCCCGTTTGTGCAACGTGGACGGAGCAAAGCGACGGAGATAAGGGCGTAGAATATACACGTACTTATTATGCGGTGCAAACGATGTGGACGGGCGAGCAGGTGGAGCTTTATTACCCCAACGGAGAGGGTGCGTGGCATTTTACCTATTATAAAGGCGTAACGAAGCTTGGGGATACGGGAACAGCCGTGTACGAGGATCATAAGAGCACTCTTACGGAAAAGCCGTTCATGACAGGCACGGCGACCTATAAAAACAAATACGGCGAGGACTGCAATTCGGAGCTTGATTTCAGCGAAGAGCTTTGGGTATTTTCGGGCATGGCTTTGAGGTTAAAAGCGTTTGCGGGCGTAAGTTAAGGGGGAAAGTATGAGAAATTGCAACAAAAGGATAGCAATGCTTCTTTGCGGGGCTGTGGCGGTAAGCTGCTTGGTCGGCTTTACGGGCTGTAAAAAAGAGGACGGGGAAATTCCTATCGTAAGCGTGGCTACGGCGGAGGAATATTACGCTGCCGAGGGCAAGCATATCAATCTCACGCAGGATATCGTGCTGGATACGTCCCATGCGTACTTTAAGGAGTCGGAGCGTGATTTAAGCGGTTTGGTCTTAAACGGTAACGGGCACACGATTACGATTAAAGGGGAAGAGGGCAGCGTTGGCAAAACGACGGGCGGACTCTTTACCGATATACAAGACAGTACCGTTAAGAACTTAAAAATCGTTTACGATATAAACTTAAAGTTAAGCGGTACGGGCAGCGATTACTGGTTCGGTGGATTAGCCTCGACGGTGCTTAATTCCACGGTCGAAAACTGTCAGGTGCAGATGATAAGGCGTTCGGCTATCGCCTTTTGGGTAGACGGCTACGGCTACGGTGGCAACGGTATCGGCGGGCTTATCGGCGTTGCGGAAAATTCCGCAATCGTCAACTGTACCACGGTGCTTGATGTGATCGTTACGGCACGTTATTTCGGCGGCCTGGTCGGCAGAGCCGTGAATAGCAGCATTTCTTATTGTAATGCGGCGGTCAATATGTCGGCACACGATCTGGAAACGGCTTATTTCGGCGGCTTGGTCGGTGCGGTGGAGAGCAGCTCTAAGGTGTACGCCTGCAAAGCAGAAATCCAAAAATTTTATATCGTAGGCAAGCCCCAAGGCTGGCGAACGAAAACGGCGTACGTGGGCTTGTTGGCGGGTTGGGTAGGTGCAAGCCTGCACGATTGCCATGGATACTTCGGGGAATCAAAGGACGGCGTTATTTTGCACTATACAACCGAAGAACAGAACAACGGGGCGTTTATCACGAAGATTAAGTCCGCTTACCTCGTGGGGCAAAGCTCCTCTGCCGGCAAGTTAAAAAATCTATTGTTTGAAGCGGGCTACGGCGTTAATCACGTGCCTGATACGGGTGTTGCTCTCGTGGACGAGTTTGTAAGTGTGCGTGAGGGAACGGCGGAAAATCTTTGGTTGGTTTACCAAGCTGCGGAATGGGTGTCTAATGCGGTAGATGAAAACGGCAACCCTTGCGAGGGCTACAAAGGAACTTTTACGCTTTCGCACGTAGAATTCCCCGTAACGGAGATAGGGGAAATTGATTACTGGACGTACGGCGAAGAGGGCGTTCCAAGCTTAAAGCCGTATTCCAACGGTTAAAATCAACCCCGCAAGGGAAATCCTTGCGGGGTTATCATATTTTACCCTTCCTCGGCATACGCTAACGTATGAAAAAGATTTTAGGCTTTATTTTAACAATCGTGTGTACGGCAGGGCTTTTCCCTGCCTTTTCGGGCTGTAAAAAAGCGGAAAAGAGCCGTAGCAGGTATGAGATTACCGCCGAGTATATCCCCGAAAACAAGACGGTGGCGGGTACGGCGAAAATCAGCTTTGAAAACTGTACGGAGAATGAAATTTCCGTTCTCAAGTTCCAAATGTACCCCAACGCGTATAGAGAGGGCGCGCTGTATAAGCCCGTACCTACCGCCTATAGTTCGTCCGCCTACTACGCAGGCGAAAGCTACGGAGAAATGGTGATATCCAGCGTGAACGGCTCGAAAAACTGGGAAGTGATGGGCGAGGACGAAAATATCCTTTACGCCTATTTGGAACGCTCGTTATTCCCTGGGGATAAGGTGGTTTTGGACGTGGGCTTTATGACCAAGCTTGCGAACGTCAACCACCGCACGGGGATTACCAAACACACCGTCAATTTGGGCAACTTTTACCCTATTCTTTGCGGAGTAAAAGAGGACGCGTTCGTGGAAACGGCGTACTATGCGGACGGCGACCCTTTTTATAGCGATTGCGCCGATTACAAGGTCAACCTCACCCTGCCTAAGGAGTACACCATGGCTGGCACGGGTGTTTTGGAGAGCGAACGAATGCTTGAAAGCAAAAAGGTGTGTACCATGTCCGCGTTGAACGTGCGCGATTTTGCTTTGGTGCTCTCCCAAGACTTTCGCGTGGAGAGCGCGCAGGTGAACGGAAAAACGCTGTCCTATTACTATTATAACGACGCTGCGCCCAAAGCCGCGCTGGATACGATAAAGGAGTGCTTTGCTTTCTTTGAGAAGAGCTACGGCGAATATCCCTACCCTCAATACACCGTAGCGCAAACGGGCTTTTGCTACGGCGGCATGGAATATCCTTGCCTATCCTTTATCAACGATAAATTGACGGACGAGGGCAAGGCGAGGGTGATTGTGCATGAAACGGCGCATCAATGGTGGTATTCGGCGGTCGGGAGCGACCAGCTTTTAGAGGCTTGGCAGGACGAGGGGTTGGCGGAATATTCCACTCTTTGTTTTTTTGAGGCGTATGAAAAATACGGCTTTACGCGCGAGGGACTTGTCAACGAAGCGATGCGCGAGTACCGTTCCTATTACGACGTCTACGGGAGTGTTTTGGGCCGCACCGATACCCGAATGAGCCGTCATTTGAAGGAATATATCAGCGATTACGAGTACAAATGCCTTTCCTACGATAAATCCCTTATCATGTTCGATACGCTTAGAAAAAGCGTTGGGGACGAGAAGTTTAATTCGGCTTTAAAGAAGTATTACAAGAATAATCTATTCCGTATGGCAAGCGTTGGCAATTTGATTGCGAGCTTTGAAAAATGCGGTTTGGACGTGAGTGGATTTTTCGATAGCTTTTTGCTGGGTAAGGCAATTCTATAAAAACGCTTGCCAAAACTTTGTTTTGGGTGTATAATGTAGAAAAAACGAAAGGAAGAGAAAGATGCCTTTATTACAGTACAAATGCAAAAAATGCGGAAAGCGCTTTGAAGAGCTGGTAAAAGTATACACGGATAAAGTACTTTGCCCCGACTGCGGCGGAGAAACCGAACGGGATTATACGGGTACCATGTATTCGTCCACGGGTCAATCGAGTAAGAAATGCTCGGGCAACTGCAAAACCTGCAGCGGTTGCAGATAATAAAATAAGGAAGCGCGCATGTCGAAGGCATGCGTGCTTTTTAAGTGTAATTATGGTTGGCTAAAAAAAATATAAAAAATTTTTCAAAATTTACCAACCGTTTTTATTTTTGAAGTGTCTATATTAGTGTAAAGGCAATAGCCAACATAAAAAATCATAAAGGATGGAAAAGATTATGAAGAAAAATGCAAAGAGATGGATAGCAGGGCTTTTGGCAGGTTGTATGTCCTTTTCGATGACGGCGTGTATGGGCGTTGTTGGGGAATCGCAGTCGGGCTCGGATTCTTCCGCAGGACAGACGGCGACCCTCACGGGGTATTCGTACCTTGCGGTCGATATCAACCCCACTGTGGAGCTTGTCGTAGACGGTGAAACCGTTGTCACGGTAAACGCAGGCAACGACGACGCAGCGGTGCTTTTGAGCGGCGAAAACTTTGAAAATATGAGCGTAGAAGAGGCGCTGGAAAAGATTGTGGCGCTCGCAGAAGAGCTTGGGTATTTGACCGAGGAAAACGACGACGTTAAAATCACCGTTTCCGCCGATAAAGAAGAAATTATTAAAATCATTGAAGAAATGGCAAAGAAGGGCGCAGAAAAGGGCAGCGACAAGGCGAAAGTCAACAACGTTCCCCGTTCTGGCGACGAGCATAAGGTAAAGGAATTGCAGGGCGAGGACGCGGAAAAATACGCTGGTCTTACCCCCTCGAAGCTGCGTTTGATTGAGGCGATCATGGAATATGACGATACCATGACCTATGAAATCGGCGCAACCATGAAGGTTCACGAGCTTGCGGATATGCTCGATGACTTGTCCGAACAGTTTGAAGGCTTGATCGGCGAGGAAATGGAAAAGCTTTTCCAAGAAAAGTATGAAGAAGCAAAGCTCCTTGCACAAAACAAAATGGCGGCTATTTACGGCGAAGAATACGTAGCGGCTTGGGAACGCTTCGTTGCGTTGAAGAAAGTGGCGCACGAGCTTGAAAGAACGGCGAAAAATGCGGTGATCAGCCCCGAAGACATGGAAAAGATTTTCGGCTTGTTTGAAGAAGAACAGCAAGAGGTTGAAGAAGAGACGTCCGAGGAAAGCTCGGAAGAAACGTCCGAAGAAGTTCCCCCTCACGGCGGTGAACGCCCCGAAGAACCCGACCACGGCGAAAAGCCCGAACACAACTGGGGCATGCAGGATTTTGAAAACTACGTAGACGATCACTTCCACCACCACTTTGATTCGGATAGAAGGGAAGATATGGAAGATAAGATCGAAGAAATTTTCGAGGCTTATGACGAAGATAACTACGTTTTGACTGCAGAGGATTTGACGGCAATTGAAGAGGCTTGGGGCGAACCCGTAGCGGTGACGACGCTTGGCGAGCTGGAAGAATTCCTTGAACAGGAAGAGGATAAGCTGGAACAGATGCGCGAAGAAGCAGAGCTTACCGCAGACCAAGAGCTTATGCTCGGTCTTTCGGAAGAGGTTTTGGAAGGCTTGAGAGATACCGTTTTGGACCTCATGAAAGAGGAAATGGAACACGCGAAAGACAAATTCCAAGGCATGAAGGACGATAGAAGACACTAATCAAAAGGGTTATGGCAAATGCCTCGGTTATCCGAGGCATAGTGCCTTGTAAACAGGACGGAAGATGACGTTAGACCACTTAGCACCAAAAATTATACGGCGGGACGAAAAAGCGTTTGCCGAATTATACGAGCGGACGCGCCGAATCGTATATTCGGTTTGCCTTTCTATACTCAAAAACAGAGCGGTTGCCGAGGAACTCTCGCAGGACACCTTCGTAGCCGTTTGGGAGAGGATAGACGAGTTCCGCGGAAACGGCTTAAAGCTGTGGGTGCTAACGATTGCAAAGCATAAGGCGCTTAACGAGCTGCGCCGCCGAAAACGGGAAGTGGCGGTGGATTTCTTTGAAAACGAAACAATCGGCGGAGAATACGTAATAGAAACTCAAGTGGAAGAGGGGCTACTCCTATCCGTGGCTTTGGAAAGGCTAAACGAGGTGGACAGACAAATTGTGCTCATGAAAAATTCCGGGGCAAAGACCAAGGAAATCGCCGAGTTTTTACAAATGCCGAGAGGCACGGTGTCTTGGCGGTATGCAGAGGCTTTAAAGGTATTAAGAAACTACGTGGAGGTGGAAGGATGAAAAAACGTTCGATAGAAAGACAATTGAAAAAAGAAATCGAAAGCGCTTCGCCTTCCGATTTTTCCGCGGTATTCGCGCGCTGTGAAAAGTCCACCGTAGCGCAGACGGAAGAAGTGCTTGTCGGCGCAGGTGGGGAAGAGGTGCGTTCCCCTCGCAGAAAAACCAAGCTTACGGCGTTAATTTTGGCAGGATTTTTATTCCTTTCCCTTGCCGTTGGATTCTTAATCGGCGGCATACGGGGCGCGTTTGACAGCAAGTTGAAATTCTCGCAAGGGTATTTCTTGCTGGATATCAATCCCTCGGTAGAGGTCGCCTATAACGAAGAGGGAATCGTCACCTCGGCGGTCGGGTTAAACGACGACGGAAAAGCCTTGCTTGTGGGCTTGGCTTTGACGGATAAGAGTTATCAAGAGGCGGCGGATATGCTCTTTGAACGCTGCTATGCCATGGGGTATTTCGCCCGTGGGAGAGAGGATAACGCCATGCTTGTCACCGCGCTTTCCGAGGATGGCGAAAAGGATAAAGCGATGACGGATGCAATTAGGAGTGCGCTTGCAAACAGCTTTATCAAGAACAAGCTTTGCGGCGTAGTCATTACGGGCGTGAGCGATCCTGCTTTGGAAGAGAACGCCAAGAATTACGGCATAAACGCGCAAAAGTACGGGCTTATTCTTTCCTATCTCGCGCTTGGCGGCGCATTGGAAGAGGAACGCTATGCAAGCGTTTCCGTGCGAGAGCTGTACGCCTTGATAGACGGTAAGGAGCAGGAGCTTAAAGCGGCTAAAATCGCCGAAAACGAGCTAATTTTGAACAAGTTTGAAAGGGAACTACACGAAACCTTATCCGAGCAAATTGAAGGCTTGTTGGATACCATGGGCGTGTATCTTTCGGACGAAAAGACCGCCCAGCAAGAGAAGTTAGAGGCTTTACAGGAGAATGCGGCGGCGCTTGAAAACGTGCAAACACAAACGGAGCGTAAGCAGCTTATCGACGAGATCATATTGCAGTTGGAGGGCTTAAAGGCAGGGGAAACGGACGCACAGGTACTCGCCATGATCGACAATGCGAAAATTTCCGTGTCCGTTTTGTATAACTTTTTTGAAAAGGCGTTTATTCTTTTGAAAAAGGAAAGCGCCACGCCCGAGCAAATTTGTAAAATTCGCCTTTGGAAGTTCGCTTCTTACGGCGACGGCGCGGAGGACGTCGGGTTTGAAGAGTGGCAAGCCTTGTACGAAGAAAGCGTAGCCAAACGCTGGTATGAAATGAAAGAAGCTTGGCGAAAAGCTCGCAAACAAGACTTTTAATACAATACCCCCACGCAAGGTTTGCGTGGGGGTAAGTTTTTATTGATTTGCGTATTGACTATTCCAAAGCTCGGCGTAGAAGCCGTTTTTGGCAAGCAGTTCTTCGTGCTTGCCCACGTCCACGACCTTGCCGTGGTCGACGGCTAAAATTTTATCGGCGTGTACGATGGTTGAAAGGCGGTGGGCGATAATAAAGCAGGTTTTTTGCTTTTGCAGCCTTTCCATGGCTTTTTGAATATAGATTTCCGTACGCGTATCCACGTCCGAGGTTGCCTCGTCCAAAATGAGGATAGGGGTATCCGAAAGGAAGGCGCGCGCAATCGTGAGAAGTTGCTTTTGTCCGCCCGACAGCGCCGTTTCGTCCGTCAGTATGGTATCATAGCCGTTTGGCAGAAGAGAGATAAATCCGTCCGCGAACGCCGATTTTGCGGCGTTTTCTATTTCCTCGCGCGTTGCGCCCTCTTTCCCGTAGGCGATATTTTCGGCGACCGTGCCGTTAAACAGCCAGGTATCCTGCAAGACCATGGACACATGCTCGCGCAAATGCTCGCGGTTGATATGCGCAACGTCCTGCCCGTCGATCAGTACCTTACCCGACTGCGGATCGTAAAACCGCATCAGCAGGTTGACGAGGGTGGTTTTACCGCCTCCCGTAGGACCGACGATCGCTACGCGTTCACCTGCCTGCGCGGTAAGGGAAAGTCCTTTGATGACGGGCTTGCCCTCAACGTAGGCGAACTCTACGTTCTCAAAGCGTACCTCTCCGCGCACGGGCGATGCGAATTCGTCCGTTTGCACGGACATTTCTTCTTCGTCCAAGAATTCGTAGACCTTTTTCGCGGATGAACTCAACAATTGCACGGACGAGAATCCGTTTGCAATCAGCATGATCGGGGAAGAGAAATTTTTAGAATACAAAATCAAAGTGACGATCGTAGCGACACTCATTTTTCCGCTGATAGCCAAATAACCGCCGATAAGGCAAACCACGATAAAGGAAAGGTGATTGACGAGCGCGACGAGGGGCTGTACCAACAAGGAGAGGAAATTTGCTTTTTTGCTGGTTTCCGTTAGCTTTTTATTGATATCGGCGTATTCTTGCGCGCGCAAGTTCTCCATAGTAAAGCTTTTTAACGTTTCCACACCTCCGAAACTCTCCTCCGCAAAAGAGTAAAGCTTGTCGTATTCCTTCCATAAGAGGTCGTATTGCTTTGCGCTTTTTTTGGCGATAATCGTAGAAAGTATCGCGGAGAAAGGAGTAAGCAGGAGTACCATGGCTGCGATGAACGCGTTTTCGGCAAACATCATAACCGCCATCACGATAATTTGCAAACCGCCCATCACGATAACGTCAATCGTTTCATGGATACGCCAACCCATCGTGCCGACGTTGTGGTGAACACGGGACAAGATTTCCCCCGTTGTGGTTTTATCGAGGTAAGAAAGGGGAAGTCGGGAGATTTTATCCGAGAGCTGTATGCGTTTACCTGCGGTGATTTTGTTCGTCATGACGTGGTTGATAATCAAGGCTTTCAACCACGAAAAAAGAGCATAGCACGCGTATGTAAGCAATAAGAAGAGTATCGGGTTTGTCAAGCTCTTCAAAAAGGCGTTCGCCTCACCGCCCGAAAGGGAGTAATCGCTAATCGCCCCCACGAGGGAGCCCAATAATCTTGGAGAAAGCACGTTGCAGGCGATCACGCCTACCGCGCAGGCAAGAATGGCGAGCATCCAGCCCTTTAAAGCGAGCAAATCGCCTGCCAAGCGTTTAAGCGACCAAATGGCGCCCGTTTTTTCTTGTTTTATACGCATAACAAATCACCTCCCGTTTGGGAAAGATGGATTTCCTTATAAAGAGGGCAGGTTTTAAGCAAATCTTCGTGCTTGCCCACGGCTATGAGCCTGCCCTTGTCAAACACCAAAATCTTGTCGCAGGTCTTGGCTGTGGAAACGCGTTGCGTGACGATAATCTGCGTTTTTCCTGCAAGCCGTTGTTTTAAACGCGCGCGCAAACGCGATTCCGTCAGGAAGTCAAGCGCGGAAAAACTATCGTCGAACACGTACATGGGGGCGTCCTTTAACAAAGCGCGCGAGATACATACCCTCTGCTTTTGACCGCCCGAAAGATTCCCTCCGCGTTCGGTAATGGGGTAGTCAAGCCCCTCTTCTTTCTCTTTTACAAAGTCTGCCAACTGTCCATCGGAAAGGGCGGAAAGCAGTTCTTCTTCGGTGCGGTTTTGTTCGGCGTTGAGGCTCTTTTTAAGGGCGCCCGAGAACACCAAATCCCGTTGCCGTACGTACGAAACGCAGGCGCGTACTGCTTTTGGCGGATACAGAGAAATATCTCTATTCCCAAAGTAAATGGTGCCTTCGGTAGGTTTTTCCAAACCGCAAATAAGCCGTGCAAGGGTGCTTTTGCCTGCGCCCGTACCGCCGATAAAGGCTACCGTTTCGCCTGCGTTAATCATTGCAGAAACTCCCGATAAAGCCAGCCCGTCCCCCGTGTAAGAGAACCCGACGTTCTCCAAACGGATACTGCCGTCCGCGGTGAGCTCCTGTTGATCGTACCCGTCGTTTTCGTTCTCCGCGGATAAAAGCTCCGATATACGTTTACAATTCGTACGGAAACGGGGGAGCTCCGCAAGGAAGTAGGACACGCTCAAAATTCCCGAAGTAATCATGCCGACGTATTCGATAACGGCAAGTATACCGCCTGCGGTTAAGAGGGTATCGGGCGCGGTGATTTGTTTCGCGCCGAGCGCGATAATCAGTACGGTTGCGATATTGAGCACGAGCATAGAGGCAGGTGCGACCAGCTCCGAGCGCATGTTTCCGCGTACCATGCTCTTGGACATGGTACGGGTTGCCCGTTCGACTTTGTCTTGTTCGGTGTGTTCTTGGTTAAACGCGCGCACTACGCGGATACCCGAAAGTCTTGCCCGAATGAGCGCGTTTTGCTTATCGATTTGTTCTTCGGCAACGACCCAATGTTTATGGGTGTTGTGCTCGCAGATAAACACGACGAACACCACGAGAGGGGTAAACGCTAACAGCACGCCTGCCAAAGCAGGGGATTGACGGAAAGCAAGCACCGTTCCCGCAATCAAGGTGACGGGGATAGAGGCAAGCAACGAGGGGAGCGAACCCGTGACCTCGCTTATGCGGTCTACGTCATCGATAGAACGGGTTAACAGTGCGCCCGTGGAATAGGTTTTTAGTGTTTTCGGGGGCATAGAGAGGGTTTTGTTAAATACTCTCGTGCGCAAGGCGTGGTTGAAATCCAAAGAGGCGCTATTCGTAATTTTGTTAGAAATAACGGTGAAAATAACGTCCAAGAGGGTGACGGTTGCCATCAGCGCGCATGCGGTATAAACGTAGTGCAAATCCCCAGCGTTGATACCTCGGTCAACCACCTTGGTCATCAGCGTGGGCAACGCCACCATGCAAAGGGTGGAGAGAATATTAAGTATGAAGGCAAAGAAGAGCGGTTTGGCATATCTTCTCGTGCCTCGAAAAATGATTGTCATGATAAAACTCCTAAAAAACGTGTATGCGGACGAACTTTGTCTGCATACACGTGAAAAAGCGCGCAAATAGCTTTACGGTAGAGCAACGTTCGTCGATTTAAGAAAAATGCAAGACAAAATCGCCCTAAAAAAGGGCTGACTGACTATAATTTTTTCTCAAAGACGAATGCGCATGATTATCCTAAAGCTTGCTCCTATAAAATGATTAATCTCATTATAATGCGTGCAAAAAAGAAAGTCAAGCGTTTTTTTGTATATTATATAATATAATGTATACGTGCGCGAAATTTTGAGAAAATAAAAAAAGTTAAAAAAAATTGAAAAAGTTTTGATTTTTTAAAAAAAACGCTTGACAATATCCCTGTGAAATGGTATTATGTTTAAGCTGTCGATGAGCGAGAGCTTATTTTTGACAACCCCGACTCTGTTGAGAAGGGCATAAAGAAGATTAACAACTGCATAGCAAATAGTATGTTTTTATTTTTGTTAAAATAAAGACGAGTACGAAAGGCAAAAGATTTTTCATATTAGTGTAAAGCTAATTTGGTTAATGCGAAAGACGTTAAAAGCAATTTTAAGGCTCTTTATGCTGCAATTAAAATTAGCCGAGTAAGAATATAGAATTTTTAAAACGAAGAGACGAGTAGACAAAATCGAGAGAAAGATCAAGCTACAAAGGGCTTACGGAGGATGCCTTGGTACATGGCGCCGAAGAAGGACGTGACAAGCTGCGAAAAGCT
>JAFVTA010000065.1 GCA_017503525.1 Clostridia bacterium | reverse complement strand
GTCCCACCCGAAATATGCGAGAAATAAAAACGTGCTTGTAGTCGGCGGTAGCGGAAGCGGTAAAACCCGCTTTTACGTCAAACCGAACTTAATGCAAATGCACAGTAGCTACGTTGTAACAGACCCGAAAGGCACCGTCCTTATTGAGTGCGGAAAAATGTTACAGCGCGGCGGGTATCGGATAAAGGTACTCAATACGATCAACTTCAAAAAGTCTATGCACTATAACCCGTTTGCGTATATCCATAACGAAACGGACATTTTGAAGCTCGTAAATACCTTGATTGAGAACACCAAAGGCGACGGCGAGAAAAGCGGTGAGGATTTTTGGGTAAAAGCCGAAAAGCTCTATTACTGTGCGCTGATCGGATATATCCATTACGAAGCACCCGAAAGCGAAAAGAATATATCCACCCTGCTTGATATGATTAACGCTTCCGAAGCCCGCGAGGACGACGAGGAATTTCAAAATCCCGTTGACCTTATGTTTGAGAGGTTAGAGGAAAAAGACCCCGAACACTTTGCCGTCAAGCAATACAAGAAATACAAGCTCGCGGCGGGCAAAACGGCAAAATCAATCCTCATATCGTGCGGTGCGCGGCTTGCTCCCTTTGACATTAAGGAACTCCGCGAGCTTATGGAAACCGACGAAATGGAGCTTGACACGCTCGGAGATCGTAAGACGGCGTTATTCATCATTTCAAGTGATACCAACAGCACTTTTGACTTTGTAAACGCGCTGATCTGCTCACAGCTTTTTAACGTACTGTGTACCAAAGCCGATGATGTGTACGGCGGGCGGCTTCCTGTTCACGTCCGTTGTCTGCTCGACGAATTTGCAAATATTAAGATTCCCGATATGCAACGTCTGATCGCGGTACTCCGAAGCCGTGAAATCTCTTGCTCCCTTGTGGTGCAATCCCAAAGTCAGCTAAAAGCCATTTACAAAGATCACGCAGATACCATTGTCGGCAACTGTGATACTATGCTGTTTCTCGGCGGCAAGGAGAAAACGACGCTCAAAGAAATCTCTGAAATCTTGGGTAAGGAAACAATCGACAGCTTTAATAAAAGCGAAAACCGAGGACGCGAGGTGTCCCACGGGCTGAACTTCCAAAAGCTCGGTAAGGAGCTTATGACCCAAGACGAAATTGCCACAATGGACGGCAGTAAATGTATTTTGCAAGTGCGCGGTGTACGCCCCTTTATCTCGGATAAATTCGATATTACCGCGCACCCGAACTATAAATACCTCTCTGACTTCGACAAGAAAAACACCTTTGACCCCGAAAAGGAGTTAAAGCGTCGCCCCGCAATCGTCGGGCAAAACGAAGTCTTTGACTATTACGAAATCGACGTTAGCAACGCGGGATAACCCGCATACTGACGGGAAAGGAGGACAAATTGAAACAAGTAAATACGGGCTATGAGGTACGCGCTCCCACTCGGCAGCGCGTAACGTAGCACACCCCGAAACCGCCGCAGAAATACGGCGGTTTTCTTATACCCAAAACCAAAAACAACAAATCAAATCAATAATTTTTACAGCCGCAAAGCGGCAGAAAGTGAGGAAAATATATGTCATTTTTTACTTCGGCAGTTGGTGTACTTCAAACCCTTGTAATCGCCCTCGGCGCAGGTCTTGCTATTTGGGGCGTTGTCAATCTTATGGAGGGCTACGGCAACGATAACCCCGGCGCAAAGTCGCAGGGTATGAAACAGCTTATGGCGGGCGGCGGTGTCGCGCTGATCGGTCTGACCCTTGTACCGCTTCTTTCGGGACTTTTCACCGTATAAGCCCGTAAGGTACCGCTTATGAAAGGCATACTTGACTCGATTAACGAATGGATAAGGGAAATTCTCATAGGAGCCATAAACGGTAATCTGTCAACTATGTTCGGGGACGTAAACGAAAAGGTCGGAAGCATAGCGGGCGAAGTCGGACAGACCCCGCAAGCGTGGAACGCAAGCATATTTTCTATGATACGGACGCTATCGGAAAACGTGATCGTTCCCATTGCGGGGCTTGTCATTACCTACGTTCTTTGTTATGAGCTAATCACGATGATAACAGACAAGAACAATATGCACGACGTTGACACGTTTATGTTTTTCAAGTGGTTTTTCAAATCGTGGGTAGCGGTCTATCTCGTTACCCACACCTTTGATATAACAATGGCGGTATTTGAGCTTGCACAGCACGTTGTAGGCGGCGCGGCGGGTGTCATTGGTGGAAACACAAGTATCAATGTCAACTCCGCGCTGTCCTCAATGCAATCACAGCTTGGCTCAATGGAGATCCCCGAACTGCTACTGCTCGTTATGGAAACAAGCCTTGTCAGCTTATGTATGAAAATAATGTCAATTCTGATAACGGTCATTCTGTACGGGCGTATGATAGAAATTTACCTTTACTGCTCCGTCGCTCCCATTCCGTTCGCAACAATGACAAACCGCGAATGGGGACAGATCGGAAACAACTACCTACGAAGCCTTTTTGCACTCGGTTTTCAAGGCTTCCTCATTATGATTTGCGTGGGTATCTATGCCGTACTTGTAAACACGATGATTATAGCGAACAATCTGCACAGCGCGATATTCTCCCTCGCGTCGTACACGGTGATTCTTTGCTTCTCGCTGTTCAAGTCGGGCGCACTCGCAAAATCAATCTTTAACGCGCACTAAAGAAAAACAAGTTTTTCACACAGAAAGGAGGTCAGATAATGGCTTACGTTCCCGTTCCGAAAGACTTAACCAAAGTCAAAAGCAAATTCGCTTTCAATCTCACGAAGCGTCAAATACTCTGTTTCGGACTTGCGGCGGCTATCGGGCTACCGCTTTTCTTTTTACTCAAAGGGGCGACGGGTACAACCGTTGCGGCGTTTGCAATGATACTTGTAATGCTCCCTTGCTTCCTCTTTGCTATGTATGAGAAAAACGGTATGCCGCTTGAAAAGGTACTCCGACACATCATACAAACAAAATTCATTCGCCCGAAAGAGCGACCGTATAAAACACAGAACTTTTACGCCGTCGTAGAACGGCAAACGAAACTAACAAAGGAGGTATCAGCTATTGTCAAAGGTACAAACAGCAAAACCAAAGACACAGACGGTAAGCGCACCCGCACCGAGCCGTAAGCTCTCCCGCGCCGAACAAAATCAAATTGCCGCCGCGATCAAACGCGCAAAGGGCGACGGCAAGGCAAAGACGGCGCAACAGACAATCCCGTATCAGCAGATGTACCGCGACGGCGTTTGTCATATCGGCGGCAAGAAATACAGTAAATGCGTTCAGTTTGAGGATATAAACTATCAGCTTGCACAGCCCGACGAAAAGAGCGCGATTTTCGACCATTGGTGCGATTTTCTCAACTACTTTGACGCTTCCGTTTCGATACAGCTTTCTTTCATCAATCAAGGCACAAAGAGCGACGAAGCAGAAAGAGCGATTGAGATTACACCCAAAGGCGATAACTTTGACAGCATACGCGCAGAGTACGCGGAAATGCTGAAAGGCCAGCTTGCAAAAGGCAATAACGGCATAGTCAAAGCAAAATATATTACCTTTTCCGTCGAAGCGGAAAACATTAAGGCGGCAAGGGCGCGACTTGCCCGCATTGAAACCGATATTTTAAGTAATTTCAAGGTGCTTGGCGTAGCGGCAAAGCCTATGACGGGCTATGACCGTTTGGAAACCCTACACGGCACGTTCCACCCCGATGGCGAGCCGTTCCGCTTCTCTTGGAGTTGGCTTGCCCCGTCGGGACTATCCACAAAGGATTTTATCGCGCCGTCCTCGTTTACGTTTGGTGATGGGCGCACGTTCAAAATGGGGCGTAAGCTCGGCGCAGTGTCTTTCTTGCAAATCCTCGCCCTCGAACTCAACGACCGTATGCTTGCGGATATTCTCGATATCGAATCGGGTATTATCGTCAATCTGCATATTAAGAGT
>JAFVTA010000064.1 GCA_017503525.1 Clostridia bacterium | reverse complement strand
CTTCATATTACTCTCCTGCGTGCAGTATGCCAAGTATATCCAGTTCTTTTTGCGTTAAGCCGATACCGCGAAGCATAAGTCGATTTCCGCGCAAAGCTTCTATCGAATTGATACCCATACCGCCCATTATTTCCTTGATCTCGTGATTCCACGCAGTAAGCAAATTGACAAGATTTGCAGTACCCATGTCTGCGTTGAGTCGTTTTACGAGGTCGGGCTTTTGTGTTGCGATACCCCAATTACAATTGCCGCTTCTGCAATCCCTGCAAAGATGACAACCGAGAGCGAGTAACGCAGCCGTACCGATGTAACAAGCGTCCGCGCCAAGCGCAATCGCCTTTACCACGTCAGCGGAAGAACGGATACTGCCGCCGACGATCAAGGAAACCTCGTTTCGGATCCCCTCTTCCCGCAATCTTTGATCTACACTTGCAAGCGCAAGCTCGATCGGAATCCCCACGTTATCCCGAATCCTTGTCGGAGCCGCGCCCGTACCTCCGCGAAAGCCGTCTATGGCGATAATATCCGCGCCGCTTCTTGCAATACCGCTTGCAATCGCCGCAATATTATGTACCGCCGCCACTTTTACGATGATCGGCTTTTTATATTCCGTCGCTTCCTTTAAGGAATAAACGAGCTGACGTAAATCCTCGATTGAATAAATATCGTGATGAGGCGCAGGCGAGATCGCGTCCGAGCCCTCGGGAATCATACGCGTTCTCGAAACGTCGCCGACGATTTTCGTTCCCGGCAAATGACCGCCTATGCCCGGTTTTGCGCCCTGCCCCATTTTGATCTCGATTGCCGCGCCCACTTCCAAATAGTCCTTATGCACGCCGAATCTTCCCGACGCCACTTGTACAATCGTATTGTCGCCGTATACGTAAAAGTCCTCGTGTAAGCCACCCTCGCCCGTATTATAATATGTTCCAAGTTCTTTCGCCGCCCTTGCGAGACTTTCGTGCGCGTTATAACTAATCGCACCGTAAGACATACCTGCAAACAAGAGCGGCATTGAAAGCTTCAACTGCGGAGCGGTTTCATATACCAACTCACCGTTTTCGCTACGCCTCATTACACTCGGCTTTTTACCCAAAAAAACCTGCGTTTCCATAGGTTCGCGCAAGGGATCTATGGGCGGATTGGTAACCTGCGAGGCGTTGACAAGAATTTTATCGAAATACACAGGCAAGGCGTTGGGATTGCCCATAGACGATAACAGCACGCCGCCGCTTTGCGCTTGCTTATAAATCTCGTTTACCGAAGCGACCGACCAATTTACATTTTCTTTCATTACGCAATCGTTTTTGACAATCTTCAAAGCCCGCGTGGGACAACAGGTAACGCAACGCCGACAATTCACGCATTTTGTATCGTTGCTTACGACCATTCCTTTCTTTTCGTCCAAACGATAAACGCCGTTCGCGCATTCCTTGATACAACGCTTGCAGGAAATGCACTTTTCCCTATTGCAAACGATTTCAAATTCGGGATAAACGTAATCCATCAATATTTACCCTCCTTTACTTTCACGATCACGGGTTCGCCGCCTTTGGGCGCGTACAATTTTTCCGCTTCGGGACACATCGTGCGGATAGAACATTCTTCGCTTGCCATATACATCGTACTGCCCTTTTCGCCAACTACGAGCGAACGCAACTTTAATCTGTCGTTCAACGCCATCAAACCGCCGTCAAATCCGAGAATAATCGAAAAAGGACCTGTTACCAAAAGTCCCGAATATACGTTGCGAAGGTATGTATGCATCGCCTTGTGTTTTTCTTCCATTCCCTCTATCGTCGTCCAAAACGGTGCGGCGATCACGCTTGCAAATTCGTTCAACGTTAAACCTTTCTTTCTCAAAAGATAGTCGGCAATATAGGTAAAAACTTCCGTATCCGTTTGCAAAGTGCATTTATATCCGTACATTTCAATAAAGCGGCGGTTTGCGTCGTAAGAAGAAATTTCTCCGTTATGCACGATCGTATAATCGAGCAACGCAAACGGATGCGCGCCTCCCCACCAACCCGGCGTATTCGTCGGATATCTGCCGTGTGCTGTCCAAGCATAACCTTCGTATTCGTCGAGACAGTAAAACTCCCCCACGTCCTCGGGATAGCCCACCGCTTTGAATACGCCCATGTTTTTTCCGCTGGAAAATACGTAAGCGCCCTCTATTTTCGTATTCACGTAAAAAACTGCGCGCGCAACGTATTCCTTTTCATCAAGTTGACTATCCCTCAACCCGTTATGATCGGGGACAACGAAATACCGCCAAATTAACGGCGCGTCCGTAATTCCTTTCACTTGACGTGTGGGGATTTTGGAAAGATTTTCCACGTCGAAAACTTTATTCAAATAGGTTTCGCTTTCCTCTTTCGCCTTTACGCTATCGTAAAATACGTGCAACGCATACAATTCTTTATACTGTGGATAAATACCGTATGCAGCAAAACCGCCTCCAAGTCCGTTGGAACGGTCGTGCATAGGCCTCATCGCGTTCACGATCAAAGAGCCGTCCGTTTTCTTTCCTTCACGATCGATCACGGCTGCAATCGCACAACCAGATGGAATACGAACCTCGCCTTCCTTTTTCATAATTTGCCTCCGAAATAAAAATGCGTCCATTCTTTTGTACGCAAAAACATACCAAAGAATGAACGCCTTTGTCCATTTTTTATATTTTATCACTCGAAAAATAAACTGTCAAATATTTGCACCGTCTTTTTCCATAACGATTTTTTAACCCTTCCATAACGACAACGAATAATCAAAGAGCATTGAAATCGTTGACTTTTTCGAAAAAAAAGCATAAGATAAATATAACGATAGCAAAGGCGCTATGGGTATTCCCCGTGGCGTCTTTGCCTTTTTTTTCAGTATTCAATTTTTAGTGAGGTACATATTATGAAACTCGTATCCGAATATTTTGGCTGTAATGTGTTCGACGATAAGGTGATGAAGGAAAAGCTTTCCTCCGACGTTTACAAGTCGTTAAAGCGCACAATTAAAGACGGCAGAAGTCTCGATCTGTCCGTCGCCAACGCCGTAGCAACCGCTATGAAAGACTGGGCTGTTAGCTTAGGTGCAACCCATTTCACCCATGGGTTCCAACCGATGACGGGCATTACCGCCGAAAAACACGACAGCTTTATCTCCCCCGAAGAGGGTGGCAAGGTTATTATGGAATTTTCGGGAAAAGAGCTTATCCGTGGCGAACCCGACGCATCCTCTTTTCCTTCGGGCGGCTTGCGCGTAACCTTCGAAGTGCGCGGATATACCGCTTGGGACGCAACCTCTTACGCCTTTATCAAAGACGGCGTACTTTGTATTCCCACCGCCTTCTGCTCCTACGGCGGCGAGGCACTTGATAAGAAAACCCCTTTATTGCGTTCCATGGAAGCCATCAACCGTCAAGCACTTCGCGTTTTGAAACTATTTGGCAATGCAGACGTAACCTCCGTTAAAACGACGGTAGGTCCTGAACAAGAATACTTCCTCGTCGATCGGGAAACGTTCAAAAAGAGAAAAGACCTTATCTATACAGGACGCACTCTTTTCGGCGCAAAGCCACCCAAAGGGCAGGAGCTTGAAGATCATTATTTCGGCGTAATCAAGCCTCGTGTACAAGCATTTATGAAAGAACTGAACGAGGAGCTTTGGAAACTCGGCATTCTCGCAAAGACCGAGCATAACGAGGTCGCACCCGCGCAACACGAACTTGCCCCCGTCTTTACCACAACGAATATCGCCGCCGACCATAACCAGCTTACTATGGAAATTATGCAAAAGGTTGCGCAGAAACACGGGCTTGTTTGCCTATTACACGAAAAGCCTTTTGCAGGCGTAAACGGTAGCGGTAAGCACAACAACTGGTCGATTTCCACAAACACGGGCATAAATCTTCTCGAACCCGGCGATACGCCTTACGAAAACGCGCAATTTCTCTTGTTCCTTTGCGCCGTTATCAAGGCTGTGGACGATTATCAGGATTTACTCCGCATATCCGTCGCAAGTGCAGGAAACGATTACAGACTCGGCGCAAACGAAGCCCCGCCCGCCGTCGTTTCGATGTTCTTGGGTAGCGAACTGACGGAAATTTTAGAAGCAATAGAAAAAGACGAACCTTACGGAGCAAAAGAAAAAGAACTGATGCGAATCGGCGTACATACCCTGCCGAAATTCCCCAAAGATACAACGGATAGAAACCGCACTTCACCATTTGCGTTCACGGGCAACAAATTCGAATTCCGTATGCTCGGCTCATCCGCGTCCGTTTCTACGCCGAATATTGTTCTCAATACGGCGGTTGCAGAAACTCTCAGGCAGTTTGCCAACGTACTCGAAGGCGTAGAAAACTTTGAAAGCGCCTTGCACGAGCTTATCAAAAAAACAATCACCAAGCACAAGCGCATTATTTTTAACGGCAACGGTTATGACGAAGCGTGGCTCAAAGAAGCGGAAAATCGCGGCCTTCTCAACTTGAAAACCACTCCCGAAGCTCTACCCTATTTCACGCATGAAAAGAATATCAAGCTGTTCACTTCGCATAAGGTATTCACCGAAGTTGAGATTCGTTCCCGTCTTGAAATTTTGCAGGAAAACTATTGCAAACTAATCCATATTGAAGCTTGTACGATGCTGGATATGGCGAAGAAAGATATTCTTCCCTGTGTGAGCAAATATGCAAAGGTTTTAGACGATACTCTCATTGCAAAGAAAGCGCGCGACAGCAAAGGTTTTGCCTACGAAAATGAAACCTTGAATGCAATCAACGATTTGTCCGATAAAGCGTATTACGCGACAAAAGATTTGGAAACGGCGGTAGCAGGTACGAGTTCAATTGAAAACGTAAAAGCCCTTTCACTGTATTATAAAGACGAAGTTTTAAGTAAAATGGAGATGCTCCGTTCCTTTGTCGATAAGCTTGAAAATCTTGTCGCAGCAGAATATTGGTGCTATCCCACTTTCGGAGAATTGCTATTTGGAGTATACTAATAAAAGGAGAAT
>JAFVTA010000063.1 GCA_017503525.1 Clostridia bacterium | reverse complement strand
GAACAAAAATTATTACAGCCGTCTTGGATTTTTAAGTATATCTTGGCTTTGTCGCTCTCGGCGCTACATTCCTCAAACTCGTCGGACAAAACGAAACTACCCTCTCCGCCTTTTTCCAAAAAGTCCACGACTGAAAGTTTGTCCCCTGCTCCCGAAACGTAGATAACGCCGTCCTTTTCAAACTGAGTTTTATCCTTTTGGCTCGCGCAACCGCATATAAAGATTTTGGCGTTATTATTTAGTTTTTTGATACGGCTCACGCTCTGACGGGACTTTCGCTCCGCTTCCGCCGTGACTGCGCAAGTGTTGACTATATACGCGTCGGCGTATTCGAGTTCGCTCACGACCTCGTGTCCGCGCTCTCGCAAAAGTTTAACTATGGCGTCGGACTCGTAACTATTTACCCTGCATCCGTACGTAAATACGCAAATCTTCATCAAATAACGCCCGCCTTATATAAAGTCAAGCATATCAAGGTGATAGCAGCCGTTTCCGCGCGCAAAATTCTTTTGCCCAAACTTACCGCTACCGCGCCTTTTTCCACGAGTTCTCGTCCTTCGTCCTCGCTAAATCCGCCTTCCGCTCCAACTACTAAGTCGATTTTGGAAAACTTGGAGGTGGATATATCGCGTAGGGTGCGGTTTTTCTCGTTTTCGTGCGCGAATATCACGAGATTGTCAAAAGGTATTTCGCTAAGATATATAGGTTCGTTTATCTTGGTGAGTCGACTTGCTCCGCATTGTTTTGCCGCCGATATCGCTACCTTTTCCAACTTTTCGAGTTTGACCTCTTTTTCGCTTCGGGCAGTAATTACGGGTGTGATCTCGCTCACGACAAGTTCTACCGCTTTTTGGACGATAACGTCCATCTTGTCGCTCTTTGCGATACCTTGAAAAAGTCGTATTCCGACCTTCAAGTCGGCGTCGTTTTCTACCTTCTCGTCGATCTGTGCCTGTACGTAATCTCGACCTATCTCGATCAACGTGCAGTAATAGTCGTACCCCGTACCGTCAAAAACGATGATTTTATACCCCACCTTATAGCGAAGCACCTTTATCATATGACGAGCCTCTTCACCGTCTATCGTGAAGATATTACCTGCCTTTTGGCTCTTTTTAGCGTAAAATCTCTTGATTTCCATATCAATACACCATATAAATTGCTCGCCAATCGTCTTCGGACAAGAGTTCAACGAGGGTAAATCCCGCCTTTTTATAGGCGTCCATAACCTCGTCCAATCTTTCCGCTATAATTCCGCTTGCTATGAGTTTTGCGCCTTTTTTGACGCCCTTTGCCAAGCGATCGAGTAGTCGGAGCAATATATCCGCCGTTAAATTTGCAATAACGACGTCGTAATCGAGTTCGTCCGCAAGATCGGCAACTTCAACCACGCAATTGCGCGCTACTCCGTTCTTTTCAATATTCTCTTTTGCAACGCTGACCGCTTTTTGGTCAATGTCGGTCATGTATACGCTCTTTGCGCCGAGTTTAGACGCTGCGATACCGAGTATTCCGCTACCCGTTCCTACGTCTATTACCTTTTTATCCGACAAGTCCTGCTTTTCCAAAAGCCCCAAACAAAGTCTGGTGCTTGCATGCTCGCCCGTACCAAAAGCCATACCAGGCTCTAATCTTACGACGGCTTTATTCCCCTCGTACTCTATCCAATCGGGCACTACGGCAACTTTGTCAAGTTCTATGGTTTTGTAAAACTTGCGCCATTCTTCATTCCAATTTTCGGTGCAAACCTCGCGACAAGTCCTCGTCAAACTGCCGAAGTCTATACCAAAATCCTCGGATTTTAGATAGGACAATCTTTGGTCAAGTTCGCACAAAACGCTCTCTTTATCCGCGATTTTTGCAAAACCTTTTACCTCGACTTCGTCCGTTTCTCTCAAAACTCCGCCCTCGACGTAATCCCAATTGGTCTTTGCAGACAAAACTTCCAATACGTCTTTTTTGTCCGTAACGCAAACGCCCTCGCCGGTTACGTCGGTAAGGGTGTCCGCTACTATGTCCGCTCCTTCACTCGTGGTGAGAACGGTGATTTCTATGCTGTCGTTTATCATAAATTTTTCAAAGAATCGTAATACGCTTTTTGTTTCGGGCTTTGATTTTG
>JAFVTA010000062.1 GCA_017503525.1 Clostridia bacterium | reverse complement strand
TTAAGCGATATCAGCGGTTATCGCGCCATTCGTTTGGAAGAAATCCTTAAAGATAGGCTTGCCTCCGCCGCATGCAAAGCGGCTGTGAAAGGCGGCATGGATTTGACGAGAGAGGAGATTGATGCGCTTTTTGCACTCATGGACGGTGATATGGGTTTAAAATGTCCTCACGGCAGACCCGTGGTGGTCAAATTGACCAAAACTGAGCTTGAGAAAATGTTTAAGAGGATTGTATGAGTAAGAAAGTGCTTGTTATTTGCGGAGCAACAGCCTCGGGAAAAACCGCGCTTTCGATCGCCTGCGCAAAAGCTTTGAACGGGGAGATTATTTCCGCCGATTCCTTGCTTGTATACAAGGGCTTAAATATCGGTACGGCGAAACCGAGCGAAGAGGAGCGAGAGGGAATACCGCATCATATGATAGATGTCGTTGAACCCACCGAAAACTTCTCCGTAAGCGATTACGAAAAGGCGGCGTTGCCTATCGTGGAAAGGTTGCTTGAAGAGGGAAAAACGCCGATTATTTGCGGAGGAACGGGGTTTTATATTAACGCCATACTCTACAAAAGCCAGTTTGGCAATATAGGCGCAAACCCTGAAATTCGTGAAAAATATGAAATGCTTGCAAAAGAACGTGGTAAGGAGTTTGTGCATTCGATTTTGCGTGAAAAAGACCCCGAAAGCGCGGAAAAACTGCATTACAACGATAGCAAAAGAGTAATTCGAGCGTTGGAAATTTTCGAGGTTACGGGGAGAGCAAAGTCTTTACAGCAAGACGCGCCCGTGCCCCGTTTCGAGTTTGAGGCGTTTTCCATTGACTACGAAAGGGACAAGCTGTATAATCGCATTAATTTGCGCGTAGATGAAATGTTCAACCGCGGTCTTGTAGAAGAGGTAAAGAGCCTGCTTGAAAGCGGCGTGATGGAGGATATGCAATGTATGCAGGGGATCGGGTATAAAGAGATTGCCGAAGGCTTGCGGCTTGGCTGCACCGTGGACGAAATGAAAGAACTCATTAAAAAGAATACACGCAATTATGCAAAGCGCCAGCAAACCTTTTTTAAGCGTATGCAAAACCACACCTATCTTGCCCCTGAAAATGCAAGTGCGGAAATGGTGCTTAAAGCATTAGGATAAATTATAACGGAGAGAAATATGACGGCAGAACAGCTTATCAAAAAAAGTGAAGAAAGCTTGGTAAAAGAATTTGCTTTGGCTGATGAAATTAGTCAATATAACCAAGAAAAAGTATTAAAAGCGTTTAACAAGCGTTCTATCGCTTTACGCCATTTTAATCCCACGACGGGGTATGGCTACGGCGATGAGGGGAGATTTGTTTTAGGAGAAGTGTTTGCCGAGGCGTTCGGCGGCGAGGCGGGTATCGTTTCTCCTGCGCTGTTAAGCGGTACGCACGCGTTGGCGGTCGCTTTGTTTGGGGTATTGAGAACGGGAGATAAGGTGCTTTCCGTTTCGGGTATGCCCTACGATACCATTCGCGGCGTAATTTTCGGCGAGGGGAACGGCTCTTTAAAAGATTTTGGTATTTCTTTTGATTGTACTCCCTTAACGGAAGAGGGGAAATTTGATTTTGACGCAATCAAAAAGGACATGGTACACCTTGGGGATAACTTAAAAATGATTTATATCCAGCGTTCGAGAGGATATGAGCTTCGCGACGCGCTTTCCGTGTCGGAAATCGGCGAACTTTGTACTTTCGTGCGTGATCAAGGGTTTACAGGGTGCATTTTTGTGGATAATTGCTACGGCGAATTTGTTGAAAAGCAGGAGCCTTGCGACGTCGGTGCGGACGTGATTGTCGGTTCGCTTATTAAAAATCCCGGCGGTGGGCTTGCGCCTACGGGTGGATATATCGTAGGTAAAGAGGTTTACGTCGACTTAATCGGCAGACGACTTACCGCGCCGTCCATCGGAAACGAGGTCGGTTCGTATGCGTACGGATACCGTCTTTTCTATCAAGGGTTGTTCATGGCGCCCCATACCGTCAAT
>JAFVTA010000061.1 GCA_017503525.1 Clostridia bacterium | reverse complement strand
TAAAAAAAATAAAAAAAATTTTTCGGCGCGGTTTTTTGCGTAAGGTTCCTTTAGTAGAATATGCAATTAACGATATATCTTGTGCATATTTTTCAAAAACTCTTGACAAAAGAAAGCAAAAGATAGTAAAATAAGGTTAAAACAAAAGCGTGATAAAGCAAGCTGAAATAGAAGAGGAGAATTATGTTATTAGCAACACATATAAAAGATATGAACTCGGGAGAATTGTTTTCAATCATGACCCCAATATTTTTTCTCATCCCGATCGTAGTGGTAATAATAGCCATGCTAATGAGCGTTAAATATTTTCAAGCCTGTGCTGTAAAACGCATGCTAAACTATATGGAACAGGGTGGCTTAACGGAAGAAAGTAAACGCGACTATCTTAAAAAATACTTAACGCACGCTACGAATAGCGACTTGAGAAAAGGCTTGCGCCAATGTCCTGTTTGTGCAATGAAGTACGCTTTAAAAACCCAGAAGACAAATTCTCGCGGCGATGTGGTAGAAGAGTGGAATTACAACGGCTGTACGCATTGCAATACGAAAGTTTATGAGGAAAATGAAACCAACGGTAAAGCCTACTTGGCGGTTAAGCGTACGCCAACCACTTCTGTAAAAGAAACGGAGTGGCAAGAAACTTTTAAGAAATTAACGCATTATATCAGCTATTATAGACCGTATATAGACAAGACGCCCGATTCATCCGACGGCGACAATATTACTATCAATATAACGATTAGATAAGAAAAGTAGAGAGTAAAAAGTTAGCATTCTGCCTTTTGCGGATGGGAAAACGACGGTTTTTTCGGCTTTTAAACGAAATATTCTCTAAATCCTGTTTACAATTGCAAAAATGCGTTTACATATAGATAGATATACATTGACAAACGCCGAAAAGCGTGGTATAATGAAACAAAATTTAAAAATAAAGAGGTATTTTATGAAATATGCATTAAGAGGTATCACCGCGGAAGAACTCACCTATTCCATGAACCGTATCAAGGTAGACAAAGACACGAAGTTTGAAATCAAACCTCAATTCTCCCGTACGGTTAGAAGAGTGCAAGAAAACGACAAGCTTTGGTTTGTTGCTTTGGAAGTGAAAGTGGAATCCACCGATTCCGAACCCAAGCCCTTCGATATGAAGGTGCGCCTTGTAGGTATGTTCGAGGCGGAAGATATTCAAGACGAGCTTGACAGACGCGACCTCGTTATCAATATGACGGAAATCGTTTATCCCTACCTTCGCGCGGCAGTATCCGCTTTGACGGCAAACGCGTTCATCAATCCCATGATGCTTCCCGTTATTCCTGCAGGTACGATGTTCCCCGAAGACAGAGAACCCGTCGAGAACCTCAACTAATTTAAAAACATAACCTTTCTGTTGGATTAAAGAAAAATCGGCTGATATAAGCCGATTTTTTTCATGCCTGCGTGCGTATTATCTATAAGGAAGTGAAAAATTGTTGATTTCATAGCAAAAGCGTGGTATAATACAAGGGATATGAAAAAAATTCTTGCCTATTTCAAACCCTATAAACGGCAAGCCTTTCTCGGCCCGTTATTCAAATTGTTAGAGGCGACGTTTGAATTGTTGGTGCCTTTCGTTGTCGCGCTCATCGTGGATAAGGGCTTAGGAACGTTTGAAAACGGCGGTTATCCAAACGCCGATAAGGGGTATATCCTCGCCATGTGCGCCTTGCTTGGCGCGTTCGGTTTGGTGGGGTTGCTCTTTTCGGTGACGGCGCAGTATTTTTCCGCGCGTGCCGCAACGGGCGTTTCCGCTTCCGTTCGGGGGGATTTGTTCAAAAAATTACAATCGATTAGCTATAAGGACATGGATAAAATGGGTCAAGCCACCATGCTTACCCGTATGACCAGCGACGTGGATAAAATGCAGACGGGGATTAACCTTTTCCTGCGTTTACTTCTCCGTTCTCCCTTTATCGTGTTCGGCGCGCTCGTTTGCGCGTGTATTATCGACCCTGCTTCGTTCGGGGTATTTGGCGAAGCAATCGTCGTTCTTGCTATCGTGGTGTACGCGGTCATGTTCCTTTGCATGCCCCTGTATAAGAAAACGCAGGCAAAGCTGGACAATGTACTTCTTTCCACCCGTGAAAACTTGACGGGCGCAAGGGTGCTTCGCGCCTTTTGCAAGGAAGAGGACGAGAGGGCGCTTTTCAACGAACGCAACGAAGAACTCACCAAAGGCAGAAAGTTCGTCCACGGTATCGCGGCGATTACCAACCCGTTGACCTACGTGCTTGTAAACGTCGCAACGATTTTGCTTTTGTACACGGGCGGACTGCGCGTGGAAAGCGGCGTGCTTACGCAAGGTAAAGTGATTGCGCTTTACAACCTCATGGGGCAAATTTTAATCGAGCTTATCAAGCTTGCCAACCTTATCGTCACGGTAGCCAAGGCTTGGGCGAGCGCGGACCGTATCGAGGCGGTGCTTGCCATGCAGCCCTCCTTGCAACTCCTTGACGATACCGCCGAGTGCGGATATGGCGGCGAGTTTGTCCGTTTCGAGGAGGTTAGCGTGCGCTATAACGAGGGTGCGGACGAGGCGCTCAACCGCCTTTCCTTCTCTGTAAACCGTGGCGAAACGGTAGGGGTCATCGGGGGCACGGGTTCGGGTAAAACCACTCTCGTCAACCTCATTCCCCATTTTTATGACGTAAGTGCGGGTAAGGTGCTTGTGAACGGTACGGACGTGCGTTCAGCAAGCCTGCAACCCTACCTTCGCGAAAAAATCGGCGTTGTGCCGCAAAAAGCCCAGCTTTTCAAGGGTACGATCCGTGAAAACCTGCTTTGGGGTAGAGCGGATGCTTCGGACGAGGAACTTATGCAGGCGGCAAGGCTTGCGCAAGCGGAAGACTTTATCTTGGAAAAAGGGGGCTTGGATGCTCCCGTGGAGCAGGGCGGCAAGAACTTTTCAGGCGGTCAAAAACAGCGCTTGACGATTGCGCGCGCGCTTGCGAGAAACCCCGAGATTTTGATTTTGGACGATTCTTCTTCGGCTTTGGATTATGCGACGGATGCGGCGTTAAGAAAGGGTATTTCCGCTTTGGATACCACCGTATTTATCGTATCCCAGCGCGCCTCTTCCGTATTGAATGCGGATAAGATTATCGTGCTGGACGACGGCAAAGCCGTGGGCATGGGTACGCATGCAGAGCTTATGAAGTCTTGTGAAGTATACCGCGAAATCTACTTCTCGCAGTACGAAAAGGACGGGGAGGTGGACGCATGAAAACGAGCACCTTAAAACGCATTTTGCGCTACGTAGGCAGATACCCGATTTCCCTGGCAGGGTCTTTGCTGTTCTCTGTTGCGACGGTGGCGGCGACCTTGTTCGTGCCCGTTTTATTCGGCGATGCAATCGACTGTATTATGGAAAAAGTGGTAGCATGGTCGAGTTTACAGGCGATTTTCCTTAAAATTCTCCTTGCCGTCGGGGTCGCGGCGGTTTCGCAATGGCTTACCAGCGTTTGCAATAACCGTATTTCCTGCAACGTCGTACGGGATATTAGAAAGGATGCGTTTGATAAAATCGGCGCGCTCCCGTTAAGCTATATCGATACGCATTCCCACGGGGACACAGTCAGCCGAGTGATTGCCGACGCCGATCAATTTTCGGACGGCTTGCTCATGGGCTTTACCCAGTTTTTTACCGGGCTTATGACCATTTTGGGTACGATTGCGTTCATGATTGCAACCAACCCCAAAATCGGTGTAATCGTGGTGCTTGTCACCCCGGCATCCTTGTTCGTAGCCAAATTCTTGGCGACGCACACGCATAAATACTTCCAAGAACAAACGCGCGCAAGAGGGGAGCAAACCGCCTTCACCGAAGAGGCGATTAGCGGTATGAAAACGGTGCAAGCGTTCGCACACGAAGACGAGAACGCGGAAAAATTTGACGAAATCAACGCGCGGCTTGAGAAGGCGACCATGAACGCGACCTTCTATTCCTCGCTCACTAATCCCTGCACGCGGGTTATCAACAATTTGGTGTATGCCTTGGTGGCACTCGTGGGGGCGTTCGACGTGGTAAACGGCGTATTTACCGTCGGCGGACTTACCAAATTCTTATCCTATGCCAACCAGTACACCAAGCCCTTTAACGAGATTTCAGGGGTAATCACCGAACTTAAAAGCGCCTTCGTTTGCGCAGGGCGTATCTTTGAGCTGATTGACGAAAAAGAGGAAATTTCGGATAAAGATAATGCTGTGCTTGAAAGAGCGCAGGGCAATATCACCCTGCAAAGCGTAGCCTTTTCGTACACGCCCGATAAACCCTTAATCGAGGGGCTTTCCCTTGACGTGAAGAAGGGGCAAAGGATAGCGATCGTCGGCAGGACGGGCGCCGGCAAAACTACCCTTATCAATCTGCTGATGCGTTTTTACGATGTAGATAGGGGGCAGGTATGCGTTGAAAACCAAGATATACGTGGTTTAACCAGAAAATCCCTGCGCGAAAACTACGGTATGGTTTTGCAGGAAACTTGGTTAAAAAGCGGTACGGTTAGAGAAAATCTCAAACTGGGCAAGCCGGATGCGACGGATGAAGAAATGATAGAGGCTTGTAAGGCGGCGCACGCGCATAGCTTTATCAAGCGCATGGAAAAGGGGTACGATACCGTGCTTGGCGAAAACGCGTCCCTTTCCGAAGGGCAAAAGCAGCTTCTTTGTATCGCGCGTATTATGCTGACGAAACCGCCCATGCTGATTTTAGACGAGGCGACTTCGTCCATTGATACGAGAACGGAACACAAGATTAGCGACGCGTTTGCAAAGCTCATGGAAGGCAGAACTTCCTTTATCGTGGCGCATAGACTTTCCACGATTGTAAACGCGGACTGTATTTTGGTAATGGAGAAGGGCAGCGTGGTCGAACAGGGTACGCACGAACAATTAAAAAAGGCAGGCGGCGCGTATGCGGCGCTGTATAACGGACAATTTGTATGAGTGAAAAAACCAAAGAAAAAAAGAAAAACAAAGGCAATCTCTACCGCAGCTTTATCGAATTGATTGCGGTAGGGAGCATCACGGGTATTTTTGCAGGCGCAATCGTCACCGTGTTCAATATCCTCGTGCACGAGGGGGAAGAAATTTCGCGCAATTTTTACGCCTACGTGAGGGCGAATCCTGCATTCATTCCCTTGCTCGTGCTGTTGCTTGGGATAGGCGCGTTTACGATCGGCGTGCTTGTCAATATTTCCTCGGTGATCCGCGGCTGCGGTATTCCGCAGGCAGAGGGCGGCTCGCGAGGGATTATTCCCTTTAAGTGGTACAGGGATTTGACGGCAATGTTCGCGGCGAGCTTGGTAAGTATCTTTTTAGGGCTTTCTATTGGCGCGGAAGGGCCCAGCGTTTTAATCGGCGCGACGGCAGGGGACGGCGTTTCCTCGGGCTTAAAACGGGACGCTATGATTCGCAAATATCAAATTACGGGCGGTGCATGCACGGGTCTTGCCGTTGCTTCTAACGCGCCCTTGACGGGCATGGCGTTTGCCTTTGAAGAGGCGCATAAGCGCTTCACTCCCGAGGTGTTTATCTGCGCGTTCTCGTCCGTTATCTTCGGCGTGTTGACCCGTTCCATGATTTATAGCATTTTGGGCATGCGCGTGGAAAGCGCTTTCCATTCCTACATTTTCAACGAAATGCCCATTCGCTACTACGGGTTCGTCATTTTGGCAGGGCTGGTTTGCGGCGCGCTTGGCGTGGCGTTTTATAAAATGTGCTTTTTCATGCGCAGAACGATGCGGAAAATTTCTTTTAAGGACAAGCGCTATAACTACGGCGTGAGAATAGCGATTGCCGTCTTTTTGGGCGGTGCGGTATCCTTCGTTGCGGCAGGGGTCATGGGAGGCGGACACGAACTCATCGAATCCCTGGGTACGCTGGGCGGAAATATACAGCCTACCACGGAAAGCGCGTTCGGGCTGTCTTTAACCTTGACGCTGTTGATTATTTTGGTATTGAAGTTCTTTATCACAACGGTGAATGTGGGTTCTGGTATTCCTTGCGGTATCTTTATCCCCATTATTGCAATCGGCGCGTGCATCGGCGGACTTTTGAACGGCTTATGGCTGAAAATCACCCCCGAAATGTCGGCGTACTGCGATTTAATGGTCATGATTTGCATGGCGGCGTTCTTTACGACGGTCGTCAAAGCACCCATTACTTCGATTATCATGATTTGTGAATTTACGGGCAGCTTTGCGCCCTTGTTGCCCGTGATTATCGCGGTATCCTTGGGGTATATTATCGGTGAAATGTCCAGAACGGACGGCATTTACGAGGAGCTTTTAGAGCAATACGAGCACGAGGAAGGCATTCACGAGCGCGCGGTGCGCGAGGTGTTTACCTTGACCGTAGAGCCTCATTCGATTGCGGACAGAAGAGAGGTTCGCGACGTTTTGTGGCCGGCAGGTGCGCGTGTAAAGGAAATTCACCGCGGCGAGGAGTTCATTTTGCCCGAGGGGGATACCGTGCTCAAAAGCGGCGATATTTTGACGATTGTTTGCAAAACCGACGATGCGGTAAGAACGCGCGAGGATTTGGAGCATATCTTGGGTTAACGGCGCATATACCTTAAGTATGCGGCTGTATGAAGAAGTTTTCAAAAACACGGACGGCGCGTCCTTTACAAGGTGTACCTTTATCCCTAAAGGCGGCGGATATTTCGAGGGGGTCAAGGCAGTGGGGGATTTTTCCCCCGAACGGGTCGTTGTGCACTTCCCAAAAGAAAGCGTAGAAATCGAGGGGCAAAATTTGTCCATTAAGAAATATTGCGACGGCGATTTACAGCTTGCAGGGCAAATTTTTGCAATCAAGGTGGAACATGGGGCTGTTTGACGGGGTAAAGGAACGGGTTCTTTTACAAGGGATTATGCCCGAAAGAGCGCTTTTGCGCCTCAAAAGAGCAGGAATCGGGGTCTATAACGCAAAAAAAGTCGAAAAAAATCAAATACTTTTGTGTGTAAAGAGAAAAGATATACAAAAAGTTTTTGCAATTTATCCAAATGTGTGTTATAATAAAAGCGCGCAAAGCGCGTACACCGCGACCCTAAAAGGGTCGGCAGGGCTTGGGAAACTCGTTTCCGCCCTTGAAAAGCGAGTGGGGTTAGTCCTTGCTTTTTTGGTGTGCATGGCGATTACGCTTGCCAGCCAACCCCTTGTTTTCAAGGTGGAAATCATGGGAACAAAAGGGTATTCGCGGGAAGTGCTTGCGCTTTTGGACGAGGCTGGAATTCGCCCTTTTGCGCCCTATAAAGAGGGGAAAGAGGACGTGGTAAGCGCCAAGATCCTTGCCTTAGACGGTGTGGAGTACGCATCGGTGAAAAAGCACGGACACCGCATAGCGGTGGAAGTAAGGACGAGTCCTTTTTTGGAACAAAAACCCCAAACGGGCGGTATGCAAGCTGCGCGGACGGGAAAAATTATAGCGATGACGGTATTACGCGGTACGCCTCTTAAAAAAATCGGGGACGAGGTCTTACGCGGCGAAACGCTGGTCGGGGACTGGTTCTCTACGGAAGACGGGGGGCAGGTACGCGTTGAAATTATCGCGCGCGTGTGTACGGCGTGCGTATATGCGTGCGAGGTCGAAGCGGAAAGCAGAGAAGAGGCGTTTGCAAAAGCTTATCTTGCGCTCAATCTTACCGAGGCGGACGAACTCACTTTAACGCGCGCGGAAGAGAGTGAAAAGGGATACCTTGTCACGTTAGAGTACACGGCAATACAAACCATGAATTTTTAAAGGAACGGAAAAATGGTTGTAAAAATCAAGAAAAATATAGAGCTTGCCTCTTTGGACGAGCTGTCGAGAACCCTCGGCGCGTACGATGAGAACCTGACTTACCTTTCCAGGGAGCTTGGGGTACTTGCCTACGTAGACGGCTTAAAAATCCGTTTAGAGGGGGAAGAAGAGAGCGTTCGGCTTGCGGAAGAAGTCGTTTGCGCCCTGCAAAAGAGCGTGGACGGCGAGCGGATTGATCCCGTGCGCGTGGCGTACTGTATCGAACTTGCCAAAGAGGGCAGGGCGGACGAGATCGCATCTATGGACGGCGGTACGGTGGCGATCACCGCGCGCGGTAAGCAAATCAAGTGCAAGACGGTGGGGCAAAAGCAATACGTAAACGCCATTAAGAAAAATACGGTGGTGTTTGGGGTAGGGCCTGCCGGTACGGGTAAAACCTATCTTGCCGTGTGCATGGCGGTGTCGGCGTTCAAAAGCAAGCAGGTGGAGAAAATCATTCTCACCCGCCCTGCGGTAGAGGCAGGGGAAAAGCTCGGCTTTTTGCCGGGGGATTTACACGAGAAGGTGGATCCCTATCTTCGTCCCTTGTACGATGCTTTGCAGGAATTGCTGGGTTTGGAAACGTACGGCAAACTCATGGAAAGAGGAGCGATAGAGGTTGCGCCCTTGGCGTATATGCGCGGACGCACTCTGTCCAATGCGTTCATCATTTTGGACGAGGCGCAAAACACCACGCGAGAGCAAATGAAGATGTTCTTAACCCGTATGGGCGAGGGGAGCAAGACGGTGGTGACGGGGGACGTCACGCAAATAGACTTAGACGGTAAGGAAAGCGGACTCGTCCACGCCACCTCGATATTAGAGGGTGTGGAGGGCGTAGGCGTTTGCAAACTTACTGCAAAAGATGTTGTAAGGCACCCGTTGGTGATGCGTATTATCCACGCGTACGAAAAGGACGCGGAGAAAAAAGAAAAAGCCCGTGCAAAACGCACGGAAGGAGAGTAAACGAAAGATGGCGGTAAAAGAATTTGGGAGAGAGTGGACGAAACAGGATTTGTTCAAGAGTATACTCTTCTTTTTCGTACACTTTTTAGTCCTCGTACTGTTGGTGGCGGCGTTCGTACTCGGCAGCCGTTTAAGAGGGATCGGGGAGCATTTAAAAAACTTCGGCGCAGGGTATTTGTACGCGCTGTTTTGCATACTTCTCCTCGTTGTGATTATGTATTTGTACTATTTCTTCGAGGAACGGGAAATGCTGTTGAGCGGAAGAAGTATCACTTTGATATTCACTTTGCTGGACGTGTACTTTATCGTATGCTGGCTGATTAGCGTTTATATCGATATTTACGCAAGACCTGTAGCCCTTCTCGCACTTTTGACCTGCGTGCTCATCGGGCGGCGTTCGGCGATTTTTATGAACATTATCGGCGCGCTGCTGTTGTTTGTCATAGATACGTACAGCGGCGGTTTCTCGGCGGACAGCGCCTTCTATTCTTCCTTGCTGATTTCCTTTACGGCAGGCATGTTTGCGATTTTCTTCTGCGGTAAATCAAGAACGCGTTTTGGAATTGTCGGGATCGGTTTTGCAATCGTTTTCCCGATTGACTTTATCATTTTCCTTTTGCATATTTCGACCTTCCTAGAGAGGGCGACGGGCGGACTTTCCGCTTGGCGCGAGGTAATCATGAAGCTTGGCTACGGGTTCTTCGGCGGCGTTATGTCCACCGTTATTTTCCTTGCTTTGCTCCCTCTTTTTGAAGTGGCGTTCAACTGCTTGACGGTATACCGTCTTCGCGAACTTACCAGCCCTGACGCGAGAATTTTGCGCCAGCTGAAAGTGGAAGCCCCCGGTACTTACCACCACTCCATGATGGTGGCACAGCTCGCGGAAGCGAGTGCGGCGGCAATCGGCGAAAGCCCCGACTATGCAAGGGCGGCGGCGCTGTATCACGACGTAGGGAAACTCCACTACCCCGAACACTTTACCGAAAACCAAGGGGAGTACAACCTGCACGACGAGTTAACCCCCGAACTGTCCGCGGACATTATCCGTTCGCACGCTAGGGACGGCTACACCTTGATTAAGAACCACCATTTACCCGATTTCCTTGCGGACGTTGCGCTCCAACACCACGGCACGATGCCGATCCGTTATTTCTACGCAAAGGCGTTGAAAATGACGGACGCGGAATTGAATATCGAGGATTTCTCCTATCTTGGGCCTAAGCCTCAAACCAAACTGGCGGCAATTTTGATGATTGCCGATGCCAGCGAGGCGGCAGTACGCGCTATGAACGCGCGCACGCCCGAACAGGCGGAAAAAGCCATTCGCGGCGTGATCGAGGAAAGAATGGATTTGGAACAATTCTCCGAATGTGATATCACCCTTGCGGACTTGACCAAAATCAGACAGGCGCTCGTGTACGCGCTTACGGGAGTAAACCACCACCGCATCAAGTATCCTTCGATTAAGTACAAACACACCGAGAACGGTACAAAAGGGGAGAACATATGACGAACTTTACCGTCTATTGCGAGGAAGAGGAGTTTCCTAAACACGCGCTCCGCGCGCTGGAAAAGGCGGTCGGGGAGAAGGTGCAGGCGGATATTCCGCTTGCCGTAGAGCTTGTGTTTGTGGACGGCGAAGAAATCCAAAGGCTAAATCGCGAAACGCGCGGAATCGACAAGGTGACGGACGTGTTGAGCTATCCTGCCCTTGACCTTGTCAAGGGAGAGCCTATCCTTGGAAAGGATTATCCTTGGGATATCGACGAAGAAGGGAATTTGCTGTTTGGTTCTATTGCCATTTGCGTTGCAAGGGCGAGAGAGCAGGCGGAAGAGTACGGGCATTCGTACGAAAGAGAATTGCACTATTTGTTGGTGCACGGCATTTTGCACTGCCTTGGATACGACCACATGACGGACGAGGAGAAGAGCGAGATGCGCGCGCGTGAGGAAGAAATCCTTGGCGTGCTTGGGATTGTGAGGTAAGTTATGAGAAGTGGATACGTAGCGGTTATCGGCAAAGCAAACGCGGGGAAAAGTACCCTTATCAACGTGTTGGTGGGGGAGAAGGTTTCCATTGTTTCGCCTAAGCCCCAAACGACGAGAGATCGCATTTTGGGGGTGTTAACGGAAGAGGATTATCAAATTGTTTTCGTGGATACGCCTGGGATTTACAAGGCGAGAAACGCCTTAACGGATATGATGATGCGTACCACCGACATGAGCGCGAAGTCGGTGGACTATATTTTGTTCGTTTTGGACGGCCATGAGGGGATTAACGAGGAAGATTTTGAGTTGATTAGAAAATACAAAGCGTTGGATATCCCCATGGCGGTAGCGTACACGAAAATCGATATCATGCCCAAGGAGAATATTCCTTTGGATATGGCGAAGTTTGCGGACGCGGACTTGGATTTGGACGTTTTCCCCGTATCGGCGAGAAAGGGCAAGAATATCCGTGCCTTAAAGGAGTTTTTGGTGGAAAAAATGCCCGAAGGCGAAAGGGTGTTCTTGGACGATATCGTTTCGGATAAGAGTGAGAAGTTCATGATTTCGGAAATCATGCGCGAGAAAATTTTGCTTAAATTCGACAAAGAAATCCCTCACGGTATCGCGATTGTCATCAACCGCTTTGCTTTGCAGGAGAACGGCGTATACGACGTCAACTTGGATATCGTGTGCGAGCGCGCCAACCACAAAGCAATCTTAATCGGCAAGCAAGGCAAGGCGATTAAGGAAGTATCCTCTTTTGCGCGCCAGGACATGGAGAAATTCTTGGGTGCGAAAGTATTTCTCACCACCTACGTCAAGGTGAAAGAGGACTGGCGGGATAAGCCGGGGCTTATTAAAGAGTACGGGTACGAGGATTACAAAGAGTAAGTAAAGCGTGTATATGCGTCGCATTTCTACGTTGCAGTGCGCGCCCCCTTGCTCGTGTACGGATTAGTAAACTCCCGTCGGGGGTGCTCCTGCGCCTTGAACTGCTCGCATCTACTCACTTTAAGTTTCGTGCTGTATCGGAAAGCGGTTTCGCATAAAATCGTAATCCCCTTCGCAAAATAGTGTTGGGAGGACGGGGCTATGCACGACAAACAGCAGGAAAACGGCGCGGCGAAAATGGCTTGGGAGTTATTTGAAAAAACGGGCAGTATCAACTACTACATGCTCTACTACGATTTAATGCGGAGAAAGTGATTATGGAAATTAAGACGGAGGCAATCGTATTACAGTCTATCGACTACAAAGACAACGATAAACTGCTTACCTTGTTTTCCCCGTCTTTAGGCAAAATCACGGTAGGGGCAAGGGGGGTGAAAAAGCCCAAAGCCAAGCTGGCGTTTGCCGCCCAGCCCTTTTGCTTTTGCGAGTATATTCTCGCGGAAAAAGGGGGCAGGTACACGATGACGAACGCGTACCTGCACGAAAGCTTTTTTGCCCTGCGCTACGACGTAGTCCGTTTTTACGCGGCGTGCGCCATGGCGGAAATCTGCCTTGCGATTTTATACGAAAATGAAAAATACGAAGGCTTATTCGTAGGGCTTGCGGAGGGTTTGAAATCCCTTGCACTCTCCCAAGACGACCCTGCGGAAGGGGTGCTCACTTTCGTATTGACGGCGCTTAGAGAAAGCGGATACCCCCTGGATTTATCCTTCTTGGAGGAATGCGAAGGGGATATCGGCGAGAAATTGTATTTTGATTTTGCGGACGGACGGTTCACCTCGTTCGACCGCGCAACGGCAGGCGAGAGGGCCAGCCTGTCCACCTATTACGCCTTGCGCAAATGCGCGGGCTTGACCTATCGGGAAGATGCGCTTGCAGGGGGCAACAAACGCGCTCTGCGCCTTGTCAAAGCCTACCTTTCCGAAAAAACCGAAAGCAAGTTCGATAATTTAGGCGAGCTGATTCGGTTATACGAAGAATAACTTCTGGAAGTCCAGAAACTCAGTTTCTGGCGAGGTGTGGAGCAGCGCTCCACGAAAACGGCCCCCCTATAAGCAAAACGCAGTTTTGCGCTTTTAACGCCGCAGACGTTTGACGCGCATAGCGCGAGTTTTATGGGGAGTGTGTAAAATTCAAAAAGGAAAATTGTATGGCAAGAACGAAAAAACAAGAAGTAAAAGAGCTTGCGCCCGTCACCCGCGCGGAAAAAAAGGACGCAACCAAAAAACTGATTACCGATTTGCTTGCGGAAAAACCGTTTAAGCATAACGAACTTATTGAAGAGGTATCCAAAATTTACGCCGAAAAATACGCAGGCGAGGACACCGAAAACATCAACGACGTCAAGGGCAGAGTAGGTTCTGTACTGGACATTATGAAAAAGGACGGCGATATCATGTACGACGGGGGTATGTACGCGTTAAAAGCGCGCGCAATCACCGCTCCGCCCGTCCAAGAGGAAACGCCTGCGCCCAAAAAACGGGGCAGAAAACCCAAGGCGGAGAAAAAGGAAGAGGCACAGCCCCTTCCCCCTGCGCCCTTACAGCCGATTGCGCCCGTTGCGCCGATGACGCCCGAAACCGCGCCGGAGCCGATCCCCGAAGAGGAGAAAGTGCCTGCGCCTAAAAAGCGGGGCAGAAAACCCAAGGCAAAGACGGAGGAAACGCCCGTTGCCGAGCCCGTAAAGGAAGAGGCAAAGGAAGAAACCGCGCTCGTTGTTCAAGAAAAAACGGAAGTGGCAAAACCCGCCGTAGTGATGGACATGAGCTTTTTATTCGGGGACAAAAAACCTGTCAAAGCGGAAGAGAAGAAAGAGGCTGTAAACGAGGCTAAAAAGGAAGAAAAACCCGAGCCCAAGAAAGAACCCGAAATAAAGCAAAACGCGCCCAAAAAGGGGGTTGTTAAGCCCGTCACGCGCACGAGCGCGCGCACGATTAAGAAACCTTTGCAAAAGCCGTTGACGGCGAATGAAAAGCTTTGCGAGGAGTTTTTAAAACGCATGCGCAAGCTTGGCGGTGAGTATTTTGAGTACTATTCGGTATATCTTCTCGAAAGGTATTCCTTGAAGAACGGCAGAAGGCTTGAAGGCTTAAAAATCAGCGGCGGCGACCGCGACGGCGGTATTGACGGGGAAATCGAGCTTACGGATAAGCTTGGTTTTAGAGAAACCATCTACATACAGTCGAAGAACTGGAACCCGGAAAAGGGTGACGAGAAACTGTGGGTAGTGGGAGAAACGCTGTTGCAGCAGTTTATCGGCGCATGCGCTTGCCGTCAAGTGAAGGACAAAAAGCAAAACTGCCGAGGCATTTTTATCACGACTTCCCGTTTCACGCCCGAGGCGAAACGCATTTTAGAGGATATGTCGGATAAAATCGTAGGCTACGACGGCGAGGATTTGTTCGAGGCGGCAAAGGAGTGCTCTTTCGGCGTTATCGAAAAGAACGGCGTTTGGAGTTTGGACGAAAAACTGCTTTCGGGCACGAAGGCGTTCTTTAATTTGTATTGAAAGTCTTCATAAACGGAGAAGAGAACTATGTATAACGAAAGAGCATACCGCTTGGGCAGTAAGCGGTCTACGATACGCGAAATATTTGAATACGCGAAAGCAAGAAGCGAACAAATCGGCGCGGAAAACGTCTTTGACTTTTCCATCGGCAATCCGTCCGTGCCTGCTCCCGATAAGGTGAATGAAACCATTCGCCGTTTGACGGAAGAAATCCCGTCCGTAGCGTTGCACGGCTATACTTCGGCGCAGGGGGATAAGGAAGTGCGCGAGAAAATTGCGCAAAACTATACCAAGCGCTTTGGAGTACCCCTTTCGGGCGACGATTTATATATGACCTGCGGCGCGGCGGCATCTTTGACGATTACTCTGCGCGCGTTGCGTTGCGAGGGGGACGAATTTATCGTCTTTGCGCCCTATTTCCCCGAATACGCGGTGTTTGTGGCAGGGGCAGGGGCAAAGCTTACGGTATTGCAGTCCGACCCCGACACCTTATTGCCCGATTTTGAGGCGCTGGAAAAGGCGCTTACCCCCCGTGTGAAAGGGGTGATCATCAACTCTCCCAACAACCCTTCGGGGGTAGTATACGGTGAGGAAACGATAAAAATGCTGTCTGCGCTTTTGGGGAGAAAGTCCAAAGAATACGGCGCGCCGATTTACTTAATTTCAGACGAACCGTACAGAGAGCTCGTGTACGATAAGGGCACGAAGGTTCCCAGCGTAATGGCGTATTATGAGAATAGTATCGTATGCTATTCGTATTCCAAATCCTTGTCCACCCCGGGCGAGCGTATCGGGTATATTGCGGTCAATCCCAAAGCGACGGATGCAAAAGCGGTATACTTTGCGGTATGCGGGGCAGGCAGAGAGCTTGGCTACGTGTGCGCGCCTGCGCTGTTCCAAAGAATGGCGGCGGAATGCGACGGCATGACGGCGGATTTAAGCGTATATAAGAGAAACAGGGATTTATTGTACAACGGGTTAAAGGAATGCGGATTTACCTGCGTGTATCCCGACGGCGCGTTTTACTTATTTATGAAATCGCCCGAAGCGGACGGGCAAGCGTTTTGCGAGCGCGCGAAGAAGTACGAATTATTGCTTGTCAACGGCGCGGATTTCGGCGCAGACGGCTGGGTACGTATTGCGTACTGCGTGCAAACGGAACGCATTGAAAAAGCACTTCCGCTTTTCAAGGAACTTGCGAAAGAGTACGGCTTGGGTCAAGGGCTGTGAGCCCTTGCGCCGTGCAGGGCGCGTGCCCTGCTGGGTGTGGGCAAAGCCCACGGAAACGGTACCCAAAAAAGCAACCGAAAGGTTGCGCCCCCAACGCCGAACGGCGTTTAATACAAAAATAAAGCAGGCTTTTGACCGCGGTCAAAAGCCTGCTTGTTTATTTCGTTCTTTGTATAAAAACGTCTACAGTTATATCAAAATAGTTTGCAAGTTTGATAAGATATTCTATTGTGGGTAAGGCTTTGTCGGAAAGCCACTGGTATGCAAGGTTGGATGATATATGCATATTTTCGATAAAGGTTTTTTGTTTTTCCTTTCGCGCTTTTAACAATTCGCGAATACGCGCACCGTATATGCGGAGGGGAGGGTGGTATACCGCGCCCTCAAAAGGAAATTCTAAAAATCCAAGCATATAATCCGCGGAACAGTTAAAATGCTCAATAATCGAAAAGAAAATTTCCGTAGAGGGTTGTTTATATTTATCGTTTAATAAATTATAGATAGTGGAATGCGAGCAGGCAATTTGCTTTGCTAATCCCTGCGCATTGTACCCGTTTAAGGTCATTTGTTCTAATAATCTATCGGGGAAAGAGGATACGTGTTCCATATTACACTTTACTGCGCCCAATAACAAAGTCTACCGAACAATCAAAAGCGTTCGCAATTTTAATTATGTTTTCCAAGTTGGGCGTTCCTTCGCCTCGTTGCCAATTGTAAATGGCGGATTCCGCAATACCCGTAGCCTTTTGCAGTTTATATTTCGTAATGCCTAATTCCTTGCAAAGAATAGGCAAACGCGCTTGAAAGGAAGGGCAAGGGATAAACACGCGCGGATATTTTTCCGTTTCTCTGCCCAAGACATAATCCACGGAGCAGGCAAAGAAATCGGCAATACGCACAAGCATTTCAATTCTCGGCATTTTTTGTCCGCTTAAATAACGGCTGATTGTTCCGCGACCGCAACCGATTGTATCGGCAAGCGTCGACGGGGTTAATTTTGATTCTTCGATAAGTTCAGTCAAACTTTCGGCAAATTTCGACAAATTCATACAAACAAAGACACGCTCCTATAGCAACATTATCACCTATAACGGAAATTTTTGCTTGCAAGTTTCCGTTATAGGTGGTATAATAATCATACAAGTCATGCGCAAGACTAAAAAGAAACAACAAGGAGAAACAAAATGAACAACTTAACGAAAAAAGACTTTCAAGCAACCTTAAAGGCACTTTTGCAGGAGAATATCGTAGGCGTTTACAAAGACGAAGAAGAAGGGGTGTTCACCTTTCTTTTGCCCGGCGGAAAAGAGTTTAGAGTGTACATAGAAGAGGTATAAAAATAGTATTCCCACGCTTGGGCGTGGGGATACATGTTCTATTGATACGCCAAAATGGCACTATAACTTAAACTTGATATGCCAAAACGCTATTATAATATTGTAGCGTATAGGGAAAAAATATTTTTCTCAAAAATATAAAAAAACTTACAAAAAGCTTTCAAAAAAGATTGACAACCCCTCGAAAGTGTGTTAAACTAATCTCACGCACCCGTAGAGGGGTGTAATTTTTTGTATGGAGTTTTTATTATGGCAGTTAAAACCGCTAGAGCGAAAATCACGTTTGAATGTACGGAATGCAAGCATAGAAACTACGACAGTATTAAGAACAAAAAGAACGATCCCGACAGATTGGTTATGTCTAAATACTGCCCGTTCTGCAAAAAGCACACCGAACACAAAGAATCCAAATAATTCCGCAAAGTTTAAGATAGAGAGGACGAGCCTTTCTATTTTAAACATACGCGCATGAGGTATCCAACATGGCAAACGCTACTAAATCCAAGAACAAGAAACCCGGCTTTTTCCGTCGCGTAGGCGCGAAGTTTAAGGAAACGTTCTCCGAACTTAAGAGAGTGACGTGGCCTAAATTCTCCACCGTTGTAAAAACGACGGGCGTCGTTTTGGTCGTTGTTGCCGCTTTCCTTGCGGTCGTGACGGGCGTTGACGCGCTTTTGGGCTGGTTGCTTGGCTTAATCTCGTAATTCGGAGGGAAAACTATGCCGATGAACGAAGAACCCAAGTGGTACATTCTTCATACCTATTCCGGGTATGAGGCAATGGTTAAAGACAGCTTGGAAAAATTAATTGAAAACAACAATCTGGGCGATTATATCGTTGATTTAAAAATTCCCATGGAGCAGGTCGTTGAAGAAAAGAACGGTAAGCTGAAGGTAGTGGAAAGAAAGCTCCTTCCTTGCTACGTTTTCATTAAAATGATCTACACCAACCAAATCTGGTACTACGTGACCAGCACGCGCGGTGTGACGGGCTTCTGCGGACCTCAAGGCAGACCTATTCCCATGAAAACCGACGAAATCCGCAAAATGCGCTTGGAAGAATACGCAACGGACGAAATCTTCTCCGTAGGCGACAGCGTATCCATTGAGGACGGTCCTTTGAAGGGCTTCTTTGGTACGGTGAAGGAAGTCAACCAGTCGGCGCAAAAGGCGAAGATTACCACCACCATGTTCGGCAGAACAACGGACGTAGAAGTGGAATTTATCCAGATTAAAAAGGTTGAAGGGGAAATCCCCGAAACGACGGAAGAATAATCCGTTTTGATTTGTTAAATAAGTGGGAGAAACGTCAAATCTATTCAAGGCGTTTTGCAAAAACCACTAAGGAGAAATATTATTATGGCAAAGAAGATTACAGCAGTCGTAAAATTGCAGCTTCCTGCCGGTAAAGCTACCCCGGCTCCTCCCGTAGGTTCTACGCTTGGTCCCTTCGGTATCAACCTTCCCGGCTTTACCAAGGAATTTAATGCAAAGACGGCAGACAAACCCGGTCTTATCATTCCCGTTGTTGTGACGATTTATCAAGATCGTTCCTTCACGTTTATTTTGAAGACCCCTCCCGCTCCCGTTTTGATCAAGAAAGCCCTCGGTCTTGAAACGGCAAGCGCTAAACCCAACTCCGTTAAAGTTGGTAAGCTGACCAAAGCTCAGGTTGAAGAAATCGCAAAGACGAAAATGCCCGACTTGAACTGCACCAGCCTTGAAAGCGCAATGAGCATGATCGCAGGTACCGCTCGCAGCATGGGCGTCACCGTCGAAGAGTAAGTCAAGGAGGCGGTAGAAAATGAAACACGGAAAGAAATATCAAGACAGCGTAAAAGCATTTGATTTAGCAAAACAGTACGAAGCAGCTGAGGCTATGTCCGTTTTGTTGGAAACGGCTAAGGCGAAATTCGACGAAACCATCGAACTTCACGTTCGTTTGGGCGTTGACCCCCGTCAGGCTGACCAACAGGTTCGTGGCGTACTCGTTCTTCCCCACGGTACCGGTAAAACCAAGAGAGTTTTGGTTATCGCAAAGGGTGCGAAAGCAGACGCAGCGCAGGCTGCAGGCGCAGACTATGTTGGCGCAGAAGAGCTTATCGCTAAAATCCAAAACGAAAACTGGTTCGATTTCGACGTTATGATCACCACCCCTGACATGATGGGGATGGTAGGTCGTATCGGTCGTGTCCTTGGTCCTAAAGGCTTGATGCCTAACCCTAAGTCGGGTACCGTCACCATGGACGTTGAAAAGGCAATTGCAGAAGTTAAGGCTGGTAAAGTTGAATACAGACTTGACAAAACCGCAATTATCCACTGCCCTATCGGTAAGAAGAGCTTTGGTCAAGAAAAGCTTGTAGAAAACTACACCGCGCTTATGGATGCTATCGTTAAAGCGAAGCCCGCAGCTGCAAAAGGTACCTACCTTAAGAGCGTGACGCTTGCTTCCACCATGGGCCCTGGCGTAAAGGTTCTTCCTAAACTTTAATCGAAATTAGGAAAAAATGAAAAAATCTCGTCAAAGGCGGTTAAAATTAGTTGACTGCCTTTGACGGAGATGATATAATAACATAGTAAAAATCAACGAAACCGTAGAAAGTGAGTACCGAAAGGTTTGATGGGCAACCGCTCGCCGAGGCGTAGGCAATAAACTTATTACAAGTATTGTGTCCTTATGCCGCTGCGGTGTAAGGTATTTTTTATGTCAGGCGGTTTCCGCTTAAAGGAGGTAAAAAATTTATGGCAAACGTAGAAGTAAAGGCAAAAATTGTCGAAGAAATCAAAGCGAAGATTCAAAACAGCAAATCCATCGTGCTTGCAGATTATAACAAGCTTACGGTTTTGGAAGTCACGGCTCTCCGCAACAAGTTCAAAGAAGCAAACTGCGAATACAAGGTTTACAAAAACACCCTTGTTAGACGTGCGTTCAACGAACTTGGTATTACCGATTTCGACGGCGATCTCAACGGTACGACCGCAACGGTATTCTGTGCGGACGAAACGAGCGGCGCAGCAGTTTTCGCAAAGGAAACGAAAGCAAACCCCGCATTGGCGGACAAGGTTATGCCCAAGTGCGCGTTCGTAGAAAACAAATATCTCGACAAGGCTGGCGTTAAAGCGCTTTCCGCAATTCCTTCCAAGGAAACTCTCATTGCGAAAATGCTTGGTTGCTTCCAGTCGTCGCTGTCCAAATTCGTTGGTGTTTTGGATCAGATTGCAAAAGCAAAAGAAAGCAACTAATTATCTAAATTAAAAAATCATTATTAAAAAAAATCGGAGGATTAAAAAAATGGACGTACAGAAACTCATTGAAGAAGTAAAAGCTATGACCGTTCTTGAATTGAACGAACTCGTAAAAGCATTGGAAGAAGAATTTGGCGTAAGCGCAGCAGTTGCAGCAGCTCCTGCAGCAGGCGGCGCAGCAGCAGAAGCAGCTCCCGCAGCTGAAGAAAAGACGGAATTCGACGTTGTTCTTAAGGACATCGGCGCTAACAAGATCGCAATCATTAAGGTTGTTCGTGAAGCTACCGGTCTTGGCCTTGCTGATGCTAAGAAAGCTGTTGAAGCTATGGGCGTTATCAAAGAAGCTATGCCTAAAGCTGACGCAGAAGCGTTCGTTGCAAAACTTAAAGAAAACGGCGCTACCGCTGAACTTAAATAAGTTTTTTACTTCAAAAAAAGCAAACACACTCGTGTGTTTGCTTTTTTATTTTTCAACCTTTCAAAAAGTGCTTAAAAGCGATTGACAGAAAGGGGATTTATGGGTAAAATAGTATTATAGGAAAAGCGCGCTTTGCGTTTTTCGCGATTAGGAGATTACGAAACTATGAATAAAACCATGAAGAAGATACTTTGCACCGCATTATCCGCTGTCAGCATTTTCGGCTGTTTGGCTACGGCTACCGCTTGCGAAACCGCACGCCCCAAAGTGGAAATGGAAATCGAGTTCAACGGCAAAACCTATACGCTTGAATACGAGCTTTATAGAAAGCTTGCGCCCTCGACGGTAAATCAATTCCTTTGGCTTGCAGGCAACGGGTATTACGATGGGCTTTGCGTGCACGATTACAACTCCAGTTCGTATACGAGAATGTACACGGGTGCGTACAGCTATTCCGCGGATAACGGGCTGACCTATAAACCCTATTACGATACGATTAAAACCTTTGACAACTACGGCGATTTCCCCGTAAGCGTATGGATGAACAACGATAAATCCGCGCCTACCTACACCGTATATGGCGAATTTTCCGATAATAATTTTAGCGTAAAGAACGGCCATTTAAAGGAAACGTTCGGCGCGCTTACCATGTACTACTTCGATAAGGATACCTCCGCAAAGGTGTATTCCCCTTACTTGAAGAAGGAAAAGGAAGGACAGCTTGCTTCGAGAGCGTATAAGTACAACAGCGCAACGTCCATGTTCTTCATTACGCTTTCCGAGGGTGAAACGAATAATACCAAGTACTGCACCTTTGCAAACTTGGCGGACGAAGACAGCGTAGAGGAATTGAAAGAATTCAAAGCGGACTTGGACGAATTTATCGCAACCTTTGAAAGCGAAGACGATTTCGTGACGGAAACGGAAATGCTCGTTGACCAAGACGACGTGTTTGTCGGCAGTAAGAAGACGAAAAAGACCTTCAATACGCCGAACACCGCAATCGTGATCAAGAAAGTAAGCGTTAAGAAATATTAATAAAAAATAGGTATGCCTTGGGGCATACCTATTTTTTATGCGTTGGCTTTAAGCCAAGCGTCTTTCTTTTCCGCGCTCATGCGCGTAATGTTTTCCTGCGGATATTTACTTTCCGCACCGCCGTTGGTGTAGAGGAAGTAGTGTCCGCTTTCCGTTTGGAAAAGACATTCTTCCCAGCCGTCCGCACAGCCGAATACACCGTAGGTCACCTTTTTAATAAAGGTGGAAGTTTCGGTATCGTATACCTTCTTGCAAATTACTTTTTTCATATGCTTTCTCCTTTTTACTTTTGCGTAGGATACTCCTAACGCCATTGTATTGTATAACAAAAACCACCCCAAGTCAAGCGTTTGAGGGTGGTTTTTTTTATCTATTTTAGCCCGTGACGTCGGTAATTTTATCCTTTTCGACGCAAACCTTGAAATCTCGCGCCTCGAATAAGCGTTCTTGCTTTTGATAGATTAGCCTACATACAAATGGATCGTCTGTGGGAACGACCGCCTTGAACTCCCCCAAAAACGCGGTAAGCGCGCCTGCCTTGGTTTGCAATTCGTTTGATAAAAAGGGCGTAAAGTCCGCGCCGATGAGCACGCTTTCAAAAAAAGCATAGGGCAACAGCTCTTTAAGAATGTCCGCCTCGTTCCCGTCGCCGCCGTGCGTCCGCGCTTGCGTAAGCGTGCAGGATTTTTGTATGCAGCCTTCCTCGTCAATCGCCCAAACACAATTTGCGTTTCTTCCTAAACAGTCGGAAAGGGGGAGCACGGCTTTTAGTTCGCCGTTCTCTATTTCAAAGGAAAGCACCTCTTCCAGCAACACCTGCCTGCCTTTTTGCGTGTAAACGGCAAGGCAGTTTTGCCCTTTTAGGAAGAACAGCCCTTCATGATAGGTGAGTTCGCAAACGGAAAAGGAAGGGGGCAGGTACGAGGTGAAAAGTCCAAAGCTATTTTCAATCGATACCTGTACCCCGCCTTGCGAAAAAACGGTGACGAGCCCTTGAGGAAAACGAGCCTGCGCAATCACGGTTAGAGGGGCTGGCAAGGGCGGGAAATCGCGCGCGAATACCGCGAGCCCGTCGGGGAGCAGGTATACTTCGCAGCCTTGCGGCGGCACGCTAGGTAAGCGTTCGGTGATAAAGAAACGGATAGGCTGTGCGTTTTCGGGGATAAATTCAGCGAAAATTTTATCGGCTAAATGGATTTCGGCAAACCGTTCAAAGCGGTCGGTAAGCCCGAAATAAACGCCGTTTAGGGTAAGGGCGCAGGGGATTGCGGATAAAAAATAAATTTTCATAAAATAGTATATGATTTTTTCCTGCGAAAAAGTATAAAAGAGGAAAATCGGTCAATAATTTCTCTACAAACATAATTTGGGAGATGTGCTATGAATAAAATCAACGGCTACACGGAAGAAGAGGCGAAAAATTTAGTCGAATTTATCAAAGAAGGCAAACGCAAGGGCAAGACGCTTACTTATTTATTTGAAAGCTACGGCGTTCGGCACGGCAGAGCAAAGGGGAGCGTGCGCAACTATTATTACGCGCTCATGAAAAATGAGAAAGAGGACGAGCGCATCGTAAAACTCCTGGACGGGTCGGAACTTTCCGTGGAAAAAATCCGCGAGTTCACGGAAGAGGAAACGGACGAGGTGATTAGAAGTATCCTTGCGGAAAAGAGCAAGGGCATATCCGTGCGCAGAGCGATTTTTAACCTTTCGGGCGGTGACGATAAGCTCATGCTCCGTTTGCAGAATAAGTATCGCAACACGCTCAAAAAAGAGCCCGAGCGTATCGCGGAGATTGCCAAACAGCTTGGTTTAGCGGACGAGGCGGAGCGCGTGCAAAAGGCGAATGAAAAGCAGGAAAAGAATCCCCTGCCCAAGAACGATTTTTTGCGCCGTCGCTTGGAGAGCGAAATCAACGCGTTGTACGATAGATTAGCGCAAGCCTTAAAGGCGGAAAACGAACGCCTGCGAGCGGAAAACGCACGGTTAAAAAGTGAAAACGAAAAATTGAGAATGGAATAAAATAACCCACCCGTGTATGCATACACGGGTGGGTTTAAATGCGTTAAGCTATGTAAATTAAATAAAAGCGTTTGCTCCGTTGCGTTTAAGAGCATTGTTAAGTTTTTGAATTTCTTTATAAAGGGTTTCAACACGGGATAAGAGTTGCTTTTTCTCGTGTACGTAGATAAGAATTTTTACAATGCCGATAATAGGGATAATGATAGTAAAGCAAAGGATAATGGACAGGAACACCCAAAGAGCAATATTCCTAGTTAATTCCTTAATACTGTTTTCTTTAGTTCTGCACTCTGCTTCAAATTCCTTCTTTCGACATTCAGGACAAACACCAGTGTGTCCGCTATAAGCCGAACATTCCGAACACATACCTTTCCCGCAGGTGCGACATGCTGCGACTGCTTCTTTTGCTCCATGAATAAAGCACTTCATAAAAAACCTCCAAAAAAAATAGATAGACCTTAGTCAATTATTAGTATACCATAGTATTTTTATAAAGTCAAGCAATTTTTTATAATTGTATTGTAATAATTGATTTAGGGGGTATTATGAGAAAGGTATTAAATGAAAATATCAAAACGTTTCGCCAACAAAGAGGGTTGAGCCAAGTAGATTTTGCGAAAAGACTTTGTGTGACAAAACAATGTGTTTCAAATTGGGAAAACGATAATGTTTTACCGTCTATTGAAATGTTGGAAAGGATGGCAGACTTTTTTGGGATAACGACAGATTTGCTTTTGGGTAGAACGACAAGTTGTCCGATTGACGGGGAAGGTTTGACGGAAGAACAGATTTTGCATATTAAGCTATTGGTTGATGATTTGAGAAAAGCAAATAAGTAAAAAAGAATACCCCACCCGTGTATGCGTACACGGGTGGGGTATTCTTTTATTCTTCCGTCTTTTTTCTCATTTTACGTTTCACGCTTTCCGTCTTTTCTTCGGCTTTTTCTTGGATCTCTTCTACGCCCTCTTCCATGGCTTTGATTTTACCGTCCATGAACTCGTTGACCTTTGCCATGACCTCGTCTTGACCCTTTTTCACAAGGGTGCGCATTTTATAGTTATTCGCGACGAGCAAGGCTCCGCCCACTCCGCCGAGCAGTAAACCGATTGCAAATTTTTCCATAATAACCTCCCTGTGGTTTTGCAGATAGTATGTGAAAGAATTTAGAGAATATACGCCCGAAAAAGTTTGACGGGGGAGCATAGTTGTGTTATAATAAAAGCATGATAGGAAAAAGAGTAATCGCCTTCGACATAGGCAACAAACGAATCGGCGTGGCGGTATCCGACCCGTTCAACGAATACGCTATGCCCTGCGAAACCTTTACGCGCACCCGTGATATCGGCGCGGACGCGCAAGCGCTTGCAAGGCTTGCCAAAGAAAAGGGGGCAGGGGTAATCGTATGCGGGATTCCCTTTCAATTCGACGGAACGGAAGGGATACAGGTAATCAAAACGAGAGAGTTTATCGAATACCTGCGCCAAAAAACCGATTTGCCGATTGAGCTTGAGGACGAACGGTTCACGACCATGCAGGCGCGCGAAACGCAAATCATGGGCGGAATTAAGTGTCAGGATCGAAAAAAGACGATTGATTCGATAGCAGCCTCGTACATTTTGGAAAGCTATCTTTCCCGTCAAAAACAAAAAAATAAAAAGGTGGAGGAACCTATTATGAATAACGAAGTTTATGAAGAAGAGGACAGAATTTTCGAGTTAGAGGCAGACGACGGCACGATTGAAAAGCTGTACCATATCGCGACGATTGAATACCGCGGCGACATGTATTGCTGTTTCCAAAAAGCCGAACCCGAATCGGAAGAGGAAGAGGACGAAGTAATTATCTTCGCACTCCAAGGCGAGGGGGACGAGGCGATTTTACAGCCTTTGGAAGATGAACAGCTGTTGGACGAGGTATTTGCGGAGTTTTGCCACCAGTACGAAGAGTACGAAAACAGCGACGAGGCGTTGGAATTAGAATAATCGATAAGAGCGAGGATTTTCCTCGCTTTTTTCTTTGAAAAAAGGCAAAAAAAGGATAAAAAGGCTATAAAATAGCTTGCGTTTAGATTGCCTTTATGTTAAAATAATATAGCTAAAAATTCACACTCGCCTATTGTGCGTAATCCGTGCCTGTAAAATCTTTCAATGCAGGCGTCATTACGAGCCAACACAACGCGAGGAGGAACAACGGAGGTTTGAATTATGGCAGTTATCACTATGAAGCAGCTCTTGGAAGCAGGCGTTCACTTTGGTCACCAGACGAGAAAGTGGAATCCCAAAATGAAGAAGTATATCTTCGCGGCAAGAAACGATATTCACATTATCGACTTGCAGCTTACCGCGAACTTGATTGAAGAAGCGTACTCCTTCGTTTGCGACAGCGTTAAGGCAGGCAAGACCGTCCTTTTCGTTGGTACGAAGAAACAAGCGCAAGACGCAATCAAAGAAGAGGCAGAACGTTGCGGTCAGTACTACGTTAACAGTCGTTGGCTTGGCGGTTGCTTGACCAACTTCAAAACGATGAGAAGCCGCGTTGAGCGTCTTGAAAAGCTCGAAGCTATGGAAGCAAACGGCGATTTCGATCTTCTTCCCAAGAAAGAAGTTATGCTTTTGAAGAAAGAAATGGGCAAATTGCAGGCTAACCTTGGCGGTATCAAGACCATGAAGGCTATGCCCGGCGTTATGTTCGTGGTTGACCCCCACAATGAAGACATCGCTATCAAAGAAGCGAAGAAACTCGGTATCAAGATCGTTGCAATCACCGATACCAACTGCGATCCCGACGAAGTTGACTACGTAATCCCCGGCAACGACGACGCTATCCGCGCAATCAAGCTTATCGCGTCTGTTATCGCAAACGCAGTTATCGAAGCAAACCAAGGCGAAGAAGCTTTGGTTGCTCCCGTAGTTGAAGCTGAACCTACTTCCATTGAAGAAGTTGTTGCAGCTGAAAACGAGTAATCTTAAAATATAAGGAGAAAAAAAATTATGGCATTCACGGCTAAAGACGTAATGGCGCTCCGCGAAAAGACGGGCGCAGGCGTTATGGACTGCAAAAAAGCATTGACCGACGCTGACGGCGACATGAGCAAAGCGGCTGATTTGTTGAGAGAAAGAGGTATCGCGAAGGCTGAAAAGAAAGCATCCCGTATCGCTGCGGAAGGTATCGTAGCTTGCGTTATCGACGGCAACACGGGCGTTATGGTAGAATTGAACTGCGAATCCGACTTCGTTGCTAAGAACCCTCAATTCTTGGAAATCGCAAACGAAGTTGCTAAAGTCGTGGCAAAGTGCAGCCCTGCAAGCGTTGAAGAATTGCTTGCTTGCAACACCGCAGCAAACGGCACGGTTGAAGAATACCTTAAGGGTAAAATCGCTATCATCGGTGAAAAGATCGCTGTTAGAAGATTTGAAAAATTCGTCACCGAAGGTTTCCTTGAAAGCTATATCCACCTTGGCGGCAAGCTCGGCGTTTTGCTTGACATGAACGGCGCGGCTACCGATGCGGCTAAAGAAGTAGCGCACGATATCACCTTGCAAATCGCGTTCACGAAGCCTGCTTACCTTACTAAGGAAGAAGTTTCCGAAGAAACGATTGCAAAGGAAAAGGAAGTGCTTAAACAGCAAGCGATGAACGAAGGCAAACCCGAAGCGATCGCTGAAAAAATGGTTTTGGGCAGAATTAAGAAATTCTACGAAGAAAACTGTCTTTTGGAACAAGCGTTCATTAAGGACGACTCCAAGAAAATTTCCGACCTTCTTAAATCCGCAGGCGTTTCCGTTAACAAGTTTGCGTTCTTCGTAATGGGCGAAGGCCTTGAAAAGAAGAGCGAAGATTTGAGCGAAGAAGTTGCTAAACAAGTTGCGGCAATGAAGAACTAAAATCAAATACTCAAAATCGCGTAAGGTAATGCCTTACGCGATTTTTTCTACACAATGCTTGACTTTTGGGGAATTATATGGTATAATATTTCAAATAAAACTCTTTTTCGAGAAAAATGCTAAAGATTATTGAAGTTCAAACGAAAAAACAAAGAAGAGAATTTGTAGAATATCCTTTGCGCCTGTATAAAGGCAATCCTTATTTCGTACCCCCTTTATACGGTGACGAACGCAAGATATTTACCAGCAAGAATATATATTGCAAGACCTGCAAGTCCGTGTTCTTTTTAGCGGAGAGGGACGGTGTGATTGTTGGGCGTATCCAAGGTATCATTCAAAAGGATTATAATCGAATTTATCAAACAAAGCAAGCGCGTTTTACCCGTTTTGACTGTGAAGAGAATGCGGAGACGGCAAAGGCTTTGTTTCGTGCCGTGGAAGAGTGGGCGCGCCAACTTTGCATGGAAGAGCTGGTAGGGCCTCTTGGATATAGCGATTTGGAGCGCGAAGGACTGTTGATAGAGGGGTTTGAATATCTTTCCACCTTTGAAGAACAGTACAATTATCCCTACTATGCAGATTTGATTGAGGGCTGTGGATACGCTAAAGATGTAGACTGGGTAGAATCTCGGCTGTTCGCCTCGGAAAAGGTGGATGAGAGGATGCAGAAACTGCTCGACCACACACTTAAAAAACACAACTTGCATATTGCTGGTGAAGGCATGGGGAAGCGCGCCTTTATCAAAAAATACGGGGAAGGGATTTTTAGGTGCATTGACGAGTGCTATAAGGGGCTTTACGGGGTTGTGCCCTATACGCCCGAAATGCAAAAGCAGATGACCAGCCAGTTTATGATGGTACTCAATCGTAAGTATTTGACTGTCGTTTGTGACGAAAACGAGGAAGTCGTTGCCTTCGGGGTTTGTATCCCCGGATTTGGTAAAGCCATACAAAAAAGCGGTGGTAAACTCACACCTGCCTGCCTCGTTCGTTTATTAAGAGCCATTAGAAAGCCTGAATCTATCGATCTTGCTTTAGTGGGGATTATGCCGCGGTACCGAAAGACGGGGTTGAGTGTGCTCTTTTTATCCGTCATCGGCGGAATGTTGGCAGAGCCGTCCGTACAATATATGGAAACCAACCTTAATTTGGAAAGCAATACCGCTATACAGGCGGTTTGGAAGCGGTTTGACAACGTGCAGCACAAACGCAGAAGGGCGTATAAAAAGGTTCTATAAAAAGTAATCGCGTTTCGCAAATAAGCGAAACGCGATTTTTTAAATAACAACGATATCCTTTGCCTTGAAATCCTCTTTAAGCGCATCGGGGAATTCCTCGTCCGTAATCAAAACGTTGATATCCTCCGCCCGCGCAAAGGTGTAGGGCTTGATTTTGCCGATTTTCGAGCTATCCAGCATCATGTACAAGAACTTCGCCTTCTTGCAGATTACGCGGAGCAGCTCCGCCTCTACCTGCGAGCTGCACGAGAACCCGTTTTCGGGGGTGAACGCCGCCGCGGAGATAATCGCAAGCTCGAAATTCGTGTCCGTGAAATACAGCGAGGAGAAAGAGGATGCCGTGGACAGGTTTTCCTTGATGAGCTGTCCGCCGAGCACGTTTACCACTACGTTTTTCTTTTTCGCAAGCTCGCTGGCAACCGCCAAGCCGTTGGTGAACACGTTGCAGGGACGATCGGGCATTTCCTTAGCCAGATACAGCGCTGTCGTGCCGCCGTCAATGAAAATGGATGCGCCCTCGTCGATTAAATCCGCTGCTTTTTGCGCGATCACAATTTTTTCATCCGTGTGAATGGTCGTTTTCTTGGTGTAATGCTCGCCCGAAGTCTTTTGTACTTCGCGTACGGACATTGCGCCGCCGCGGATACGAATAATCTTGCCTTCCTCTTCTAATTGAAACAAATCTCTGCGCAAGGTCATTTGCGAAACGTGGGGGAAGAACTCTTCCAGCTGTTCAAAAGTCAGCTTACCGCGTTTGTCTAAAACTTCCGCAACTTTATCAATACGATCCCTTTTCATAGGTGTTTACTCCTTTTTGTGTTTTTTTCACATATAATTTATCATAAAAATGAAAAATTTGCAACCGAACGGGGGTGGTTTTGTAATTTTTTTTGTAATTTTCACAAAAAAATGAAATTTTCTTTTGCTTGATTTTTGCTTGCGGTTTTACATAAAACTGTGGTATAATAGAGGAAAGAAAGGGTAGGCGGAAGAAAAAATGTACGATTTTTTAACCGATTTAGACGAATATTTTTGCGAAAAATATGCAAATTACGATAAGCTTTGTATTTTGCCCGGGTATGAAATGCCCGTCATGCAACGCACGAAAACGGACGAGTACGGCAGAGTGTACGCCTATACCCTGCCCCCCGAAACCATGTGTCTTGCAGAGCAAAAAGAGAAAAAATCCTTACTTGCCGAGTTAAAAACGCGCATGACGGATATCACGTTTTCCTTCTCGTTCCGTACGCTTGGGCTGTTTGCCCGTATCAAGGAGCATTACTCCAAATACGCCGTCTACAAGGGCTTAAAGACGTTGCTTGATAAGTACGGCTTGACGGAAGAAGGCGCGCTTGAAAGTTTAAACGTATCCGCGGAAATTTGGCAGGGGATTTGCAAGGGCAAGTTCTTGCCCTCGAAAAACCTCGTGCTTTCCCTTGCGTTGACGGGGAATTTTTCCTACGAGGATACCGTTGCATTGCTTGCGCTGTGCGGCGAGGTTATGGATATGGCGATCGTGAAGGACGTCGTCATCTCGTACCTGCTTACCCGCAAGGTGTATAACCGCGGTATGATCGACGCGGCTTTGAAAGAGTATAAAGTGGAAAATTTGTTTATTAAGTAATAGGCTCTATCACCTCACCCGATTGATTTTTGACGGAAAAACCCTGCAAAATACTTCGCGTTTTCCTCGGTTTCATACCGCTGGGGGTATGCGCCCTCAAAAAACGCTGGTCTTTTTTGTGTTTTCCTCGTCAAACCGTGATAAATCACTAATCAATCGTTTTCTATGATATAGCCTTTAAAAACACTTGCCTTTTATACGCGCATATGCTATAATAATGAAAAATAAATACCGAGCGGAAAAAGAGTACCTTTTCCCTCTGCCGTGACAGAGAGGCGCGCCGTGGGCTGAAAGCGCGTTAGGGTAAGAGGGGTTGGGAAAGTGCGTTTTCGCGTTGTAAGGTGCGGTGGGTCCGCCGTGATAGGACGAAAAAGGAAAAAGCCTTCGGCTTTTTTGAAGTAAAGTGGAACAGCGTTGAAATACGCCTTTACGCCAACATGGTGTAAAGGCGTTTATTTTTTGGAGAACGGTTATGTTTTTTAAAAGTTTACGAGAGGATATCAAAGCGGCAAAAGCCAACGACCCAGCGGCGCGCAACTCCTTTGAGGTATTGCTCACCTATTCGGGCGTGCACGCTTTGTCGTGGCACAGGGTTGCGCACTTCTTCTATAAGATTAAACTCAAACTCATCGCGCGCATTTTAAGCCAAACGGCGAGGTTTTTCACGGGGGTAGAAATCCACCCTGCGGCGAAAATCGAGGCGGGCGTGTTCATTGACCACGGCAGCGGCGTGGTGATCGGAGAAACGGCGGAAGTGCATAAGGGCACGGTCATTTACCAAGGAGTCACCTTGGGCGGGACGGGCAAGGAGCACGGCAAGCGTCACCCCACCATTATGGAGAACGTCACCCTTTCGGCAGGGGCAAAGGTGCTGGGCGGTTTTACCGTCGGCAAGGGCGCGAAAATCGGCGCGGGCGCGGTGGTGTTAAAGGAAGTGCCCCCGTACGCGACCGTCGTAGGTGTTCCCGGACGTATCGTGCGGATTCGCACGCCTGAAACGGAAGACCCTGTGAAAAGCGGTATGACGGCTGCGCTTGCACTCTCCCACGAGGCAAAAGAGCAGCTGGCGAAAGAGCTGGCAAGCGAAGCGGAAGCAAAACGGAATGAAAAGAAATGAGCCTACCATGTACGAGGTGAAAGGAGAAAGATTATGAAAATATACAATTCTTATACCAAGAGAAAGGAAGAATTTGAGCCGCTGGAAGGCAACAAGGTAAAAATGTACGCCTGCGGTATTACGGTATCGGGCGAGGCGCATATCGGGCATGGCTATCAAGCGCTTATTTACGATATTATGCGTAAATATCTCAAACGCTTGGGCTACGACGTCACCTATGCGCGCAACTATACGGACGTAGACGATAAGATTATCGCAAAATCCCGTGAAACGGGGATTCCTGCGGACGAATACGCTGCTAAAATGATAGAAAACATCAATAAAATCATGGATAAGTTCGAGGTGGACGATCCCGACGTATGGTTAAAGGCGACGGAGAATATCGAAAACATTATCGAATTTGTCACCAAGCTCATTGAAAAAGGACACGCATACCCTACGAAGAACGGGGACGTGTACTTTGACGTGGCGTCCTTCCCCGGGTACGGTAAGCTTTCCAACCGCAACATTGAGGACGCGTTGGACGGCGTGCGCGTGGATAACGACGATGAGAAAAAGAACGCCTACGACTTCGCGCTTTGGAAGAGCGCAAAGCCGGGCGAGATTTCTTGGGATTCCCCTTGGGGAAAAGGCAGACCGGGCTGGCATATCGAATGCTCGGCAATGAACAGAGAGGCGTTTGGCGAACAAATCGACATTCACGGCGGCGGCAGAGATTTGATTTTCCCTCACCACGAGAATGAAATCGCGCAGACGGAAGCGTTGACGGGCAAGCAGTTCGTAAAATACTGGACACACAACGGCTTGATTAAAGTCAACGGTCAAAAAATGAGCAAGTCCTTGGGAAATAGCTTACTCCTTGCCGACCTTTTGGAAAAATATTCGGACGAGGCGGTGAAGTTTGCGCTTTTGCAAACCAACTACCGAAACGATATCAACATTACAAACGAGTTATTCCCCGAAGCGGAAAAGCACCTCTACGAATTTTACACCACCCTTGCGGTGCTGGATAAAGTCATGGACAAGGTGCGCGGCATGGAGTTCACTTTAAGCATGGACGATGCGACGCGCGCGGCGGAGAGCGCAGGCAAAGTGGAGCGCGAATTTGACGAATGCATGAGCGATGACTTCAACACTGCCCTGGCTCTTTCCAACCTTTTCGGGTATTTCAAGGAAATAAAAAAACTGCTTACCGCAGGGAAATCGGGGGATTTATTCGAGGCGTTGTCCCTTTCGATTGCGGTGAGAAAGACCTACGAGCTGTTGGGATTGTTCAAGAAAAACCCGAGCGAGTATTTGGCTTGGTACGATAGTAAAAACGCGGCGGATATCCCTGCTGAGGTACAAGAAATCGCTAAGGAACGCTGGGAAGCCAGACAAAATCGTGACTGGGCGAAGAGCGACGAGCTTAGAGCCAAGCTTTTAGAGCTTGGATATGCGGTGAAAGACAGCAAAACGGGCTATGAATTGACGAAAAATTAAGCGTACCCCTTGCGTTTGCTTGACAAACTGGGGGGCAGGCATATATAATGAAAAGCGAAAATCAAAAAGAAGGACAAACCTTATGAAAGCAAAAGATTTAAGAGAATTATATTTGGGCTTTTTCAAAGACCGCGGGCATAAAGTAATCCCTTCCGCATCCTTGATCCCCGAAAACGATCCTACCGTACTGTTTACGACGGCGGGTATGCACCCCCTCGTGCCTTATTTGCTTGGTGAAAAGCACCCTGCGGGCAACCGTCTTACCGACGTGCAAAAGTGCGTGCGTACGGGGGATATCGACGATGTTGGCGACGAAAGACACTGCACCTTCTTTGAAATGCTCGGCAACTGGTCGCTGGGCGATTATTTCAAGGAAGAAATGATCCCTTGGAGTTATGAATTTTTGACGGGCGAGAAGTATTTGAACATTCCCGCCGATAAAATTGCCGTAACCGTATTCGGCGGGGACGAAACCCTGCCCTGCGACAACGAGGCGGCGGAGCTTTGGGAAAAGGCGGGCATCAAGAAAGAAAATATCTATTTCATGCCCCGTGAAAACAACTGGTGGGGGCCTGCCGGCTTGACCGGCCCTTGCGGTACGGACACCGAAATGTTCGTTATCCGTAAGCCCAAGTGCTCGCCTACCTGTAATCCCGATTGCAACTGCGGCGCATTCCTTGAAATTTGGAACGACGTATTCATGCGCTTTAACAAGCAAGCGGACGGTTCGTACACCGAACTTTCGCAAAAGAACGTGGACACGGGTATGGGTTTAGAGCGCGCGCTTTGCGTATTGAACGGGAAGTCCAGCGTATACGAAACGGACTTGTTTGAAAATGCGATTAAAGTAATCTCCTCGCTTACGGGCAAGAACTATGACGATAACGAGGAAACGACCAAATCCTTCCGCGTGCTGTTGGACCACACGCGTACGGCGACCTTTATGCTCGGCGACGAAAAGGGTATCGTGCCTTCCAACACCGACCAAGGGTATATTTTGCGCAGAATTATTAGACGCGCGGTGCGCTACGGAAGAAAAATCGACCTGCCTGAAGGCAGTCTTGCAACCATTTCTAAGGCGTTTATCGAGGAGTACCAAGATGTATATCCCGAATTAAAAATCAACGCGGACAAGATTGCCGAAGAGCTCAACAAAGAAGAGGCGAAGTTCAACAAGACCTTACAGCAGGGCTTAAAGGAATTTGAAAAGTGCATTAGCGGTATCGAGCGCAAGAACATGTTTATGGCGCAAAACGATCCTAGCTACGTTCCCGAAAAGGTGATTAACGGCAAGCAAGCTTTCCGTTTGTACGATACCTACGGTTTCCCCGTGGAAATCACGGACGAAATGGCAAAAGAGCGTGGGTTCACGGTAGATTTGGACGGCTACAAAGCGGCGTTTGAAGAACACCAAAGCAAGAGTAAGGCAGGGAGCGAAGGTAAATTCGCTTGCGGTCTTGCCGACCATAAAGAGGCTACGACGGCGCTCCATACGGCAACCCACTTGCTCCACGCGGCGCTTAAAAAGGTATGTTCTCCCGACGTAAATCAAAAGGGTTCCAACATTACCGAGGAAAGATTGCGTTTCGACTTCAATCTTCCCCAACCCATGACCCCCGAACAAATCAAAGCGGTAGAGGACCTTGTAAACGAGGTAATCAAAGCGGATATTCCCGTGGTCATGAAGGAAATTTCTTTGGAAGAGGCGAAAGCGGAAGGGTTCACGGGCTTGTTTGAAAGCAAGTACGGCGAAGTGGTTAAGACTTACACCATCGGCGATTTCTCTAAAGAAATTTGCGGCGGTCCTCACGTAGAATCGACGGGTAAGCTTGGCCATTTTAAAATCCAAAAAGAACAAAGCAGCGGTTCGGGTATCCGCCGTATCAAGGCTATTTTGGAATAAAGAAACCACCCATGTATGGGTTGAACAACAAAAGGGGCGTAAAAACGCCCCTTTAGCCAATCAAGACCGAATTGAACCAGTCTCAAAGCAGTCTTTTCCGTATATTTCGCCAAATGCGTTCTTGTAGTATGTCGATACAACTGCAACCGCCTTTGTCAAAATCTATCGAAAAATCCTTGCTTTGAGATGCCTTGCAGGTTTTGCCGAGCAGATTTTGGATAAGACAAGGCAAAACCGCAGGGCAACCAAACGGTTTACCGAGGATTTTAACGCAGTATTAGAGAAAATCTGCCATCAAAAACCTGATTCAATTCGGTCTTGATTGGCTATAAAAGGATAACTATGGAAGTACAATCCGCAGAAAAAATTAAATTATTAACCCTGCCTTTGATGGAAAAGGGCTTTGTCTTTGAGTATTCCTATCAAAAGGGCGGAGATAGCAGCTGCGTGTATATCTGCCGTTATAAAAAGGACAAAAACTTTTTCGACTGGCGCGAGGTGTCGGGCGGTGAAGAAATCAATCTTGTCACTTGCGTAGACGGCGTGTACGGGTTTCCGTCCGTTAAGGCGTTATATCCCAAGCAATACCGCGCTTTTAAACGCAAGCACTTATTTAAGAGAGCGAGTATCGACGAACGCCGAGCGTTTATCGCCTCTATCCTTTTGTTGGAATTAAATTCGGGCAAGGATAATTTCTTTGGAATACCGTTATAATAAAAGCCTCGCAATAGCGAGGCTTTATTTTATTTTTTAAGTTCTAATGTTCGTTTATAAGCGGCGGTGACAGCCGAGGCGGTAATATTGTCAAAGTCCGCTTTTTCCAGCGCCTTAATCCCTTCAATCGTCGTTCCCCCTGGGGAGCATACGTTTTTAATCAAGGTATCGGGGTCGCCGTAGGCGGACAGCATTTTTGCCGCCCCTATGAGGGTTTGCGCCGTGTAGGCAAACGCCTTGTCTTCGGGGACTCCGCTTTTGCAAGCGCCCTTGACCAGTCCGCGCGCGAACGCGTACACGAACGCAGGACCGCAGCCCGACAGCGCGCTTGCCGCATCGATTTCGCTTTCGGGGATTTTGTCAAACTTGCCTGCCATAGCAAAGCCCTTTAAGAATGCCTTTTCTTCCCGTTCGTCCACACCCTCAACCGAATAGAGGATCATAGCCTCGCCAACGAGGGCAGGGGTGTTGGGCATAATGCGGATCACGGGCAAATCCGCACCGATAAAGGAACGGATAGCGGAAATGGATACGCCTGCGCCCATGGTGATAATCACCGCGTCCGTGCGTTGTTGCAACGCTTGCGCGATGGGGGAGAGGGCGCTTTCCATGACTTGGGGTTTTACCCCAAGCACGATAAATCTTGCGTTTGCCGCGATTTCCTGCGCAGTAGCGCCTTTTGCGCCAAGCGCTTTGAAATTGTTTACCTTTTGTTCGTCGTAATCGCATACGGCGATTTTTTTGGGTTTGACGGACTTTAAGCAAGCGCTAGCCAGCGCTCCGCCCATATTTCCGCAACCGATAAAACCAAATTCGTATTCCATAATCATACCTTAACCTCGTACCTGCCCCGTTCCTTTTACGATATATTTATAAGAACAAAGCTCTTCTAAACCCATGGGACCGCGCGCGTGCAGTTTTTGCGTGGAAATGCCGATTTCACAGCCCTTCCCAAACTCTCCGCCGTCCGTGAAACGGGTGGAGGCGTTGACGTACACCGCCGCGCTGTCTACGCAAAGGGTGAATATATCCTGCGCCTGTTCGTTTTCGCTTACGATACAATCGCTGTGACCCGTGGAATGTTGGGCGATATGCGCAATCGCCTCTTCTTCGCTATCCACCACTTTGACGGCAAGGATATAATCCAAAAATTCGGTGTCGAAATCCTGCGCGGTTGCCTTTTTACCTTGGATAATTTGACCTGCTTTCTCGTCCAAACGGAGTTCTACCCTGCCTTGCAAGCGTTCCTGCATAAGGGGCAGGAAGGTTTCCGCAATCTCTTTATGCACGAGGCAGACCTCTGCGGCGTTGCAAACGGAAGGTCGGGAAGTTTTGGCGTTGTCTAAAATATTCAGCGCCTTTTCCACGTTTGCGTGCTTGTCTACGTAGATATGGCAAATGCCTGTACCCGTTTGAATGCAGGGGACTTTGGCGTTCTCCACGCAAGCGCGGATTAGCCCTGCACCCCCTCTTGGAATGAGCGCATCCACCAAGCCGACCGCCGTCATAAGTTCGGCGGCGCTTGCCCTGGAAGTATCCTCTAACACGTTGATAAAGTCAGGGTTTAACCCCATAGAGGAGAGGGTATCGCGCAGTATCGTCACAAGGGCGAAAGAGGAGTTGAACGCATCCCTGCCCCCGCGCAAAACGCAAACGTTGCCGCTTTTAAAGCACAATGCGCCTGCATCCGAAGTGACGTTGGGACGGCTTTCGTAAATAATCCCGACCACCCCCAAGGGTACGCGCTTTTTTTGCACGAACAGTCCGTTGGGTAGGGTGTTTTCCTCCAGAACTTTGCCGATAGGATCGGGCAAAGCCGCCACTTCGCGTATGCCCTGCGCCATAGCGGAAATACGCTTTTCGTTTAAGGCAAGTCGGTCGATCATTACCGCGCCGAGGACGGATTTTGCCGTTTCGACATCCACGGCGTTGGCGGATAAAATTTCTTCTTTTCTGCGCTCTAACTCGTCCGCCATTTTCAAAAGCGCCTCGTTTTTAAGTTCGGGGGTAAGGCAGGCAAGCTGACTTGCCGCCTTTTTCGCCCGCTGTAAAATTTCCTGCGTTGTAGCCATAATTATTCCTTTGCGAAAAAGCGAGTGTACCCACCCAGTTTTTCCGCTACGATATCGTACAAAATTTGGGGATTTTCGCCGTTGGCAATCACCATATCCACGCCTTTCTCCACGCAAATTTTTGCGGCGTTCAATTTGGTTTTCATGCCCCCCGTGCCCAGCGTGCTGCCTTCGCCGCCTGCAAGGCGAAACAGTTCTTCGGGCATACTGTGTATGCGTTCAATAAGCTTAGCGCCCTCGTTTTTATGGGGGTCGCTGTCGTAGAGTCCGTCCACGTCGGAGAGGATAATCAGCGCGTTCGCTTTCGCGCTTACCGCAACCAGCGCGGAGAGGGTATCGTTGTCGCCCACCTTGATTTCTTCGGTGGCAATCGTGTCGTTTTCGTTGATAACGGGGAGAGCGCCGAGCTCTAAAAGTTTAGAGAGGGTGTTGTTGAAATTTTCGTGTCTGTCTTCCGCCAAAAAGTCCGCCCCCGTGAGCAAAATTTGCGCTACCGTATGCCCGTTTTCGGTGAAGAGCCTATCGTAGGTATACATAAGCTCGCATTGTCCCACAGCCGCCGCGGCTTGCTTGGTCGGGATATCGACGGGCTTTTGTTTAAGCGCGAGCTTGCCCACCCCCATGCCGATTGCGCCCGAGGACACCAAAATGACCTCGTGTCCCGCGTTTTTTAAATCGCTAAGCACTCTGCAAAGCTCCTGCGTGCGCCGAATATTCAATTTTCCCGTCGCATGCGCGAGCGTGGACGTTCCCACCTTGATAACTAACTTCATAACAATTCCTTTTTTCGATTCGATAACGCCGTGTAAATCATTTTTTAGATATAGTATAACGCGATAGAGGGATTTTGTCAATCGTAATACCGTATGAATTTTTAAAAAGGAAACAAAATATTATGAAGAGTGAAAAAATTTTTTCTTAAAACAGTTTACAAGCGCGTTTATTTATGATATAATGTATTTGGTGAAAATTGGGGACTGGGCGTTTTCGCGCCAAGGTACGGTTTTTACGGTAAAATTAGAAAAAAATATTTATCATTCATAAAGGAGATAGAATTATGACCAACAACAAGAAAGTGCTCCAATTCGTTGCAGATTGCCAAGCGTTTGTTCAGCCTGACAAAGTCGTTTGGATTGACGGCAGCGACGCACAGAGAGACGCTTTGAGAGAAGAAGCTTGCGCTACGGGCGAAATGATTAAGCTCAACCAAGAACTTCTTCCCGACTGCTACTACCACAGAACGGCTGAAAACGACGTTGCGCGTGTAGAAGATAGAACCTTTATTTGCTGTGAAAATGAAGAAGATGCGCTTCCTCATTCCATCGTTAAATGGAAAGCGCCCAAAGACGCTTACGCGATGGTTAACGAAATCGCAAAAGGCGCTTACAAAGGCAGAACGATGTACGTTATTCCCTATTCCATGGGCGTAGTAGGTTCTCCTTTCTCCAAAATCGGTATTGAAATCACCGATTCCATTTACGTCGTACTCAACATGATGATCATGACGAGAGTAGGCAAAATGTGCCTTGACGCGCTCGGCGCAGACGGCGACTTCGTTAAAGGTTTCCACGCGAAGTGCAACGTAGACCCCGAAAAGAGATATATCATGCACTTCCCCGAAGACAACACGATTATTTCCGTGAACTCCGCTTACGGCGGCAACGTACTTCTCGGTAAAAAGTGCTTTGCTCTTCGTATCGCTACCAACCTCGGCAGAAAGGAAGGCTGGATGGCAGAACACATGCTTATCTTGGGCGTAAAGCGTCCTCAAGACAAGGAAATGAAATACGTTGCGGCAGCGTTCCCTTCCGCTTGCGGTAAGACCAACCTCGCAATGCTCATTCCTCCCAAGCAGTATCTTGATGCTGGCTACGAAGTACAGTGCGTAGGCGACGATATCGCTTGGATCCGCGTAGGCGAAGACGGCAGACTTTGGGCTTGCAACCCCGAAAACGGTTTCTTCGGCGTTGCTCCCGGTACCAACGAAAAATCCAACCCCAACGCGTTGGCTTCCACGAGAAAGGGTACGATTTTCACCAACGTTGCGCTCAACCCTGCGGATAACACCGTTTGGTGGGAAAAATTGACCAAGCAAGCTCCTGCAAACCTTATCGACTGGACGGGTAAGCCTTGGACGCCTGATTGCGGCCGCAATGCAGCGCACCCCAACTCCCGTTTCACCGCACCTGCAGAAAACTGCCCTTGCATTTCCCCTGCATTCAACTCCAAGGAAGGCGTGCCTCTTTCCGCGATTATCTTCGGCGGCAGAAGAGCAACCACCACGCCTCTCGTATATCAATCCCGCGACTGGAACCACGGTACGTTCGTTGGTACGATCATGTCCTCTGAAACGACGGCGGCTGCTACGGGTGCAGTAGGCGTACTTCGCCACGACCCCATGGCAATGAAACCTTTCATGGGCTACTCCGTAGATCGCTACTTCCAGCACTGGATCGATATGGGTGCGAAAGTTCCTGCTGAAAAGCAGCCCAAGATCTTCAACGTTAACTGGTTCCGTCAAGACGAAAACGGCAACTTCATGTGGCCCGGCTTCGGCGATAACATGCGCGTGCTTGACTGGATTTTGGACCGTTGCGAAAACAAGGTTGATGCACAGGAAACGGCAATCGGCTACCTTCCTTACGCAAAGGATATCAATATCGAAAACTGCGATATCGATGCGGCAACGCTTGATAAGCTCCTTGTAGTTGACAAAGCTCGTTGGGCGGCGGAAGCGGAAGAAATCACCGCTTACTACGCAGAAAACTTCGGCGACAAGATGCCTAAGGAAATCATGGAAAACCTTGAAATCCTTAAAAAGAATTGCGCAAACTAATCCTTAAAAATGCGAACCCCTCGCCTGTTAAAAGGCGAGGGGTTATTTTTTTATTCGCAAAACGATACAATATGCGCATACTTATATAGTATGTATACCGTTCAAGAGTTATTTGATTTAGACCATACGATAGCAAAGGCTTATTTGCAATGTTTTGACTATCCTTGGCAGGCGTTGTCCGCAATAAAAGATTTTATACGCGAACGAGGTCGGTATTTAGGCGCGGATTATAAGGAAATATCCCCCGAGGTCTGGGTGCATAAGAGCGCGAATATCGCGCCTACCGCTACCATCCACGCGCCGTGCATTATCGGCGCAAACACCGAAGTGCGCCACTGCGCTTTTATTAGAGGCAGTGCGCTAATCGGTGAAGGGTGCGTGGTAGGCAATTCTACGGAATTAAAAAACGTTATCCTATTCGACGGTGTACAAGTGCCTCACTACAACTACGTCGGGGATAGCATTTTGGGTTTCAAGGCGCACATGGGTGCAGGCTCTATCACTTCTAACGTCAAATCGGACAAAACGCCCGTGCGCGTAGACGGCGTGGATAACGGGCTTAAAAAGGCTGGTGCTATGCTTGGCGATTTTGTGGAAATCGGTTGTAATAGTGTGCTTAATCCCGGTACGGTTATCGGCAGGGGGAGCAGTGTGTATCCGCTTTCCTCGGTGCGAGGCGTGGTTGCGGAAAATTCCATTTATAAAAAACAGGGCGAAATTGTAAAAAAGAGGGGATAGGAATGGGTAAATATTTTGGAACGGACGGGTTTCGCGGTGAGGCGAACAACGTTTTAACGGCGGAGCGCGCTTTTAAGGTCGGGCGGTTTTTGGGCTGGTATTTTACCGAGCTCAAACGCCAACGCGGAGAAAACGGTCGGGCGAGGGTGGTGCTTGGAAAGGACACTCGGCGTTCCAGTTATATGTTCGAGTATGCCCTTGTCGGGGGCTTGGTGGCATCGGGCGCGGACGCGTATATGCTCCACGTGACTACCACGCCGTCGGTGGCGTACGTAGTACGCGCCGAAGGGTTTGATTGCGGTATTATGATTTCCGCCAGCCATAACCCCTTTTACGACAACGGCATTAAGCTGTTTAACGGTCAAGGCGAAAAAATAGACGAGGGGGTGATTGAGCTTGTCGAAGCGTACCTTGACGGCAACAAGGAAGTACCCTACGCCATGGGTGCGGATATCGGCAAGACGGTGGACTACGTAGCCGGCAGAAACCGCTACGTGGGGTATTTAATTTCGCTGGGGATTTATTCCTTCAAGGGGATTAAGGTGGGCTTGGACTGCGCCAACGGGAGTGCTTGGGAGATTGCCAAAACGGTATTTGACGCTTTGGGGGCAACTACCTTTGTAATCGGCGCAGAGCCAGACGGTACGAATATCAACAAAGGTTGCGGTTCTACGCATATTGAAAACTTGCAAAAATTCGTCGCGGAGAAGGGCTTGGATATCGGGTTTGCCTTTGACGGCGATGCGGATAGGTGTTTGTGTGTAGACGAAAAGGGAAACCTCGTCGACGGCGACCAAATCATGTATATTTACGCACGGTATATGAAGGGGCGCGGAGAACTAATCGATAATACCCTCGTCACCACCGTGATGTCTAACTTCGGCTTGTATAAGGCGCTTGACGAGCTGGGGATTGCTTACGAAAAGACGGCGGTGGGGGATAAGTACGTATACGAGCGCATGAATGAGAAAGGGTATATTTTAGGCGGAGAACAGTCGGGGCATATTATCTTTTCCAAGTACGCCTGCACAGGGGACGGGATTTTAACCAGCTTAAAGGTCATGCAAGCTATGCTGGATCAAAAAACTACCCTCTCCAAGCTTGCCTCGCCTATGAAAGTGTATCCCCAAGTGCTCAAAAACGTTCGGGTCAAGGATAAGAAAGCGGCGCGCGGGGATAAGGACGTTTGCGCGGCGGTTGAGCGCGTAGAAAAAGCGCTTGGCGCGAACGGCAGAATTTTGGTACGCGAATCGGGTACGGAACCCGTCGTGCGCGTTATGGTCGAAGCGGACAGCGAGGCGCTTTGCCATAAATTCGTGGACGAAGTGATTGCCGTTATCCAGGAAAGAGGGCATTGCGTATTATAAAACGCGTTGAAAACACAAAAAAGATTACCGCCTCGAAATCTTAGCGATTTCAAGGCGGTAATCATATGATAAGGGGGAAAATGATGAGCTGTTTTATACGGTGGGTATCCCCAACCGATTTACAGCTATATTCTATCACGCCCAACCAAAAAAGTAAAGGAAAATTTATCAAAAAATTTTTTTCTTTAAAAACAAATAGGTATAAGCAAAAAGTGTGAAAAAATAACATTTTCACACTTTTGTCACATAAATTCACATAATTCGGCAAAGGAAACAGCTAAAAATCACAGAAATAAGAAAGGAAAACAGGGAAATGACAAGCGCGGTTGTCATTTTTTTTCGTTCCAAACCTGCGAAGTACACCGCGCCGATATAAAAGGCGGTATCCGAAGTGCCATAGGCAACGCAGGCGCAGCGCGCGGCGTAGCTGTCTACGCCGTAGCGTTCTAAAATTTGCGTTAACACGGCGATAGAGCCGCTCCCCGAAAGAGGCTTCATAATCACGAGGGGAGCGATTTCTTCGGGGATACCCGTAAAGGAAAAAAGGGGCGCAACCCAGCTGGTAAGCGCCTTTTCCAGTCCGCTTACCTCAAGCAGTTTACAAAGCATGGTGACAGCGGCGATATAGGGAAAAATGGATAAAATGAGGGGGATTGCGCCCTTTACCCCTTGCGTGAAGCTGTCGTAAATTTTGACCTTGCGAAAGATTGCAAAGAGAAACGAGGCGAGAAAAATGATAGGTACGATTAGACCCAAAAGATAATTCATCTCGTACCTGCCCCCTTTGTTTGCAACCTTTTCGGCATACAAACCCGACCCGTGTCCCTTGCTTTTTCGTCCTTAATAAAGAGTTTGGTTAAAATAATTCCTAAAATTGTGGACAGCAGGGTGGCAAGAATGGTGGGGATAACGATGTCGGTGGGGTTTGCGCTCTTTAACGCCACGCGGACTGCGATAATCGAGGTGGGAATAAGCTGCAAGGAAGTGGCGTTTAAAACGAAGAGCATTGCCGAGGAATACTCGGCGTTTTTCGTTTTATCCAAGAGGTTTGCGGCTTTTACGCCGTAGGGGGTTGCCGCGCCCGAAATTCCTAAAAGGTTGACGGACATGTTCATGCTAACGGCTTTTAACGCCTCTTCGTCGTCCGTTTTGAACAGCCGTTTTGCAAAGGGCTTGACGAGCTTGGAAACCGCCCTCGTCACGCCGCTGTCTTCCCATACCTGCATAAGCCCCAGCCACACGGAATAGGTGGCGACGAGGGAAACGCAAACCGCCGCGCCTTTGCTTGCTCCGTCCAAGAGGGCAGGCAGGAAGGTTTCGGGGGAGATATACAAAAGGAGCAGGGTACAAATGGCGAAAAGCAAAGAAAAAAGTGCGTTCATGCCATACTATATGCGCAAGGGGCGGGACAAAATGTATCAAAGGGGAAAAAAACGATTTACTTTTTTATAAAAAAAGTATATAATGAAAAGGAAATTATGCAAAGCGGTAAAGGAGAGTGCTTTTATGGCAAAGAAACCTTATTACATTACGACGGCTATCGCCTATACTTCGGGAAAACCTCACATCGGCAACACTTACGAGGCGATCCTCGCGGACGCGATTGCGTGCTTTAAGCGCAAAGAGGGCTACGAGGTATTTTTCCAAACGGGTACGGACGAGCACGGTCAAAAAATTCAAGAAAAAGCAGAGGCGGCAGGCGTCACGCCGCAAGCCTACGTGGATAAAATCGCAGGGGATATCAAGGGGATTTGGGATCTCGTCGGTACTTCCTACGATAAGTTTATTCGTACGACGGACGAAGACCATATGAAACAGGTCGGGAAAATGTTCAAAAAATTCTACGACCAAGGGGATATTTACAAGGGCTATTACGAGGGTATGTACTGTACGCCTTGCGAATCCTTCTGGACGGAAAGCCAGCTCGTGGACGGAAAATGCCCCGATTGCGGACGGGAGGTTAAGCCTGCGCGCGAAGAGGCGTACTTCTTCAAAATGGGCAAGTATGCGGACAAACTCATCGAGCATATCAACACCCACCCCGAGTTTATTCAACCCGTATCCCGTAAAAACGAGATGATGAACAACTTCCTTTTAAAGGGTTTGCAGGATTTGTGCGTATCCCGTACTTCCTTTACTTGGGGTATCCCCGTGGAGTTCGACCCCCGTCACGTCACCTACGTTTGGATGGATGCGCTCAGCAACTATATCACGGGTATCGGCTACGACGTAGACGGCAACCACAGCGAGCAGTATAAGAAGTTCTGGCCTGCGGATTTGCACTTAATCGGTAAGGATATTTTGCGTTTCCATACCATTTACTGGCCCATTTTCCTTATGGCGCTGGGCGAACCTTTGCCTAAACAGGTATTCGGCCATCCTTGGCTGTTGCAGGGTGACGGCAAAATGAGTAAATCCAAGGGCAACGTCATTTACGCGGACGATTTGGCGCGCTTATTCGGCGTGGACGCGGTGCGTTATTTCGTGCTTCATGAAATGCCTTTTGACAACGACGGGCAAATTACTTGGGAGCTTGTTGCCGAGCGTTTCAATACCGAGCTTGCCAACGTGCTTGGCAACCTCGTGAGCAGAACGATTGCCATGATTGACAAATACTTCGGCGGCACGGTAGTGAAATCCCTGTCTGCAAATGAAGAAGACCCCGACGCGGAATTTAAAGCGACGGTCACGGGTACGGTAAGCAAGGTGCGCGCAAAGGCGGACGAGCTGCGTATCGCGGACGCGATTTCGGAAGTATTCTCGCTGTTTAGACGTGCAAACAAGTACATTGACGAAACCATGCCTTGGGCGCTTGCGAAGGACGAGGCGAAAAAGAACCGTTTGAACGACGTTCTGTATAACCTTGCCGAGGCAATTCAAATCGGCGCAAGCTTGCTCGACAGCTTTATGCCCGAAACGGCGGAAAAGATTTTCGCGGCGTACGGCGGTGCAAGCAGAAGTTTGGAAGATTGCGAAAAATTCGGTATTCGCGACAGCGTGACGGTGACGGCGATTGCGCCCTTGTTCGCTCGAATTGATTTTAAAACCCTCGCGCCCGAGATTGAAAAAATCCGTGCGGAGCAAGCTGCGGCATACGCGGCGGAACAGGCGAAAACGGAGCCTAAACAGGAGGACCCCAAGGTGGAAGAAGTACAAGAAAAAACCCCCGAAATTACCTTCGACGATTTTGTAAAGGTAGAGCTTAAAGTGGGCGAAATTATCGCTTGCGAACCTGTACCCAAGTCCAACAAGCTGTTAAAAGAAACGGTGAAGTTCGGCGAAGAAGTCCGTACGATTGTGTCGGGGATTGCTAAACATTACAGTCCCGAGGAAATGGTCGGTAAAAAGGTAGTGTTCGTCACCAACCTTGCGCCTAGAAAGGTATGCGGAATTATGTCCGAGGGTATGATTTTGGCGGCGGAAGACGAAACGGGTACGCTTTCTCTTGTGACCCCTGAAAAAGACGTACAAAGCGGTACTCGTCTTGGTTAAGCTGATCGACGTACATTGCCACTTGACGGGCGAGGAGTACCTTTCCGTCGGCGGAATAGAAGAGGTGTTAAGCCGTGCCAAGGGGGCAGGTGTGGAACGAATGATTTGTTCGGGGTTCGACCTTGCGTCCTCGCGGATTGCCATGGAGCTTTCCGACCGCTTTGAGGAAGTTTATTTTTGCGCAGGTTTTCACCCCAGCGAGCTGGGGAAATACCAAGAGGGCGATTTGGACGAAATTGCCAAACTCTGCGCCCATGAAAAGTGCGTTGCCGTAGGGGAAATCGGCTTGGATTACCACTTCGACGACAATCCCGAACGGGAAGTGCAAAGGGAGCTGTTTATCCGCCAGTTAGAACTTGCCAACCAGCTTGGCTTGCCCGTGGTGCTGCATAGCCGTGACGCCGCGCAGGAAACCTTGGAGCTGTTAAAAGCGCACAAGCACCTTTTAGCCAACGGCGGTCTTATGCACTGCTATTCCTATTCCGCGGAAATGATGCAGGAGTTTATCTCGCTCGGCTTGCATTTTTCCTTTGGCGGTCCGTCCACCTTCAAAAACGCGAGAAAGGTACAGGAATGTGTTGAACGCATACCTGCCCACCTGCTTTTATCGGAAACGGACTGTCCGTATCTTACCCCCGTACCGTATAGAGGGGTATTTCCCAACGAACCTAAAAACGTGAAGTACGTCGTGGAGAACATGGCAAGACTTCGAGTAGAAGAAGAGGAGGCGCTTGCAAAACGCATTTTTGAGAATGCAAAAACGCTGTTTTTCAAGCTGAAATAACCACATGGAAGAAAATAAGAAGAATCAACAACCCCGTCCGCAAGGCGAAAACGGGGGGAGAAAAAGACGGCACCACCATAGAGGGGGGCATAACCATAATCAACAGGGGCAAAATCAACAAAATAATAAGCCCCAAGGACAGAATAAGCCTCAAAACAAGGAAAACCGTTCCCAGGAACAAAAACAGCCCCAGCCTCAAAAGCAACAGCAGCCCCAAAACCAGCAAGGGGGCAAGAAAAATAAGCCGAATAATAACCAGCAGGCGCAAAACAACAAAAATCAACAAAATAAGGGAAATAACAAAGAGGAAAACCGTAAGGATACCTATTTGTATATGTTAGACGGCAACTTGTACGTGAATTTGACGAACAAGTGCTCCAACGGCTGTGATTTTTGCGTGCGCAACGAGCGTACAAGCTATTACGGCAATTATTTATGGTTAAAAAACGGCGACCCTACGGCGGAGAAAGTCATTGCCGCGGCGAAAGGGTTTGGGGATTTGACAAGGTTCAAGGAAGTCGTGTTCTGCGGCTTTGGCGAGCCGACTTATCGAGTAGCGGAAATGGTTGCGCTGTGCGATTATTTCCATGAAAAGGGCTTAAAAACCCGTTTAAACACCAACGGGCAGGGCAACCTTATCAACAAGCGGGATATCGTACCCGATTTAAAAGGGAAAATCGATTTCGTCAACATTTCTCTCAACGCGTCCTGCGCGGAGAAGTATCAACCCATTTGCCGTTCGCAGTTCAAAGAGGCAGGGTTTGAAGGCTTGCTTGAATTTGCCAAACTGTGCAGAAAAAACGGCGTGCCTTGCCGTTTCTCTATCGTCGATTGTATCGGGGAAGAGGAAGTCGAGGCGTGCAAGCGTTTGGCGGAAAGTATCAATATTCCCCTTTATATCCGCGATTATATTACTGATTCGTAAGGAGCAGGTATGCAAGAACTTCGTACCGTGTTAGAAAAACACGGTTTCCATTTTAAAAAGCAATTCGGTCAAAATTTCATATCCGATACCAACCTGCTCCGTTCTATTGTGGACGCGTCGGGAATAGACGAAAACACGACGGTAGTGGAGATCGGGTGCGGCGCAGGCACGCTTACGCGTGCGCTTGCGGAAAAAGCCAAAAAGGTGTACGCGTTTGATATTGATAGGGATTTGCAACCCGTACTTGCGGAAACTTTGGCAGGGCTTGACAACGTAGAGGTAATCTTCCGCGACTTCAACAAACTGGATTTAAAAGAGTTTGAAAAGGAGATTGAGGAATACACGGTGGTGGCGAATTTACCCTACTATATCACGACCCCTTTGGTGACCAAGCTTTTGGAAGAGAGCGACAAGGTGCAGGGCTTGTCCATTATGGTACAAGAAGAAGTAGCGAACCGCTTTTGCGCCAAGGAGAACACGGCGGACTACGGTTCGATTACCGCGGCGATTGCCTTAAAAGGCAAAGCGACGATTGTAAAGAGGGTGTCGCGGAATTTATTTTATCCCCGTCCTAACGTGGATTCGGCGGTGGTAAAAATTCAATTCGAGAGGGGCAGGGTTGCGGTGAAGGACGAAAAAGCCTACCGACAAACGGTGAAATGCGCTTTTTTGAACCGCAGGAAAACTTTGGAAAACAACCTCGTCAATTTCTTTAAGCTTTCGCGCGAAGAGGCGAAGAAAGCGTTAGCTCAAGCAGGCGTGGACGAAAAAGCAAGAGGGGAAACTTTATCCCCCGAACGGCTTGCCTTACTTTCCGACGTGCTGTTGGATATGGGCGTAATGAAATGATAAAAAATAAACGGGACGGATATCCGTCCCGTTTTCCTTATTCACGTTCCGCATGCCATAAGGCTAACTGCTCTTCTATGACGGGGGTAATTTCCCCTGTTAATACTTGGTAGCCAAGCGGTGTTAAATGTCCGCCGTCCGTGGTGTATTCGTCGTAAATCTTACCCGTTGCCAAGTTCATAAGCGGGGAGTACAAGTCCACAAACGCGAAGGAATACTGTTCCGCAAACTTTTTAATCTTGACGTTGTTATACGCCGCAAGCTCGTTATTCTTACCCCAGTCCTTGCTCATACAAGTGAGAGACAGAAGGATAACTTTGGTATTCGGCGCATACATGGCCATGCCCTTTAACAGGTTTTCGTAATTATCGAACATAGAGGACATATTGTTTGCGCCGATAAGCATCACCGCCACCTTAGGCTGTAAATCGTAGAGGGAAACCTGCATACGCGCTTCCAAGCCCGTCGTCGTTTCACCGCCGATACCGCGGTTGACGACTACGTATTGCGGATAGTATTTGGGCAAATCGTACCCGTCCGTTAAGCTGTCCCCAAGAAAGGCGACATCCACTTCAAAATCGGCGTATTTCTCGTTTTCCGTTTGGTAGGAATCGAGTTTGCTTGCACGATACGCTTGAATCCAAGCCTCAAGCTCTTTATCCTCGTTGTTGCAACCGCCGAACATAACGAATACGACGGCTAAAATGATAAAAAATATTCTTCTCATATTATAAAAATCAAACAACCTATCATAAGCCCTACGCCTTCGCCTACGAGTAGGTCGGAAGGGTAGTGCAAGCCAAGGGCGAAACGGGTGTACGCAAGGACGAGGCTAAGCGCCAAAAGCAATACGCCCACCCAAGGCAAAAAGCGTAAAAAAGTGACTGCGATCACCGCCGCGCACGCCATATGGCGGCTGGGAAAGGATTTCGTATCTGCGCGGCATTTTTTAACAATCGGCTGGATATTCGCGCCGTTTTCATTATACGGACGGGGGCGTTCGATTGCCAGGCGGAGGATAGTGACCGTCAAAAAGGCAAGGGCAGGTACGAAGAGAAGTGCAACCTTGGCTTTGGGATCAAGTATCTCTTGCCGTAAAGCGTACAGACAAAAGAAGGCGTAGCAAATGCTTACGAACGCTGTCAAAAAGGGATTTAAAAGCACCGTCGCTCTCTTTAATAGCGGATGCTTATCTAAAAACGCTTTATTCGCATTGTACAGGGAAATATAATCGTATTTCATAGGTATATTATAGCACAACCGTCCAACAAACGCAACCAAATAAAAGCCCTTTGGAGGGGGATCCAAAGGGCTTTTAACGTGTGCCTTACGCTTTTTGCGCTTCGGCAACGATTTTATCTACCAGCATGGGGGGTACGTCTTCGTAGCCTAAAAATTCGGAAACGAATTTGCCGCTGCCGCGCGTGAGGGAACGAAGTTCCATAGTATACGTCTTGATTTCCGCAAGGGGAACTTCGGCGTTGATAATCGAGCGTTCGCCTTCGGTATCCGTACCCATGATACGGCCGCGGCGCTTGTTGATGTCGCCCATAACGTCGCCGAGGTAATCGGAAGGAACGGCAATCTTCAAGCTGTAAATGGGTTCGAGAAGTACGGGTTTTGCGTTCTTCAAGCCTTCCTTAAACGCGATTGACGCCGCCATTTTGAACGAAAGCTCGTTAGAGTCTACGTCATGGTAGCTGCCGTCGTAGAGGACAGCCTTAAGCCCCGTCACGGGGTAGCCTGCCAAAGGACCGTGTTCCATTGCCTCGCGAAGACCCTTTTCAACTGCAGGGAAGTAGTTCTTGGGTACTGCGCCGCCAACGACTTCTTCGTCGAATACGAATTCTTCTTCGCAAGGAGAGAAACGAATCTTACAATGCCCGTATTGACCATGGCCGCCCGATTGTTTCTTATGCTTACCTTCTGCCTCGGTCGTGCCGCGGATGGTTTCGCGGTACGCGATTTTGGGTTCGGAGAGCTTCATATCCACGCCATAGCGAGCCTTCACTTTCTTGGCGAGCATTTCAATCTGCACGTCGCCTTGACCGCCGATAACCATTTCGCCCGTTTCGGCGTTCTTTTCAATCGAGAAGGTGTAATCTTCTTCTTTGAGTTTTGCAAGCCCTGCGAATACCTTGTCTTCCTCGCCCTTCTTTTCCGCGGAAACGGACATGAAGAGAGTGGGCTTCGGGAAGAAGATAGGGGTGAGCTTAACTTTCGCGGAAGGGTCGCAAAGGGTGTCGCCCGTGTTGGTATTGCCAAGCTTATTTACCGCGCCGATATCGCCAGCCTCTAACTGGTCGACGGGCTCCATTTTCTTACCGCGGAGCACGTAAACTTGACCGATGCGTTCTTCGCATTCGGTATTCGAGTTCCAAACGGTAGAACCGCTCTTCAAAACGCCGCGGAAGCTCTTCAAATAGCTAAGCTTACCCGAGAACGGGTCGATCACCGTCTTAAAAACCTGCGCTGCGAAAGGAGCGTCCGCTTCGGTGCGGAGGGAAATGACCTTACCGCCGTTTGCGAGGTCTTCCGCCATGGTGTTCATACGTTCGTGCGCTTGGGGCATGTACGTGACGATTTCGTTCAAGAGGTTGATAACGCCGCGGTTGGTGAGCGCCGAGCCAGCCATTACGGGAATGGTATTTACCGACGCGATACCGATACGGATACCTTGAATGGTTTCTTCGCGGGTAAGATCGCCCGTTTCAAAGTACTTATCCAAAAGCACTTCGTCATTTTCCGCAGCCGTTTCCATAAGAGAGGCTTTCATTTCCTCAACCTGCGCTTTCATGTTTTCGGGAATGGGAATTTCTTGAGGGCCGCCCTCTTTGAAGAGGTATGCGCGCTCCTGCAAAGCGTTGATACAGCCTTGCATTTTCCCGTTTTCCATAATAGGGATTTGAATGGGCGCGATTTTACCTGCGTATTTTGCGTGGAGCGCTTGTACGGTAGTGAGGTAATTCGCGTTTTCTTTATCCATACCGTTAATGAAGATAATGAGCGGTTTACCAAGCTTTAAGCAATAATCGATAATCGATTCCGCACCGATAGGAAGTACGCCGTTCGCGCCGATAACAAGACATGCGCCGCCTGCCGCGCGCAAGCCCTCGTTGCGTTCGCCCTCGAAATCGTAGTAGCCGGGCAAATCCAAAAGGTTTACCTTAACGTCTTTCCAAACAAGGTGGGAGCAAGAGGTGTAGATAGACATCTTCTTTGCTTTTTCCAAATCGTCGTAGTCGGAAACGGTCGTCCCGTCGGGTACTTTGCCCATGCGGTCGATCACGCCGCCGTTAAACAACATTGCCTCGCAAAGGGTAGTTTTACCCTCGCCGCTGTGTCCAACAATCGCAATATTACGAATGTTTTCGCCGTTCATACTCATAATTAAAATCCCCCTTAAAGTGACAAAATTTTTATCGGCAGATGGGGCGTGTTTCCCCAAGGAACAGTTCTCTATCCCTCATGGATACACAAAGAACCGATAATTGCAACCATTATATTATATTTTTTCACATTTTTCAAGGGGTTTTTGAAAAAAAGTACCACATTGGCAAAAAAATTTTATTTTGGCGCATTGGTTAGGAAAGAATTGACAAATACAAAGAAACCTTATATAATATACAATATGAAAAGAATTTATCTTGACCATGCGGCAACGACGCCGTTACATAGCAAGGTTTTGGCGAAAATGCTGCCCTATTTTACCGAGGAGTTCGGCAATGCCGATTCTCCGCACGCGGCAGGGCGCAAGGCGGTCAACGCCGTTGATAGCGCACGCGATACGCTGGCGAGCCTTCTGGGCGCAAAACCTAAGGAAATCTACTTCACCAGCGGCGGCACGGAGGCGGATAACTGGGCGATGCTCGGCTGTGCGTACGCGCAAAAGCAGAAGGGTAAAACCAAGGTGATTTTGTCCTCTATCGAACACCACGCCGTTTTATACGCTGCGGAAAAATTGCAAAATGAGGGGTTTGAGGTCGTCTATCTTCCCGTAAACGAAGGGGGCATGGTCGAGCCTAACGCCTTAAAAGCGGCGTTGGATAGCAATACGGGCTTGGTTGCCGTCATGGCGGTGAACAATGAAACGGGGGTCATTCAACCCATTCAAGAGCTTGCCAAGCTTTCCCACGAATACGGCGCGTTGTTCTTTACGGACGCGGTACAAGCAGCGCCGTACATGAAGATAGACGTGAACGAATGGGGAGTGGATATGCTCTCCCTGTCCGCGCATAAGTTTTACGGGCCGAAGGGTGTAGGCGCGCTGTATATTAAAAGCGGTGTGAAAATCGAGCGCCTTATCGGCGGTGGCGAGCAGGAAAGAGGTTTGCGCGGCGGCACGACCAACGTACCTGCGGTCGTGGGTTTAACGGCGGCGTATGAGGAAAATGCGGCTACCGTGTTCGAGACGAACGAGAGATGCCGTTGCTTAAACGAGCTGTTCTTGCAAGCGATTTCTGGTTTGGACGGGGTAAAAATCAACGGCGGCGAAAATCGCTTGCCTGCCATTTTGAACTTACAAATCGAGGGCGTGAATAACGTAGATTTGCTGTATAAGCTGGATTTGCAGGGGATATGTATTTCGGTGGGGGCGGCTTGTGCCAGCGCGTCGGTACTTCCCAGCCACGTACTTTTGGCGATGGGGCGTTCGCAAAAGCAGGCGAAAGAGAGCGTTAGAATTAGCTTTGGCAGGGAAAATACCGAAGAGGAAATCCTGCAGGCGGCGGCGCTCTTTGTAGAAACGGTAAATTCCTTAAAAAATTTATAAAAAACAGTTTACTAATCGTAAAAAGTGTGATATAATAAGAGAGTAAATAAAATTTTGGGAGGACAAAACCATGGCACATAAAATTACTGAAGAATGCGTAGCATGCGGCGCATGCGCAGATACCTGCCCCGTAGGCGCAATCGTTTTTGACGAAGCAAAGGGTATTTACGTAATCACCGACGAATGCGTAGACTGCGGTGCTTGCGAAGACGGCTGCCCCGTTGGCGCAATTAAAGCTGAATAAGTTTTAGAAAAAAGAGAAAACCCAAGCGTGGAGAGAAACGCTTGGGTTTTTGTTTTGGGTTATTCCCCTATATGTGCGCAATTCTCGGACAACTGTCCGTTGCGTTGTCTGCATCGGGCTAGGGAAGCCTCTGCGGCGGCTTTGAGAGCCGCCAACTTCTTGCTAAGCCCGAGCAGTAGCTTCTCGACAAGCCCTAAAAGGAGCACGTCGAGTCCAAACAAATGCAACAACATGATAACCTTCGCTTTCATAGATTTCATAATCCGTCTCCTTTTCAAAAAAAATAGGAGCAATGCCGCGAGGTATCCGTGCCGCACAGCCTTAAAAAGAGCAGGCGGGATTTTGTCCGCGCCCTGTCCGTCGCGTGGGTATTATAACATAGCTTTTGGGTTTGTCAAGGGGAGTGTGCCACTTTTTTTGTAAAAATATCCTATAATATCGCAAAACCGTGGTTAAGTTAGGCTTGACAAGGGCGTGAATTTGCGGTATAATAGTGTAAAACACTATTTGGGTTTGTAAAGGCGCATGATTATTTTAGGGATTGACCCAGGGATTGCTACTCTTGGGTACGGCGTAATTGAAAAGGACGAACGCGGAAACTTCCGTGCGGTGGCGCACGGCGTTGTGGTCACCCCCAAGGAAGAGAGCTTGCCTGTGCGTCTTGCCATGCTCGAAGACGGTCTTCGCGAAATTTTAGAGAAATATAAGCCCGACGAAGTGGCTATGGAAGAGCTGTTCTTTTCCAAGAACATTACGACGGGTATCGCAGTAGCGCACGCCAGAGGGGTAGCCCTTTTAACCTGCGTGAAAGCATGCGGGAAATTATACGAATACACGCCCATGCAAATCAAGCAAGCGTTGACGGGATACGGCAAAGCGGACAAAAAGCAAATCCAGGCGGTCGTCACTTCCATGCTGCGCTTAAAAGCTGTTCCCAAGCCCGACGATGCGGCAGATGCTTTGGGGATTGCCCTTTGCCACGGGTACGCCAGTCGGTTCGGCGAGCTGTTTGCCGTAGGCAATATGACGAGAACGAAGGGCAACAACGCCGCCCCTGCCAGCGCGTATCAAGAATTGATGGCGGCAGGCGCAAAGGAATCTAAGCGCACCAAATCAGGCGCGGGGTTTTCCTCGGCGCAAAGCGTAAACGCCCTGCAAAATGCCACGGGTATTAGCGGCGTGACGGGGGTAGGACGAGCGTCCGTAAAACTGCCCAAAGGGGATAAAAAATGATAGCGTATTTAAGAGGAAAAGTATTGACCACGACGGCGGAAACGGCGATTTTGGACGTCAACGGCGTGGGATATGAGGCGTACTGTTCGGGCGGAGCATTCCGTAAACTTACGGTAGGTGCGGTAGGCGAGCTGTATACCTATTTGCAGGTTAAAGAGGACGGCGTGACCTTGTTCGGCTTTGAAAGCGTGAAGGAAAAGGAGCTGTTCTTAAAACTGATTACGGTATCGGGGGTCGGCCCCAAGCTTGGGATTGCTATTTTAGCTGCCCTTTCGGCGGACGAATTTGCGCTTGCAATCGCTACGGCGGACGTTAAGAGATTGTCTGCCGTCAAGGGCTTAGGGAAAAAGACGGCGGAAAAAATCGTTTTGGAATTGCACGGCAAAATTTCCGCGGTAGAGGTTATGAGCGCGAGCGAAGATACTCTGACCGCCACGGCGGAAAGCGCGCCTGCGATCAAACTCTCCAAAGCGGACGAAGAGGCGGTATCCGCGCTGATGGGGCTGGGTTTTACGAAAGCCGAAAGCACGAACGCCGTGAAAAAAGCGCGCGAAAACGGCGCGGCTTCGATGGAAGAAGTGATTATGAAGGCTTTGCAGGGCGGGATTTAACGCCTGCGGCGTTGTGCGCAACCTAACGGTTGCTTTTAGGGGGTACCTTTTTTGTGGAGCGCTGCTCCACACCTCGGCAAGGCTCTGCCTTTGCAATCCGCCAGAAACTGAGTTTCTGGACTTCCAGTTAGAGGGGAATTTATGTTTGACGAAGAGTACGGCGCGGACGAGAGTTTAATCGTCGGCACGAAAACGGAATACGATGCGGAAGAGAACGTTCTCCGTCCCAAGACTATGGCGGATTACGTCGGTCAGCAAAAGGCGAAGGAAAATCTTGCCGTTTATATCGCCGCCGCGAAAGCGCGCGGAGAGGCGCTTGACCACGTCCTTTTGTACGGGCCTCCGGGGCTTGGTAAAACGACCCTTTCGCATATTATCGCAAACGAGCTGGGGGTTGCGATAAAGCTCACCAGCGGACCTGCAATCGAGCGTTCGGGGGATCTTGCCGCTATTTTGACCAACCTCAACGAGGGGGACGTGCTATTTATCGACGAAATTCATCGGTTAAACCGTTCGGTTGAGGAAATTTTATACTCCGCTATGGAGGACTATGCCTTGGATATTATCGTCGGCAAAGGTCCGTCCGCGCGGAATATTCGTTTTGCGTTGAAGAAATTTACGCTGATCGGCGCGACGACGCGCGTGGGTATGCTTGCCGCGCCTCTTCGCGATCGTTTTGGGATTATTAACCGTTTGGAAATGTATACGCCAAACGAGTTGAAACAAATCGTCACCCGTTCGGCAAAGGCGCTGGATATCGCCATTGACGACGAGGGGGCGGCGGAAATTGCGCGACGCAGCCGCGGTACGCCGCGTATCGCCAACAGACTGTTAAAACGCGTCCGCGATTTCTCCGTGGTTAAGGGGAACGCGGCGATTACGAGAGAGGACGCGCGTTTCGCGCTTGCCCGTTTGGAGATTGACGAGCTGGGCTTGGACGAAACGGATAGAAACCTGCTCCGCGCGTTGATTGAAAAATTCGGCGGCGGACCTACGGGCTTGGAAACGCTGGCAGCGACGATTAACGAGGACGCAAACACCATTGAGGACGTATACGAGCCCTATCTTTTACAGCTTGGGTTTATCGCCCGTACGCCGAGGGGCAGAATTTGCCTCAAGGACGGGTACGCGCATATGGGCTGCGAGCCGAGTATGAAAGCGCGAAGACAAATGTCGATGTTTGAAGAAAATTAACATGCAAAAAGTACAGTATAAAAAGAGTGATTTTTACTACGACTTGCCCGAGGAACGAATTGCGCAAACGCCTGCGTACCCTCGCGATTCGTCGAGATTGCTCGTGTATAAAAAAGACGAAAAGCGTATCGAGGATAGAGTATTTCGGGATATTGCGGAGTATTTGCAGGCAGGGGATTTGCTCGTAGTCAACAATACAAAGGTAATCCCTGCGCGCATGTACGCGCTCACGCCTCACGGCGGCGTGGTGGAGGTTTTACTCTTAAAACGCTACGATTTGCATACTTGGGAAGTGCTTATGCGCCCCGGAAAAAAGGGTAAAATCGGGGTAAAAATGACAATCGGGGATAAATTGTCTTTTACCGTTAAGGATATTACCGAAACGGGGGAACGCATCGTGGAATTTGCCTATGAGGGCGCGTTCGAGGACGTATTAAACGAGGTGGGGACGATGCCCCTGCCCCCGTATATCCGCGAAAAGCTTAAAGACCAGGCGCGCTACAACACCGTATACAGTAAGGTAGACGGTTCGGCGGCGGCGCCTACCGCAGGGTTGCATTTTACGGACGAGCTGTTAAAAACGCTCAAAGACAAGGGTGTGGAAATCGCCGAAGTGCTTTTGCACGTGGGGCTGGGTACCTTCCGTCCCGTTAGCGAAGAGATTATCACCGACCACAAAATGCATTCTGAATATTATGAAATCAAAGAGGAGGCGGCGGAAAAGATCAACCGCGCCAAGCGAGAGGGCAGGCGGGTAATCGCCGTAGGCACGACTTCCGTGCGCACGCTGGAAAGCGTAGCGGACGAAAACGGTTTGGTGCGCGCTTGCAGCGGAAATACGGAAATTTTCCTCTATCCCCCCTATAAAATGAAGTGCGTGGACGCGCTTGTGACGAACTTCCACTTACCCGAAAGCACCTTGATTATGTTGGTGGCTTGTCTTACGGGCAGAGAGGAAATTTTGGACGTGTATAAATATGCAGTCGAAAAAGAATATCGTTTCTTTTCCTTCGGCGACGCGTGTTTGATTTTATAAATCAAACAAAGTAATAGGTAAAAAGTAAAAGTGAATAGGAGCGGAAGCATTAAAAATTTTACCACACTTTTTCACTCTTCACTCTTACTTTTTCACTAATCCTTTCAGGAGTTTTATGAACACTTACGCAAAGTACAATCAATCGGGCGAGGATTATTTGGAGAGCATTTTAATGCTTGCCAAAGAATATTCCGTCGTGCACCGTATCGACGTAGCCAAGCGCATGGGCGTTTCGCAGGCGGCGGTGAATAAGGCGGTGAAGTTGCTTGTAGAAAAGGGGTACGTATACGAGGAAGGCAAACACCTGTACCTAACCCAAGAGGGAAAAGCGTACGCGGAAAGCGTGTACGAAAAGCATTGTATTATCCGCGAATACCTGCAGCATTGCGGCGTGGGCGCGGCGGCGGCGGAAGAGGACGCTTGCCGTATGGAACACTTGATTTCTAACGAAACCTTTTTCATGATGAAACAGGCGATCGGGAAAGAATAAATTTGTAAAATTTTAGGAGGAAAACTCTATGAAAACGACGTACAAAACGGGTTGGTTAAAAAGATTGTTGGTGGCACTTTGCGCATGCTTGTCGGCGCTTATGCTGACAGGTTGTAGCCTTACGGGCTTAGCGGATCAAATCGGCGATATACTCGGCGGTAAGACGGGATATGAGAAAGACGGGCTTACCTACAAATTGAGCGCGGACGGTACATATTACTCCCTTGTGGACTGTAAAGAGGGTGTAAACGAGGCAAATATTTTGGCGGAAATCGACGGCGTTCCCGTGACGACAATTGCAAGCGATACGTTTATCGATAACCGTCAATCTTGGGGTATCCAAAAAGTCACTATACCTAATTCGGTGACCACATTGGAAGATAATTGCTTTAGTCAATGCTATTACATGTTTGAAATCGTTATTCCCGATTCCGTCACCTATATCGGCGAAAATGCGTTCTATCATTGCAGAGTGTTGCGTTCGATTACGATTGGTTCGGGCGTGCAAACGATCGGTGCGTATGCGTTCCACAACTGTTGGGAGTTAAAGACGGTTAACTACACGGGTACGAGCGAAGCTTGGGAAAAAATCCAAATCGGTGACGGCAATCACTACTTAACGGATTTGGAAGTAAACTTCATCACGGCTGAATAATATATAATAATGAAACGGCGAGGGGGATACTCCCTCGCCGTAAAAATATCAAAAAAAATTTTTCCAAAAATTTCTTAACCGCGGTTCATTTTTCTTGACAACGGCATAAAATAGTGGTATAATCAATTTCGTAATACGGATAGAGATCCGCTTTTTCTTTGAATAAAAAACTTAACCAAGGTTAAGAAATTATACATATATAGGAGATAGTATGAAACTTTTATCGCAGCTTAAAATCGGGGAGCAGGCAACGGTAGTTGCCGTCCACGGTGAAGGGGCGGTGCGCCGCCGTTTGTTTGACATGGGCATTACGCCCGGGGCAGAGGTGTATTTACGAAAGAAAGCGCCCCTTGGCGACCCGATTGAAATCGCAATTCGAGGCTACGAGTTGACCTTGCGCAAAGCAGAGGCTGCAAACGTAGAAGTGAAATAAAAGGAGAGAATATGTTAAGATTTGCATTAGTGGGGAACCCGAACTCGGGTAAGACCACGTTGTTTAATGAACTCACGGGCAGTACGGCGCACGTAGGCAACTGGCCGGGGGTGACGGTAGACAAGAAGACGGGTACGTATAAAAAGGGCGACGAGCCCGTGGATATTGTCGACCTGCCCGGGATTTATTCTCTTTCGCCTTATACGCCCGAAGAGGTGATTGCAAGAAACTTTATTCTTGACGAGCACCCCGACTGTGTTATCAATATCGTAGATGCGACCAACTTAGAGCGCAACCTGTACTTGACCACCCAGCTTATGGAGCTTGACGTACCTGTGGTCGTCGCGCTCAACATGACGGACGTACTCGACAAGAACGGCGACCGTATCGACGTAAAGACCTTGGAAAAGAGAATCGGCTTGCCCGTAGTGGAAATTTCCGCGCTCAAGGGAAACAACGTAGAAAAATTAATGACGCGCGCGATAGAAGCGGTCAAAAACGGGCGCAAGGGGAGCAGCGTGCTCAAGGAATCCGCGCTCTCGTCCGCAATCAATAACGCGGAAATCGCATTAAAGCTCAAAGAGGTAGAAGCGCCCCTGTTCCATGCGGTAAAGCTTGTGGAAAAGGACGCTATCGAGGTGCAAACGCACCCTGCGGAATCGCGTGCGGTAGAGGCGTTTATTCGCGAAAACTTAACCCAAGACCCCTTCAACGGGGACATGGAAGCGGCGATTGCCGATGCGAGATATAAATACATAACCGCGCATTTCTCGTCCACGCTCACAAGAGCGAGAAAACCCAGCTATGACGAGCTGTCGAAATCGGATAAAGCGGATAAGGTGCTCACGCATAAATGGGCAGGGATTCCCATTTTCCTCGTGATCATGTTCGCGATTTTCCACCTCACATTCTCGGAGAACTTCTTATACCTTGGCAGTATTATTCCTGCGTTTGGCGAGTGGTGCGGCGTAGAGGGCAACGCTGTAAAAACGATTTTCTTTGCAGGCGGTATCAACTCCCCCGGCGTGATTTTATTTAATGCCATGGAGCTGTTCACAGGCAAGGTAGAAGAGTGGCTGTCTTTAGGGTTAGACGGGCTTGGCGCAAATCCTATTCTTGCAGGCTTGATTGTAGACGGTATCTGGGGGGGCGTAGCGTCCGTGCTTTCCTTCCTGCCTCAAATTCTCGTACTTTTCTTGTTGTTTTCGATTTTGGAAGATAGCGGTTATATGGCGCGCGTAGCGTTCATGCTGGATAGAATTTTCCGCCGTTTCGGCGTTTCGGGCAGAGCGTTCATGCCCATGATCATGGGCTTTGGCTGCTCCGTACCTGCAATGATTAATACCCGTACCATGGCGGACGAAAAGGAAAGACAGGCGACGGTTCGCGTAATTCCTTTCTTCTCTTGCGGTGCAAAATTGCCCATTCTGCTTGCGGTAGCAGGCGGTATCGTGCAAGTGTTCGATTTTGGGAACGCAGACGTGATTACTTACTCCATGTACCTGCTTGGTATGGTGACGGCGCTTATTTCCTTACTTGTCATGCGCAACACCACCCAGCGCGGCGAGGCGTCGCCGTTCATTATGGAGCTTCCCACCTACCATATGCCCGGGTTTAAAAACTTAATGCTCCACCTTTGGGATAAAGCAAAGCACTTCATTACCAAAGCGTTTACCATTATTTTGATTTCCTGTGTAGCCATTTGGTTCTTGTCCAACTTCAACTGGCAATGGAAGCACGTCGGCTATATCACGATCGGCGAAGAGGAATTTGCAAGAACGGATTTGTCTATTCTCGCGTCCTTGGGTCAGTTTATCCAACCCATTTTTACGCCGCTTGGGTTTGGCAGCCAACTCAATACCAACGGTTGGGTATTCGCCGTAGCGGCGATGCTTGGCTTGATTGCAAAAGAAGACGTTATCGCAGCGTTTGGAACCTTGGCAGCGTGCCTTGCGCCCATGGCGTTTGGCGGCAGCAGCGAAGACGGTATCCGCGAAGTCGTCGTCATGATCGAGGCAACGGGTATCGGCGTAGCAGGCTTGATTTCCTTTATCGCATTTAACATGCTCACCATTCCTTGCTTTGCGGCAGTGGCGGCGGCAAGAGGGGAAATCGGCAAAGAAAAATTCAAATGGACGCTTTTGTTCTGGATTTTCACTTCCTTCTTGGTGTCGAGTATCGTCTATACCGTAGGCGAATTTGTTTGGCCCGTAGTCATTTGGCTCGTTGTCGCGGCGATGGCTGTGGTCGGTATCGTGTTCTACAACAAATACGCGGATAAAAAAGACGCCCAAAAGCGGCTTTTGAACGCAAAGAAATAAAAGCACCTCGCCTGCCCCCTCTGTAAAAACAAAGGGGGCAGGTATGCGAATAAGGAGAAACTATGGAACCTATTGATATTATATTAATCGTGATTTTAGCGATAGCCTTTATAGGCATTATCGCCTATCTTATTTGGAAAAAACGCAAGGGCGAAGGGGGCTGCGGCTGCGGTTGCAGCGCTTGCCCAAGCGCAGGGGCTTGTCATAGAGCAAGCGTAAAAAACGAAGAAAAAACGCCCGAAACGGACGGCAAGGAGCAGAGCGGTGCATAAAATCATGTTCGTATGTCATGGCAACATTTGCCGTTCGCCCATGGCGGAATTTCAATTAAAGGCAATGGTAGCGGATAGAGCAGAGGAGTTTGAAATCGCCTCGTCTGCCGTTTCCACCGAGGAAATTTGGAATGGAATAGGCAATCCTATCTATCCCCCTGCAAAAGCGGAGCTTGCCAAGCACGGCATTTCTTGCGGTGGGAAACGGGCGCAGCTCTTGACGGCAAAGGACGGGGAATATTACGATTTACTCCTTTGCATGGACGAGAGCAATTTACGCCGAGCGCAAAAAATCGTCGGCGCAAACAACGCGCATAAATGTAAAATGTTGCTGTCGTTTGCAGGCGGAGGGTCGGTCGCCGACCCGTGGTATACGGGGAATTTTACGACCACCTACAACGATATCGAACGAGGCTTAAAAGGATTATTAACTTATCTAAACGAAAACCGACGGTAAACCCCGTCGGTTTTTACGTGTACCCGAAAAAACTTTTTTCTTAAATTTTCCTCTATTCCCTTGATTTCACGGCAAAAAAGTGCTACAATGTAATTGCGACTCCAATTAAATAGCTTAATGGCGAGTATACTTTTTAGGTAAGGTGTACCTTTTTCGCGTTATAAAAAACTTGTGGTTAGGTTATTTATTGATTGGTGTCGCAGCTAAGCGATAAAGGCGCTTTACGGTGTCGGTTATCGTTTGGTAATCGACACTTTTTTGTATAAAGAATAAAAGCCGAGCTTTTTACAAAGCTCGGCTAACTTTTTATGTTATTTACATAGTTTAAAAAGATGCAAGGGATAGAATAGAGGAGATAAGGCAGCGCCTTGATTTTTCCTTGACAAACGGGATAGTATATAGTATAATAAGGAAAAGAGGTAAATACTATGGCAAAATATTCGATTATCGTTCCTGCATATAACGAAGAGAAAAGCTTGCATTTTTTCTACGATGCAGTCACGCCGTTATTTAACGGATTAAACGAAGAATACGAAATCATTTTCGTAAACGACGGTAGCATAGACGGAACGAAAGGCATTTTAAAAGAGCTTGCAAATCAAGATAAGCGCGTAAAGGTATGCAATTTTTCCCGTAATTTCGGTCAGCAGGCGGCGCTTTTATGCGGTATGGAGCACGCAAACGGCGATGCGGTAATTGCCATGGATGCGGACCTGCAAGATCCTCCCGAAGTTGCCCTTGAAATGATTGAAAAGTGGAAGGAAGGCTACGAAATCGTGCATGGAAAACGCCGTAAACGCAAGGGCGAAACGGTGTTCAAGCGCACGACGGCAAAGCTTTTCTACGGCTTTACGAGAAAGATTACGGGTATGGATATCCAGCGCAACAGCGGTGATTTTAAGCTGTACGACAGAAAGGTAGTGAACGCCATTTTATCCATGGGCGAACACGATAGATTGCTTAGGGCGCAAGCGGCATGGGTAGGCTTTAAGCAGACCTGCGTGGAGTTTGACCGCCCCGAACGCATTGCAGGTGCAAGCCATTACACGGTCAAGAAAATGGTCAAGCTTGCCGAAGCAGGGGTATTTCCTAACACCGATTATACCCTTACTTTGCCCATTAAGCTTGGGTTATTGCTTGGATTTGCAAGCGTAGCTTGCTTTATCGCCTTTATCGTACTGGCGCTCAACGGCATCGCCTTCGGGGGATTGACGGCTTGGCTGTTCCCGACGGCAGGCGCGCTGACTGCGGTCGTGCTCGTGTGCCAAGGGCTTGCGAATATCCACACCAGTATGATTTATAAGGAAGTGCAAAACCGACCGAAATATATCCTGTCCGACAAATACAATTTAGACGAGTAAAAAACACCTGCCCCGTGGGAAATCCCACGGGGCAGGTATGCGTTTATTACGATTATCTTAACCTGACGAGAGTCGAACTCGTAAGCCTTAAAAGTTTATTTTTCGCATATTTCGTCAAATGCGTTCTTGTAGTATTTATATACAACTGCGTCCACCTTCGCCAAAATCTGCTGAAAAATATTCCTTTTAAGGTGCTGCGCAGTTTTTACGAGCAAAAAATGAGAAGAAGACAAGGCGGACTTCGCAGGCAAACCCTGACGGTTTGTCAAGAAGTTCAACGAAGTATTATGCCATTTTTTGCCGTCAAAACCTTTCGAGTTCGACTCTCGTCAGGTTAATCCAAACAGTTTCTTACAAATTTCAAACACTTCGGTATTTTGCACCGTGCCCGTAAGCGTGTAGGGCACGTTTTTCATAAAGATAGGCACGTCTACGCCCGTATGTCCCGAGGAGTTGTAAAGGTAGTTGTCCACTTCGGCTTTGGACTTGGCAAGGCTCAAACGCCCCGTTTCGTGGTCGGCGGTGAGAATAATTGCCGTATCCTCGCTTACGGTATCGTATAAGTAATCCATGGTATCGAAGAAGGAACGCACTTCGCAAAGGGCGTTTACTATCTCGTTGTTGTGGCTGTACTTATCAATATGCGCACTTTCTACCATAAGGAAGTAACCGTTTTCATTATCCAAAAACTCGGTAGCAAAGGCAACGATATCTTTTAATTGATAATCGTACTTCGTATCCTCACGATAATTAGAACGCACGTTGGGGAGGGTTGCAATCAGCTTGTCACTGCTTGCATAGCTTACCATTTCTTCAGGGGAAGACGCAAAGGAATATCCTTTACTTTCAAATGCGGCTTCATAATTGTTATAAAAACCGTCGTCCATCTCTCCGATGAATAAATCAAAGCCAGTGGCTAATTGACAAGAAACGATATCGTCGCTATCATCTCTATCTTTCGCGTGCGCGGAGAATGCCGAGGGGGTAGCGCCATCCAAGGTATCCGTTGTTACGATACCTACTTTTTTGCCTGCTTTTTTGGCAAGTTCGGCAATCGTTTGGATGTTCTTACCGTTATGGTACGCAATCTCGCCGTTGTTCACCTTTTGCCCTGTGGCAAGTGCCGTACCAGCCGCCGCGCTGTCCGTGACGGCATTATTTTTTGATTTCGTTGCGATACTGCCCTGCCTGTCCGCCATAAAACGGGGTTCGGTAAGCTCGAAGTACGTAAGGGCGTTTTGGATATGGTTTTCACCCATACCGTCGCCGATAAGCAAAATAATATTCTTCGCCGTCCCTTCGTTCTTTTTGAAAAGGTTGAAATCGCAAGCTGTAAAAGAGGTTACGCCAATCGTTGCGGCGCACGCCAAAGCAAGTATTTTCTTCATTAGTTTTCTCCTTGAGTAGCCAACCAAACCATAAGCACGGAAATATCCGCAGGGTTTACTCCTGAAATTCTGCCTGCTTGACCGAGATTGAAGGGGCGGATTCGATTGAGCTTTTCCTGCGCCTCTAATCGCAAGCCCTTAATCGAGGTATAGTCGATACCCTCGGGCAAAAGTTTGTCTTCCAAGCGTTTTGCCTTTTCAATAAGCTCGTTTCCTTGCTTTAAATAGCCCTCGTACTTGACGGTGATTTCCGCCGTTTCGAGAACGTCTTTGGAGTATTCGTTAAACACGCCGTATTCCGCCATAATATCCTTTAACGAGATAGAGCGTTTTAACATATCCGCATAGGAAACGCTACCGCTAGGTTCTGCGTAGCCGTAGCGCGTTAGGAAGGGCGCCGCCTGTTTTTGAGGTACCCGTGTCTGCAATGAAGCAAGTAATTCCTCGTATTTTGCCTTGCGGGCAAGGTAGCGGTTATACCGTTCTTCGCTGACCAAGCCGACCGCTTTTCCCTTTTCCGTCAAACGGAAATCGGCGTTGTCTTGGCGCAGACAAATGCGGTGTTCGGCGCGGGAAGTCATCATACGGTAAGGCTCGTCCGTGCCTTTGGTGACGAGATCGTCGATAAGCACGCCGATATACGCCTCGTCACGGCGCAGCGTGAAGGGGGGGAGTCCGCGGAGTTTGAGCGAGGCGTTCAAGCCCGCCATAAGACCTTGCGCCGCCGCCTCTTCGTAGCCCGAAGTGCCGTTGATTTGACCTGCGGTGTACACGCCTTCCACCTTTTTAAATTCAAGGGTGGGTAAGACGTCCAAGGTATCGATACAATCGTATTCGATCGCGTACCCGTAGCGCATAATATCCGCATGTTCCAAGCCCGCTACCGAGGCGTACATTGCACGCTGTACGTCGTGGGGCATAGAGGTGGACATGCCTTGGATATACATTTCATAGGTGTCCGCGCCTTCGGGTTCGATAAAGATCTGGTGGCGTTCTTTGTCCTTAAAACGCACTACCTTGGTTTCGATAGACGGACAGTACCGAGGCCCCGTGGACAGAATGGTTCCGTCGTAAAGAGGGGATCTGTCGAGGTTGTCCGTGATAATTTTATGCGTGTCTAAATTTGTATAAGTCAAATAGCAAGGGAGCTTATTTTCGGGGGGCGTATCGTGCATAAAGGAGAAAGGATAGATATCTATATCCCCGTTTTGGACTTCGCACTTGGAATAGTCGATCGTGCGGCTATCCACTCTTGCGGGCGTACCCGTTTTAAAGCGGCGCACGGAAAAACCGAGCTTGACAAGGCTGTTTGTAAGCTCGTTTGCAGGCGCAAAGCCGTTAGGGCCCGATTTTTGTACCACGTGACCCGTGATCGTTTCGCCGTTGAGGTATACCCCCGTGCAAAGGATAACCGCTTTGCAGGTGATCATGCCGCCGTACTGCGTTTTTACGCCGCAGCATTTGCCGTTTTCGGTTAAAATTTCCGTTGCTTCGGCTTGGATAATGCGCAAATTTTCGGTATTTTCAAGCACCCGTTTCATTTCACGGTGGTATGCGTTTTTATCCGATTGCGCGCGCAGGGATTGCACCGCCGCGCCCTTGCCGACGTTGAGCATACGGATTTGCAGCGCGGTGTCGTCCGCTACCAAGCCCATTTGACCGCCAAGCGCGTCGATTTCTCTTACGAGGTGGCCTTTTGCCGTGCCGCCGATAGAGGGGTTGCAGGGCAAAAACGCGATACTGTCTAAATTCAAAGTCAAAAGCGCCGTCTTGATACCCGTGCGCGCCAAAGCGAGGGCTGCCTCGCATCCTGCGTGCCCTGCGCCTACGACGACCGCATCCGCGGCATATTCAAGAAAAGTTTTTTGCGTATTGTTCATAATAAAGTTATGCCCCTTGAAAAGGGGCGTAAATGGATTATTTTTTGAGGATAATATTTTTAATATCGTCGATTTCCTTTGCAACCTTGTCGTTCAAGGACGCAAGCTTTTCCATTTTGTCGCGAGCGTACATAATGGTAGTATGATCTCTTCCGCCGAGTATATTGCCTACGGCAACGAGGGGAAGGGTTAACATATCGCAAAGCAGGTACGCGCAAATTTGGCGCGCTTTGACGAGGTCGGCTTTTTTGTTTTTGCCAAGCAAGTCTTCCTTCTTTTGCTTAAAGTATCCGCAAACCGCCGAAAGGATTTTTTCGGGGGTCACGTCCTCTTGTTCTTCCGTTTCGTTCACCGATTCGCTTAAAGCTTTTCTTGCAAGGTCGAGGGTAATGGGTTCTTCGTGGAGCTTGCTTGCGAAGATCACCTTCGTCAAACGCCCTTCCAAAGTACGTACGTCGTGCCCCGAATCCTTTGCCAAGAACTCCAACACCTCGTCGGGGATAGGGCATTTTCTATCGATCGCCTTTCTTCTTAAAATAGCGAGCTTGGTTTCGGGATCGGGCGGTTGAATGTCCGCAATCATGCCCCCTTCAAAGCGCATTCTCAAACGCTCTTCCAAGGTTGCGATTTCCTTCGGGGGTCTGTCGGAAGAAAGCACGATTTGCTTGTTTTGCGCCGACAACTCGTTGAAGGTATGGAAAAATTCTTCCTGCACCTGCGTTTTGTTTTTGAGGAACTGCACGTCGTCGATCATGAGTACGTCCACGTTGCGGTAGTGGAAACGGAACTTTGCGCTGCTCTTTTGCGAGATCGAATCGATAAACTCGTTCAAGAAATTTTCACAGGTGGTATACAGCACCTTCTTTTCGGGATATTTTTGAGAAATGTGGTTGGCAATCGCGTGCATAAGGTGGGTTTTGCCCAGCCCCGATTCCCCGTAGATAAACAGGGGGTTAAAGCTTTCGCCGGGGGCTTCCGCAACCGCCTTTGCCGCCGCGTAGACGAACTTGGAGTTTGCGCCCGCAACGAAGGAATCGAAGGTAAAGCTCTTGTTAATAGGGGAGGCTTGGAAGTTATCCGACGCATCCTCTTCGTATTCCAAGGGGAATTCCTCGCTGCCCTCTACCACCAAACGGAAATCTTTTACGCCGAGGTCGCATTTCGCCATGGCATCGCGGAGCTTGTCCGCATGCTTTTTCATAATGGTGGATGCGCCGAGGGGAGTTTCCGCTTTGAGCACGAGAATACGCCCGAGGATATCCACGGGTTCGAGGGTTTTGATATAGGTGTTATAGGAAATGGGTGAAATGAGGTTTTCCACCCGTTCGCTGATCTGCTTCCAAATAAATTGAAGTTGAGAATGTTCTGCCATTTTTTAATCCCCCGTAAAAAATTTTACGCTTGCTTATCCGTTAAGCTTGTTTTTTTGAAAATTATTTGATATAATTATAATACAAATTTCGAGGAAAAGAAAGCAATTTCGGCGGGTTTTTTAAGGATTATGAAAATAAAAAAATTATTCCTGCAAAATTTCAGAAATTACGAGAGCGAAAAGTTTGAATTTTCGGAGGGGCTTAACGTTCTGTTCGGCAAAAACGGACAGGGCAAAACCAACTGCGCCGAAGCCGTCTTTTACCTTTACACGGGTACTTCGCTCCGTATCCGCCACGACAAACAGCTCATTCGCATGGGCGCGGAGTCCGCGAAAATTATCGCCGAAGCGGAAAACCGCTACGGCAACGTGACGATTGAGGCGGATATTTACGAAAACAAACGGGAAATCCGCGTGAACGGGAGTAAAATTTCCAAAAATGCCGACCTCATGGGGCATATCAACAGCGTTTTCTTCTCCCCGGGAGAACTCCGTCTTATCCAAGACGGTCCCGACGAGAGAAGGCGGTTTATGAATATTTCCATTTCCCAAACCTCGCCCGCCTATTATACTGCTCTTTTGCGGTATAATAAAATTCTCGACCAACGCAATACCTTATTGAAAAATCGGGATATTTCCATGGTGCTGGACACTCTGCCCGTATGGGACGAACAGCTTTGCAAATACGCCGCCGTTATCGTCAAAAAACGCGCGGAGTTTGTGGAGAAACTTGCCCCCTGCGCCAAGGAATACCACGCCTTTTTAACGGACGGGGGAGAGGAACTCGTCATTAAACCCGAAAGAAAATACGAGGGGACGGAAGAGGAAATTTCCAAAAATTTACTCCGCCGTTTAGAGAATAACTACGAAAAGGATTTACGCCTTGGGTTTACCACGGTCGGGCCGCATAGGGACGATTTGGACGTTTTAATCGGGGGCGCGGATGCAAAATCTTACGCCTCGCAGGGTCAAATGCGTACGGCGGCGCTTGCGCTTAAACTTTCCGAGGTGCAAATTTTCAAAACCCTTTCGGGGGAGAACCCTATTCTCGTTTTGGACGACGTCATGAGCGAGCTGGATTTGCCGAGAAGAAAAAAATTGCTCAAATGTATCGCGGACGTGCAAACGGTGCTTACCTGCACCCATGCCGAGCGCGTTTTGTACGGTGCGGAATGTAATAAAATCCGCATTGAAAACGGGAGGATTAAGGGATAATGCGCGCTGATTTACACCTGCATAGCACCTATTCGGACGGGCTATATTCTCCCGACTACCTTTGCGCTATGGCGAAAGAGAAGGGGCTTGACCTGCTTGCGATCACCGACCACGATACCCTTTCGGGCGAGGAAGTCAAACGGGCATCGGCGAAAAAGTACGGGCTTGCCTATCTTTCGGGCTGGGAAATTTCCGCGTACGAGGGCTTGAATAAAATCCATATCCTTGGCTACGGCTGCCAAAAGGGGAGCGGGTACGAACGGTTTTTACAAGAGCGAAAAGAGGCGTCGCAAATCCGCGCGGAAGAGAGCGTGAAGAAGTTTAACGCCCTTGGTATTCCCGTCACGATGGCGGACGTGGAGAGTATGCGCAAAGACCCGACTTCGCCCTTTCATACCATGCACATTGCGCGCGCCGCGGCGCTGTACCTGCCCATGACGGAAGGGGAAGTGTATATGACCTATCTCAATATCGGCAAGCCTGCCAACTGCAATTACGGCAGACCTTCGCCCAAGCAGGCGATCGACTGTATTCATGCGCTTGGGGGTGTTGCAAGCGTGGCGCACCCCGGCCGTATTTACATGGACGGCAACGGCAGGGAAGAGTTTTTAAAAGAGCTTGCCGATTACGGCGTGGACGGTATAGAGGGGGTATATTCTTCTCATACTGTCGAGGAAACGCAGTATTTTTGCGGCCTTGCCAAAAAGTGGGGTTTGTTTGTCAGCGGCGGTTCGGATACCCATAGAGAGGACGGAGAACATACCTTGGGTCAGCCCGTTTACCGCGTGGACGAAAACCTACTCAAAAAAGTGAAGATTTTTTAAAATGAGGCTACCGTGTACGCGTACATAGGGGTAGAGTATGGTAAAAACAATAGCTAAAAAATTAACGGCGCTTGCGTTTGCAGGCGCTTTTTTATGCGCTTTTTTTGGAATTTTCCGCCAGAACGGGCAAAATATTCCTGTCGCTGCCGAAAATCCCTACGGTTGGGAGAGAATGTCCTCGTATACGACCTATTTTAGCGAAGAGGATAGGGGCAGGTGCGAGAATATCGCGATTGCGGCAGGGTTAGTCGACGGGGCGACGGTGCAAGCCTACGGGGAATTTTCCTTCAATCAATGGGTGGGCAGGCGCACAGCGGAGGCTGGCTATCAGCAGGCAAAAATTATCGTGGGCGGCGAGTACGTTTTAGGGGTGGGCGGCGGCGTTTGCCAAGTAAGCACGACCTTGTATAACGCCGCTTTAAAAAGCGGATTAGAGGTGACGGAATACCACCCTCATTCCTTGCGGGTGTCCTACGTACAGCCCTCGCGCGATGCCATGGTGTCCTCGTCCAGCGATTTGCAGCTTTTTAACAAACATGCCTTTCCCGTGTATATTTCGGCAAAGGTGCAAGGCGGCGCGCTCCGCGTGACTTTTTTTGGTAAAAACGACGGCAGCCGCTATGAAATCGTGAGCAAAGTTTTAGGAGAAATTCCGCCGCCTGCGCCCATTGTGAAAGAGGGGGATAGGGACGAGGTGCTGCGTTCGCCGAAAAACGGCGTGAAGAGTGAACTGTATTTGGAACGCTATCAAGGGGGTGCTTTGCTTTCGCGCAAACGCCTGCGCACGGACGAATATCGCCCGATTCAAGGCATAATCAGCAAAAAAATGGCAAATGCGACAAATAAACTGCCGTCCAACGCTTGTCTTTTTCATAAAGGAATGCTATAATAGAATAGTATATTATAGGGGAAAAGTGCCAAAGGGCGAAATCGACTTTTCCCGTTTACAAAAGGCAGGTCAAAATGCAAAGAAGATATTTAAAAGAACTGAACGCAAACTATGCGGCGCTGGACGGGCAAACGGTCACCGTTGCCGGTTGGGCGAAAACCATTCGCGATTCCAAGGCGTTTGGGTTTATCGAGTTGAACGACGGCAGCTGTTTTAAAAACACGCAAATCGTGTTCGAGCGCGCAAATCTTGAAAATTACGACGAAATCGCAAAGGAAAACGTCGGCTGTTCGCTGATTATCACGGGTACTTTGGTGGTCACCCCCGAAAACAAACAGCCCTATGAAATTAAAGCGGCGAACATTGAGGTAGAAGGTAAGTCTACCCCCGATTATCCCTTGCAAAAGAAACGCCACTCGGTAGAATTTTTGCGTGAAATCGCTTATCTTCGTCCCCGTACCAACCTCTTTGGCGCGGCGTTCCGTATCCGCAGCGAGGCGGCGATTGCGATTCATAAGTTCTTCAACGATAGAGGGTTCGTTTACGTGCATACCCCCATTTTGACGGGGAGCGATTGCGAAGGCGCAGGCGCAATGTTCCAAGTGACGACCTTGGATTTGGACGAGGTGGCAAAAAGCGGCAAGCCCGTGGATTATAAAGCGGATTTCTTCGGCAAGCGCGCGGCGCTCACCGTTTCCGGGCAGTTGAACGCGGAAACGTACGCTATGGCGTTCGGCAACGTGTACACCTTCGGGCCTACCTTCCGCGCGGAGCACTCCAACACCGCAAGACACGCGGCGGAATTTTGGATGATCGAGCCTGAAATGGCGTTCTGCGATTTGGCAGGGGATATGGACGTTGCGGAGGCAATGGTAAAATACGTTATCGACTACGTATCCGAAACCTGCAAGGACGAGCTTGCTTTCTTGAACCAGTTTGTAGACAAGGGGCTTTTGGAAAGACTGAAAAACGTTTCCGAAAACGCATTCGTTCGTTTAAGCTATACGGACGCGATTGAAATCTTGAAAGAAAACGCCGATAAATTCGACGATAAAAATATTTTCTGGGGGAAGGATTTGCAGAGCGAACACGAGCGTTTCTTGACTGAACAGGTTTACAAAAAACCCGTATTCCTCACCGATTATCCCAAGGAAATCAAGGCGTTCTATATGAAACAAAATCCCGATGGGAAGACGGTTGCGGCGGCGGACTTGCTCGTGCCCGGTATCGGGGAGCTTGTCGGCGGTTCGCAAAGAGAGGACGATTACGATAAGCTCGTAAACCGTATCAAGGAGCTTGGCATGAATCCCGAAGATTATTCTTGGTACTTGGATTTGCGCCGCTACGGCGGTACGACCCACAGCGGGTTCGGCTTGGGTTTTGAGCGTATGGTTATGTACCTCACGGGTATTGCGAATATCCGCGACGTGGTGCCTTATCCCCGTACCTTCGGCGATTTAGAATATTAAAGCGTGTATATGCGTCGCATTTCATCGTCGTGGTCCGTGCCCGTTTGGTCGTGTACGTCTATGTACACTCCCTGCACGGGTACTCCCACTCCTTGAACTGCTCGCAACTACCCACTTTAAGCTACGTACTGTATCTACTAAAATTAGGAGAAAACCATGACCAAAATCGTAATCGATGCGATGGGCGGCGATTTCGCCCCCAAACAGCAAGTGCTCGGCGCGGTAGAGGCGCTGAAAAAAGATAAAGATTTGTACCTTATCCTTTGCGGCGACAAGGCGCAAATCAAAGCGGAGCTTTCGGCTTGCAAGTACGATCCATCCCGTTTGGAAATCGTACATACCACCGAGGTAATCGGCATGGAAGAAGTGCCTACCAAAGCGGTAAAGACCAAAAAGGACTCCTCCACGGTAGTGGCGTTCCGCCTCTTGAAAGAGGGGAAAGCGGACGGGCTGGTGTCCTCTGGTTCGACGGGTGCGGTGTTGACTGCAGGCGTGTTGATTTTGGGCAGATTGAAAGGGGTTTCCCGTCCTGCGCTTTGTCCGATTATCCCCAACCACAGAGGGGGCGGTACTTTCCTTTGCGACTGCGGAGCGAACCTGGAATGCAAACCCATTAACCTCGTGCATTTCGCGCTCATGGCGTCCGCGTACGCGCAAACCGTTTACGGTATTGAAAAGCCCTCTATCGGGCTTTTGAACAATGGCACGGAAGACCATAAGGGCTTGATTTTACAGCAGGAAAGCAACGCGCTTTTACAAAAAATCGACTGTATCAACTACGCGGGCAACCGCGAAGGCAGAGATATCATGTTCGGGGACGTGGACGTTATGGTAGCGGACGGGTTTACGGGTAATATCGCTATGAAATCGGTAGAGGGCTGCGGTAAAGCGGTGTCTACCATCATGAAACGGGAATTTAAGCGTAATCCTTTCACCATGCTTTGCGCTTTGCTGTCGGGTAAGATTTTGAAGAATATCAAAAAGGGCTTGGACTACGAGGGCGTAGGCGGCGCTATGTTCTTGGGGCTTACCAAAGCGGTCGTAAAAGGCCACGGCAACTCCAAGGCGCGCAGTTTTGCGGTATCCATTTCGCAGGCGGCAAGCGCAGCGCGCGGCAACATGACCGAGAAAATCAAGGAAATGATTGACAGCGTGGATTTGCACGCGATTCAAGCGCAATCGCAGGAAATCGCGGAATGAGAAACTTCCCCTTTGCTAAGCTCGAAGAAAAAATCGGCTATACCTTTCAAAACAAAGCGCTTTTAAAAGAGGCGTTTACCCATTCCTCGTACGCCAACGCAAACGGGGGCAGGGACAACGAACGCATGGAATACCTCGGCGATTCGGTATTGCAGCTTGTCGTGACGGAGTGGCAGTACGCTCGGCACGAGAACGCCGAAGAGGGGGTACTCACGAGAGAGCGCCAACGCCTCGTTTGCGAAGAGGCATTGTTAGAGGGGGTAAAGGCGCTTGGGTTAGAAGAATACCTCTTGTATTTCGGGGGCAGGGCGAATATCGGGAAAAAGACGGTCTCCAGCCTCTTTGAAACGGTCGTCGCGGCGATTTACTTGGACGGGGGGTATGAAAACGCCAAGGCGTTTATCTTAAAGCACGGCAGATTAGAGGAAGAGTCGTACCCTGTCAATAACAAAGGGGCGTTGCAGGAATACCTGCAAAAACAGGGCAAACAGCCGCCCGTGTACGAAGTGAAAAAGACGGGCAAGGACAACGCGCCTCTCTTTCAAGCGACGGTCACCGCCGAAGGCGTAAGCGCGGTAGGCGACGGCAGAAGTAAAAAAGAAGCGGAGCAAGAGGCGGCTCTGCTCCTATTAGAGAAATTGAAAAAATAAAAATTGAGATATACAAATATCAAAAAAGGAGTACACTTTGGATTTAAAGGAAATACAACTTGTCGGTTTCAAATCCTTTGCCGATAAAACGACCATTCGTTTTGAAGAAGGGGTCACCTGTATCGTAGGGCCTAACGGCTGCGGTAAGAGCAACGTTGCCGATGCGGTGCGTTGGGTACTTGGCGAGCAGTCGGCGAAATCCCTTCGCGGTTCCAACATGCAGGACGTTATTTTCGGCGGTACGCTGGAAAGAAAACCGCAGTCTTTCTGCGAGGTCACCCTTATTTTCGACAACGAAAACCACATTTTCCCCACCATGGATACGCCTGAGGTTGCTATGACCCGTAGACTGTACCGTACGGGGGAAAGTAAATACCTCATCAACAACCAAACCAGCCGTTTGAAGGATATTGTCACTTTGTTCCACGGCATCGGCTTGGGGAAAGAGGGGTATTCGATTATCGGTCAGGGCAAGGTAGAACAAATCATGAACGCCCGTCCCGAAGACCGCCGTTTAATCTTTGAAGAGGCCATGGGGCTTATGGTTTACAAGCAAAGAAAAACGGAGATTGAAAGGAAGATTGCGGATGCGAACGACAACCTGTTCGTTTACCGTCAGCGTATCGACGAATCCGAACGCCACCTTGGCAGAATGAAGGGCGAGGCGGAAAAAGCGCGCGAATACAAGGAATATTCGGGCTCTTTGAAGATTAACGAAGCGAATACCTACATATACCGCTACGAAAACGCGGAAGGAGAAAAGAGCAAGTTCAAAAAGGACATTGCCGTTATTTCCGATAAAATCATTTCCTTGAACACGCAAATCGAGCTTATCAACAGAAAGCTGGAAGAAAACCGTGAAAAGATTAACCGCGCTGACTTCCGCTTGTCCGAGCTCAACGACCAGCGTGTTATCCTTTCGGTAGGCAACGAAAGAAAGGACGGCGAATTAAAGCTTGCAAGAGAGCGTATCAGCACCTACCGTTCGCAAATTGCGGCGGCGGTGGACATGCTTGCGGCAAGCAAAATCCGTATCGGGGAAATCGACGACGAAATCGTTTTGACGGGCAGAAAGACTGCCGAGAACACCAAGCGCGTTGGCGAGCTGGAAACGCAAATCGAAGTACTCCGCGCGGCGGTAAACGCACTGGATAAGAAAATCGAAGTATTTGAAAAGCTGTCCGACGAAACCCGTTTGTCCCAGCTTTCTTCCGCGGACGAGATTGCGGAAATGAAGAAAAACCTCGGTACGCTTGCGGCGCGTATGGAAGCGACCAAAGACAGACTTTTGGAGCTTACCGTCGTCATCAAAAAGGAAGAGGAAAGAAAGGAACGCTTGACGGACGAGCTTGCATCCGTGAGGAAGGATATCAAAAACCTCAAAGATTTGTCCTCTTCGGGTATGCGCGAATTTGAAGAAAAGCAGGAAGAGGCGCGCGAAATGCAGCTTACCGTCAATGATTTCAACCAGGAATTGTTCAATGCAAACGGTCAGCTTGCATCCTTACGCGAAAACCTTGAAATGTACATTTCCCTCAAAAACCGTTTCGAGGGGTATAAGGAATCGGTTAGAAGATTGCTTTCCATTTCCAAGACCAACCCCGAGCTTGCCAAGCACCTGCACGGTGCGTTGGCGGACGTCGTATCCACCGACCAAAGATACGAAACGGCAATTGAAACGGCGTTTGGCGGCGCTATGCAAAACGTCGTCACTCCCTCGGCGGACGACGCGCGTTATCTTATCGAATACTTAAAACGCACCAACGGCGGTATCGTCACCTTCTTGCCCGTTGCAAGCATGCGTCCCCGTCCCGACTCCCGTGAAATCCGCAGAGCGTTGGACGAAAGAGGGGCGATGGGCTTGGCAACCGAGCTTGTACACTACGACGATTACTACTACAACGTCGTTAGCAACCTTCTTGGCAACACCCTCATTTGCGACAATATCGCCAATGCGACGGCAATTGCGAAAAAGTACGGCAACCTTTTCAAAATCGTCACCCTTGACGGCGACACCGTATCCACCAGCGGTGCAATGACGGGCGGCAGCCGTGGCAGAGGTTCGGCATCCTTGCTCTCCAACGAGCGTAAAATTCAAGAATGTAAAGAGAATATCGCGCGCAAGCAAAAGCTTATCGAAAAATTGAAAGCGGCGATTGCGGACAGCGAACGCGCAAAGCGAGAGGCGGAAGAGGCTGTAGATGCGCTCCGTGAAAAATACCAGGGCGCAACCAGCGAAATCGCAGGGCTTTTGCAACGCGAAACCGCGCTTTCTCAACAAATCGAGGAAACGCAAGGCAATATCGAAACCTACCAAATTGCGCTTGCGGAACTTAACCGCAAACTCAAAGAATTAGAGGACGAAGAGGCGAACTCGTCGCTTAGCGAAGAACAGCTTGCCTCCCGCCGCAAGAGCGCGGAAGAGGAAATGGAAAGCCAACGCTCTCAATGCGATACCTTCAAGGAAGAACGGGCGGAAAAAAGCGAACAGCTCCGTCAAAACGAAGTGGAATACGCATCCTTGCTTTCCCAGCTTGAAAAGCAAAAGGAAGATGTCGAGCGTTTGACCGCGGAAAAGGAAGACCTCGTCAAGCGTATTTTGGACATGGAATACGAAAAGACGGATGCGGAAACCAAACTCAAAGGGTTAGAGGCAGAGGCAGCGGAAAAGGAACTTACCGAAGAGGAAAGGGCGGCGGTCGAGGCGATTGTCAACGAAATCAACGCGCTCACCGCGGAAAAGGAAACGGTCAACGCCGAACAGTTAAAGCTGGAAGAGGAAAAGACCGAACTGCAAGAAACCCTTACCAAGAGTTCGGACAAGCGTTATAAATGCGAAATTGAAATCAGTAAAATCGACACCAACCTTGAAAACATGCGTCAACGCATGGAAGAGGCGTACGAGTTGGACTACGAGGGCTGTTTGCCTTTCCGTCAGGAAAACTTCAACGTCGACGAGGCGGCGGGCGTTATCTCCGCGTTAAAGAGAAAGATTACCATTCTCGGCGCGGTCAACCCCAACGCGGTAGAAGAATACGAAGAGGAAATGACCCATTGTGCGGAAATGGTCACTCAACGCGACGATTTGCAAAAGGCAATCGACGATTTGCAGTCCGCGCTCGACCAAATCCGCGAGGAAATGCTCCGTATCTTCAACGCAGGGTTCTATGAGTTTAACGAAAACTTCAAAATCACCTTCAAGGAACTCTTCGGCGGCGGTAAAGCGGAACTCCAAATCGACTACGAGGGCGTGGAAGACCCCCTTGCGGCAGGTGTGGAAATCGTGGCTTGCCCTCCCGGCAAAAAGCTTACGAAAATCTCCTTGCTTTCGGGCGGCGAAAGAGCGCTCACGGCGATTGCAATCCTGTTTGCAATTTTGAAATCCAAGCCCATGCCCTTCTGTATCTTGGACGAAATCGAGGCGGCGTTGGACGATGCAAACGTGGATAGATTTGCATCCTACTTAAAGCGTTTTGCACAGGATACGCAATTTATCGTTATCACGCACAGAAAGCCTACCATGAACCAAGCGGACGTGCTTTTCGGCGTCACCATGCAGGAAAAGGGCGTGTCCAAGATTGTATCCGTTAAGCTTGCGGAAGTGGAAACGAAGCTCGGCGCAGGTACTGTGGAGTAAAGCGTGTATATGCGTCGCATTTCAGCGTCAGGCTTGCGGTTTACCTCGCTCGTGTACGGTTTAGTACACTCCCGTCGGCAAATCCGCGCCTTCCTTGAACTGCTCGCATCTACCCACTTTACAGCTTCGTACTTTATCTAATTTAGGAGAACACTATGGGATTATTTGGGAAATTTTTCGGTGCGCTGAAAAAGACGAAGGATAATTTTTCGGAAAAACTTCGCGTGCTCTTTTCCAAAAATAAACTCGGCGACGAATTTTATGAGGAGCTTGAAGAGCTCCTCATTTCCTCCGACGTATCCGTGACGACGGCGGCAGAAGTGGTCGAACGGGTCAAAGAACAAGCGATTGCGGAAAAGCTCAACGACGAGGAATACGTCGTAGGTTTGCTCCGCGGTATCTTGACGGACATTTTAGAAGAATCGGAAGTCGAGCCCCCGTCCTATCCATGCGTGATTATGCTGGTGGGGGTAAACGGCGTGGGTAAGACCACGACGGTGGGCAAGCTTGCGCATTACTTCCTCTCTCAAAAGAAGACGGTTACCGTAGCCGCCGCGGATACCTTCCGCGCCGCGGCAAGCGAACAGCTGTCCATTTGGGCGGATAGGGCAAAGGTGCGTATCGTCAAGCATGAAGAGGGCAGCGACCCTTCGGCGGTTATCTTCGATGCGGTATCTTCGGCAAAAGCCAAGGGTACGGACGTGGTGATCGTGGATACGGCAGGGCGTTTGCACGTCAAGGACAACCTCATGAACGAACTGCGCAAAATGGACCGTGTCGTCACGAGAGAATACCCCGAGGCGGACTTCTTAAAGCTGCTCGTACTCGATGCTACGACCGGGCAAAACGCCGTCAACCAAGCCCGCGTATTCGACGAGGCGGTGGAGTTAGACGGTATCGTGCTTACGAAGCTGGACGGCACGGCAAAGGGCGGGTTTATCTTCTCTTTGGCGTCCGAACTTTCCCTGCCCGTTATCTTCGCAGGCGTGGGTGAGAAAATGGAAGATTTGGAATTTTTCGATTCCAAGAGCTTTGTAGAGGCGATTTTGTAAAGTATGAGAATAGACATTTTAACCCTCTTTCCCGAAATGTTTTCCGCTCTGCAAGAGAGTATCGTCGGCAGAGCGCAAAAATCGGGCAAGATACAAATCAATATCGTCAATATCCGCGACTATACCGAGGACAAGCATTTAAAATGCGACGATTATCCTTTCGGCGGCGGCGCAGGTATGGTCATGATGGCTCCGCCGATCGGCAACGCTATCGAGGCGCTTGACCCCGAACACAAGGCGCGTAGAATTTATATGTCCCCCAAAGGGCAGGTATTCCGCCAGCAAAAGGTGTTCGAGCTTTTGGAGTACGAGCATTTGATTTTACTTTGCGGACATTACGAAGGGGTAGACCAGCGCGCGCTTGATTTATTTATTGACGAGGAAATTTCTATCGGCGACTACGTGCTTACGGGCGGTGAACTTCCTGCCATGGTCGTCACCGATTGCGTTTCGAGATACGTGGACGGCGTGATTAGCAACTCTTCCCTTGTGGACGAAAGTTTTTCCGAAAACCTGTTGGAATATCCGCAGTATACCCGTCCGCAAGAGTATAAAGGGCTCACCGTGCCGGACGTATTACGCAGCGGCGACCACGGAAAAATCGACGCTTGGCGGAGAGAGCAAGCCCTTGCAATTACCCAAAAATGCCGTCCCGATTTATTAAAATGAGGAATAGAAAATGAAGAATATACAATGGTTTCCCGGGCATATGACGAAAGCCATGCGCGATATGGAGGCCAAACGCGACCTTTGCGACGGTGTCATTTGCGTGCTTGACGCGCGCGCGCCCATTGCAACGGTGAATAAAAATTTAAAAAAGATTTTCGGCGAAAAGCCCATTCTCTATGTCTTAAACAAAGCCGACCTTGCCGATACGGGCAAGGTTGACGGTTTTTTGAAACTCTTTGAGGGTAAGGGCAAGTACGCGGTGAAATGCGATTCGACGAATATTTCGACCAAGCGTATCCTGCTCCAACGCTTAAACGCAATCACGGAAGAAAAGCGCGCCCGCGCGCAGGCAAAGGGCTTGAACAGAACCTTCCGTTTCATGGTAGCAGGGATCCCCAACACGGGCAAGAGCACGATTGTAAACTTATTAAGCGGTCAAAAGCGTGCCAAGACGGGGGATAAAGCAGGGGTGACGAGGGATGTGCGCTGGCTCAAATGCGGTGCGTTCGATTTGCTGGATACTCCGGGTACAATGCCCCCTGCCTTTGACAGTCAATACCATGCGCGCCACCTTGCCTATATCGGCAGTATCAACGATGATATTTTGGATATGGACGACGTCGCGTTAGAGCTTTTGGGCGAGCTTGCGGAAAAATACCCCGAAAACTTAACCGAGCGCTACGGTATCACCGATTTTAGTGAAAAGCTGGGCATGTACGAGGCGGTTTGTAAGCGCAGAGGGTTTTTGTTCAAGGGCGGCGAGTACGATTACGAACGGGGCGCGAAAGCGATTATCGACGACTTCCGCAAAGGCAAAATCGGCAAAATCTGTTTAGAAACCCCTGCCGACTATAAAGACTTCGAGTTCTAACCAGCTGGAAGTCGAGAAACTCAGTTTCTCGTCAGGGGTGCAGGGGGCGGAAGCCCCTGCAATAACGGACCCACAAAAGCAAAACGCAGTTTTGCGCCACAACGCCATAGGCGTTCTTGCCGTTAGGCGAAACATAGGCACACATATGAAAAAAATTTGGAACGCAGAAGAAAAATTGCAGTACGAGCGTGCTTTGCAAGCCAAGGGCTATCGCTATATCGTAGGGGTAGACGAGGTGGGCAGAGGTCCGTTGGCAGGCCCCGTCGTTTGCGCGGCGGTCGTTATGCCATTAGCGGAGGCGGACTTAATTATCGGCGTGGACGACAGTAAAAAACTGTCCGCGAAAAAGCGCGAAAGCTTGGCGGAAGAAATCAAGAAAAAGGCAATCGCCTATACCATGGTCGAGATAAGCGAGAAAATTATCGACGAAATCAACATTTTAGAGGCGACGAAACTGGGCATGAAACAAGCCGTAGAGGGCTTGAAACTGCCCGACGGCGAACTTCCCGAAGTGGTTTTAACGGACGGGAATATGACTTTGGATATCGAGCTAAAACAGCACAGCGTTATCCACGGCGATGCGCTGTCCTATTCTATCGGCGCGGCGAGTATTATCGCGAAAGTCCATAGGGACGCCATGATGGACGAGTACGCCAAAGAGTATCCCCATTACGCCTTTGAAAAGAATAAAGGCTATGGCACGGCGGAGCATATCAAAGGGATTAAGGAGTACGGCTTATGCCCCATTCACCGCAGGACGTTCACAAAAAAGTTTTAGGAAAAAAAGGGGAAAAGCTGGTTGCGGAGTACTTGAAAAAGCGTGGCTGTACAATCCTCAAAACCAACTACCGCACTCCCTTTGGCGAGGCGGATTTGATTGTGCAGGACAAGGACGAAACCGCTTTTGTGGAAGTCAAAACCCGAACGGGAGAGGATTACGGCAGACCTGCCGAGGCGGTTGGTGCGGAAAAACAAAAACGCTATTATAAAATAGCGCAGTACTACGCCTTAAGCGTAAAGGAAGAACCCAACGCCCGTTTTGACGTTGCCGAAGTATACGCCGACGGAACAGTTGAATATATGGACCATGCTTTTTAAAGCAATCTAACAATAAAAACGCCTTTTCGACAAAAGGCGTTTTTCTTTTGCGCTGGAAATGTAGTATGATATAGCCCACGGGGGGAGGGCTATGACCGTCTATATCGAGTACGCATTTTTGCAAAATTTTGTCTTTGACGGCGTACTTTTTTTGTTGGCGCTCTTTGCGTTAAGGGAAAAGCTTTGCCTTTGGCGAATACTCCTTTCTTCCGCGCTTGGGGGAATATTTGCAATCCTGTTTCCGCTTATCAAACTGCCTGCAGTTTTCAAAACCCTGCTCAAATTTGCAGGGGGCGCGCTGTTATGTATACCTCTTGTAAGCCGTCTTAAAACGGCGAAGGAGTGGGGCAGGTATGCGTATATTTGCCTTTTCTTTTTCGCATTCACCTTTTTATTCGGGGGGAGTCTGCTTGGCGTCTATACCGCGCCCGTGGGGTTTTGGAAAGTGCTTATGGGCTTTTCCCTGCTCTCTTTTGTCAGTATTTTCTTAATGC
>JAFVTA010000060.1 GCA_017503525.1 Clostridia bacterium | reverse complement strand
GAATATGCAATTGCGCCTATAAAAAAGAGAGAAAACGGAGTGAGAAATGCTGTTTGACTGGACGTATAAAAAAGTGCTCGATAGAATGCCCGACGGGGTATTCGTGTTCGATAGAAAGCTGCGCGTGCAATTCACGAATGCGGCTTTTAAGCGTTCGGTCAGCGACGGCGCGCGCAGCAGCGGCAGCTTGGCGCAGGTGTTAAATTGCGCGGAAAAGGGTAAGTGCGGGCAAATGCCTGCCTGCGAATACTGTGCGTTTCATAAGGCAATGCGCGCCGCTGTGGCAGAGAATAAGGAGCAAACGGAAACGGTGCATACCACCGTTAAGCACGCAGATAGGACGGACAAGCTTACGCTGCGTATTCGCATTTTGCCCGTAGACGATAGGGGTAGACTGTTCGTCGGGATTACGGACGGTACGTATCAAACGGAAATAGAACAAGAAATGCTTTCCGCACAACAAATGCAACGCAGGCTGTTGCCAGCGGGCAAGAGTATGGGCGGAATTCAGTATTCGTATATGTATATTCCTTGCCTTGGCGTCGGGGGGGATTTGCCCGACGTGTACGAGTTGAACGGTCAAACGTACGGCGTGCTTGCCGACGTATCGGGGAAAGGGGTTTCCGCAGGTATGCTTTCGGCGTTCGTCAAAGCGGGGTTGGATAGAAATCAGCCCGACCTTGCCGTTGCGCTTTCTCAGCTCAACGCGAAGTTTAACGAGCTCACGCAAGACGAATGCTCGTATATCACGGTGGCGGCGGTACGCGTGGACAGGAAAACGCAAACGATGTACTATGCAATGGCAGGGCATAACGCGCCTATTCTTTTGCGCAATTCGTTGGGGATTAATGAAATCGAAGCCCCTGCCCCCCCCATTTCCAACTGGTTTCCTACCGTGGACTATCACGAAAATTCGTTGCCGTACGAAACGGGGGATATTCTCGTTCTGCTCACCGACGGCGTTACCGAGTGTATGAACGAAAAGGGTGAGTTATTTGGCATAGAACGCGCGGAAAGCGTTTTAATGCAATCGCAAAACGCCGAAGATTTCATCGGCAAACTTAAAACTGCCTTAACGGTTTACAGCGGTGGGAAGTTTAGTGATGATATAACGGCCATCGCCTTCGACCTATAATGTAAAAACGCGTATTTGCGGCGCAATACTGCGTCAGGTGCTCAGTCACTTACTACTTGTAAGCTCCTTCGCGCCTTTCTTGTCTTGCTTGCAACTCCGCATTTTTACTTCGCGCAGGTGTAGCGGGGTGGGGATTTTAAATTCGCAATACTGCGTCAGGCGTTCAGTCACTTACTACTTGTAAGCTCCTTCGCGCCTTTCTTGTCTTGCTTACAACTCCGCATTTTTACTTCGCGCAGGTGTAGCGTTACGGGAAGTCAAGAAACTCAGTTTCTTGTGGGGTGCAGGGGTGAAGCCCTTGCAAATCGTTAGCCTTTAAGAAAGCAAGCTCTGCTTGCGCTATCCACCGCCTTAGCGGTAAGGGCAGGTAACGTCTGCCGAATAAATAACGAAAGAGGAAAGAACTTTATGTCCACGAATAACGGACGGAACTTTTTTGTATGGTTCTGGGATAAAATTAAAGAGCCGCCTGCCTGGGTGGCAAAGGTGATGTATGCGACGGCGCTTATCGGCTGTCCGCTTG
>JAFVTA010000006.1 GCA_017503525.1 Clostridia bacterium | reverse complement strand
TTTACAGGCTTACTTTCTAATAATACTTACACCGTAAAAGTCACTTACTCTTATAACTTAAACGACGGCGCAGGTGCGCAAGAAAGTGTTAAGACGTTGGATATTACAACGGATGCAAAAGCCATTCCTACAATCGAAATTATCAACCCGAGCAAAACGCAAACCAGCGTAGCCTTCGAAATCCAAGAAACCGACACGGACAATGTTGGCGAAGTGACCAAAATCGAGCTTGTACACGCAAATGGTACAGTAGTTGCAGACAACGTCAGCGTAAGAGAATTTACGAGCTTGCTTTCTAATAACACTTACACGGTACAGGCAACGTATACCTATAATCTTAACGACGGCGTAGGCGCGCAAGAGATTATTAAAACGCTGGAGATTACAACAGGCGCAAAAGCCACACCCTCTATCGAAATTGTCAACCCGACAAAAACACAAACCAGCGTAGCGTTTGAAATCAACGAAGTAGATACGGACAACATCGGCGAGATTACAAAAATTGAGCTTTACGATGCAGTTCAAAATACAATCCTTTCTACTTTATTGGATTTCGAAAATCTATACTTTGGCGGCTTATCTCCTTATACAAAATATTCGGTGGCAATAACCTATCAATACAATTTAAACGACGGCATAGGCAATCAAACGGCTGTGCAGTTTTACGTCTTCTATACAATGCCCGTGGTAGAGTGTACCGCCATGGAAATCCTCAATACTGCTACCGTATTTGAAGGAGATACCATTGTTCTTCAACTCAATGTTAACAATCCTAGCACTGTTTCCTTTAAACAAGCCAAGGTCAACGGCGAATATTATGCAGTAGACGTGAGTTCTAATACTACAGTACTTGTACGCATTGAATATAAAGAGCAATTTGCTGGTGGCGAAACCGTATTGACGGTGGAAGAGCTTATAGGTAAAATCGGCGAAGAAACTCTTTCTTGGACAATCACGAATAATAACCAGGACAGCATCCTTATTGCCGGAAAATTGACGGTTGAAAGCATAGTCTTGGTGAACAAAAATTATGAAGAAATTAAGTACGCATTCCCTTCCGAAGAAGTTGGTGTTTTGATTACGTTAAACAATCCTACGGGATATACAATTTCCGCAACCAGTTTAGGAAATAATATCGTAAACATTGATAGCAACCATATCTTTATTCCGCAAACATTGACAAGCGGTGGAACAGTCAAATCTTTATATTATATTAGCTACCATAATGGAGAGGTCAACAATGAATTAAGGCTTTCTCGCCCAATATCAACACAATGGGTATATTGTATAGCCTCTAGCGATATTGTAGAAGTCACCTCAGCAGAACAATTGTTTAACATGGATGACGGATATTATTATAAGCTGATGAATGATATCGATTTATCTTCGTATCAATGGATTAATGCAGGCAATTTAAATGGTGTTCTCGATGGCAATGGCTACGCCATCAAAAACATGCGTAACACTTCCACTGTTATAGACCAACATCTAGAGATAAGTTTGTTTTATACAGCTGAAGGTTATATTATAAACCTTGACGTGGAAAATTGTTTTATTGACGCAATTACAACTAGTCTGACAGACCGCTACTATTATGCAGGCTTTGGTGGATTCGCATTTAACGGAACCTACGTAGCGGAAAATTGTTCGTTTAATTATGATACCTCAATAAATGGAAATTCCTGTATTGGAGACATTATAGATGGGATTCATTACCAGATAGGAGACGGCGTAGCTACGGTAATCAGTTGCTCAGAAGGTATACAAAAAGCAGTGATTTTAGAAAGCATTACGATCAATGGTAAATCCTATCCTGTCACTACAATTGATAGTGGTGCGTTTCGTTCTTGTGTCTATTTAACCAGCGTTATAATCCCCAACAGTGTCACTAGGATTGGTAATAGTGCATTCAATGGTTGCTCTAATTTGACTAACTTAGTTATAGGCGATAACGTAACCACGATTGATCCTTTTGCATTCGCAAATTGCTCTAGTTTAACAAGTATTGTACTTCCAAACAGCGTAACCACCATTGGCTCCTTTGCTTTCCAAAGTTGTACTATCTTAACAAGCATTTCAATTCCCGACAGTGTAACCACCATTGATTCCTATGCGTTTGAGGATTGTGTCGGTTTAACTAGCATTGTAATCCCAAATAGCGTAACGTCTATTGGTGCGGAAGCGTTCTCTGGTTGTTCCAACTTGAATAATATTGTACTTTCCAACAACTTGACGGCGATTAGCGATGGGATGTTTCGTGCATGTAGAAGCTTGACAAATATCATAATCCCAAATAGCGTGACTTCGATTGGAGCGGACGCGTTTAGAGGGGTTCCATTAACGAGTATTGTCATCCCCAGTAATGTTGCTTCGATTGGCCGGCTTGCATTTGGTTATTGTAGTACTTTAGAAAGCGTTGTTATTGCAAGAACTGGTGCAAGGATGACTATTAACACAGCTGCTTTTGATGGTTGCCAAGGTCTGACAAGCATCATAATTCCTGCCCGCGTGGCATATATTAAGTCAGAAGCATTCTATAATTGCCAAAACTTGACTATCTATTGCGAGGCAAGCAGCAAGCCTAGCGGATGGGCTAGTGATTGGAATTTACTGCTTTATGGGCAAGTGGATGTTTGCCCAGTGGTCTGGGGATATCAGCCGGAAATTCAACCTTGACGTTTATTTAAGTTATAATAACCGCAAAAAACTACTGGTATTATGATGAAAATGGTGAAATCGCTGTTTGGTAAGAAAATTTCATCACTAAAAAAGACGAGGAATTTTTCCTCGTCTTTTTGTTTTGAGTTGAACCGCGGTGCGGTTGGGGGCGCAAAACTACGTTTTGCTTTTGGTGGGGTATAGTTTTGTGGGCTTTGCCCACACCCACAAGGGACCGTGTCCCTTGACCCTTATCAAGGACGAAGTCCGCTGCCGCCCTGCAAGGTAATCGTTTCGCCCGTCACGTAGCTTGCTTCGTCCGAGCAAAGGAAGACGCATACGCCGCCTACGTCCTTTTCGGGGTCGGCAAATCTGCCCATGGGTACGCCCTTAATCGTTTGCTCGTAGCGTTCGGGGTATTCTTCCTTGAACTTTTGCAAGCCCTCGGTCATTGCTAAAGGACAAATTACGTTTACGCGAACGCCGTAGGGCGCCCACTCGGTTGCCGCTACTCTCGAAAGGCCGCGAATACCCTCTTTCGCCGCTGCGTACGAGGATTGCGCAATTCTGCCAAATAACCCTGCGCCGCTTGCGAAGTTTACTACCGCGCCCTTGCTTTCCTTTAAGTAAGGGAAGGCTTTTTGCATATAGAAGAAGGTTGCGTATATGCCCGAATAAATCGCCAAATCCAAATCTTCCTTGGTGTGGTCGATAAGCATTTTGCCCGACGCCGACGCCTGCGCGTTGTTCACCACCGCGTCAATTCTGCCAAAGCGTTCTACCGTCTTATCGATTACGTTTTGGATTGCCGCTTCGTCCGCGCCGTCCGCCGGCACCGTGAGTACCTCACAGCCATGCGCTGCCTCAAGCTTTTCCTTCGCCGAAAGCAGGGTGCTTTCCGTTCTGCCCGTGATAACGAGCTTTGCGCCTGCCTTTGCAAACGCTGTCGAAAGCCCGAACCCGATGCCTCTGCCGCCGCCCGTGATAATAACGACCTTGTCTTTCAAACTAATCATACTATATCTCCTTTATTGACTTACAATTACTTGCGCATAGCGCAATACTTTTTCGCCTTTCTTATACCCCTTGACGTAGACCTGCTTGACGATACCGCTTTCCTCGCCTTCGCCTGCAGGCATAGCCATGATCGCTTCCATGCTATCCGCGTTAAAGGGTTGCCCCATCGGGTCGATTTCCTCAATCCCCTCGCCTTCAAGCACTTTCTTGAACGCCTTTAACACCATATCCAAGCCCTGCTTGGTATGCTCGTCCGCGCAAGCGGAATACGCACGCTCCAAGTTATCCCCGATAGGGAATAAGGACGACATAACGTCGTTTCTGCCCTCTTGATAACGCTGTGCGGACTGGTTTTGCGTGCGGCGGCGGTAGTTTTCGTATTCCGCCGTGACCGCGTACCATTTACGCTTGCTTTCTTCCGCTTCGGCGAGCGCCTTTTCCAACTCTTCCTGCTTTTTATTTCCGCCCTTTTTCTTGGGCTTTTCTTCTTTTTGAACAGGCTCTTGTACAACTTCCTGCTCTTTCAATTCTTCGTTTTCCATAATTTACACCTCTTATAACCTTGCCAGTTCGGTTTTCGTCAAGTTATATATAACGCAAAGTGGGGCGTTCTAAACGCTTAAATTTCCAAATGCGCAAATTTATCCCTATGGGAATAGCGATAGAAAATCGCCTTTCTGCCGATAACGGCAACGGGCACGGCTTCCAACAGCTCGGCTACGTTTTCCGCGAGGTTTCTTGCGTCCTCGTCCGCCGTTTCTAAAATATTCACCTTGATAATCTCGTGCGCGTCCAACGCGTCCGAGAGCGTTTTTAAAAGATTGTCGGTGATACCGCCCTTACCGATTTGGGTGACGGGGGATAAATTCGCCGCAATGGATTTTAATTTACTTCTTTGTTTGCTTGTAATATTTTCGCTGGTTATAATCATAATTTATTCCTTGTTCCTCATGTTGTTAAAAGTGGGTAGATGCGAGCAGTTCAAGGCGCGGGAGTACCCATGACGGGAGTGTACTAAACCGTACATGACCAAATGGGCGCGCACCGCAACGCCGAAATGCGACACATATACACGCTTTTACGGTACGAAATCGAATTCTACTTCGCCTATCGATACAGTATCGCCCTCTTTACAGCCCATTTTCGTGAGTTCCTTGATCACCCCTTTCAAGCGCAATACCTTTTGGAAATACATCATGGAATCGGGATTGTTTAAAACGACGTTTCTGCAAAGCATGTCCACCAAACCGCCGACAACGACGAACACGCCCTCTTCGTCCACGAAAATCTCGAAGTTCAAATCGTCGTTCGCCTTGTACTCAAACTCTTCCTCTATCGGCATGGGCTCGACGGGGGGCAGCTCGTCCAGCACGGAGAAAATCCCTTCGATAAGTTCCCTTGTTCCCTCGCCCGAAAGCGCGGTAATGGGGAAAATCTTATACTTTCTGCCGTACTTTTTCTTGAACGCCTTGAGGTTATCCTCTGCGCCAAAGATATCGCATTTGTTGCAGACCACGATTTGCGGACGGGTAGAAAGCTCCTCGCTAAACTCCTTCAATTCCTCGTTGATTTTCTTGAAATCCTCGATAGGGTCCCTGCCCTCGCAGCCCGAAATATCAATGACGTGGCAAAGCATTCTCGTACGCTCGATATGGCGCAAGAAATCGTGTCCCAAGCCTGCGCCCTGCGCCGCGCCCTCGATAAGCCCCGGGATATCCGCCGCCACGAAGGATTTTTCGTAGTAGCGCACCACGCCAAGGTTGGGGGAAAGGGTGGTGAAGTGGTAGTTGGCAATCTTAGGCCGAGCCGCGGAAATCTTACTCAAAAGGGTACTCTTACCGACGTTAGGGAACCCAACGAACCCCACGTCCGCAATGACTTTAAGTTCCAAAATAACGTAGTGCTGTTTTACCTTTTCGCCCTTTTGCGCAAAGTTAGGCGCGTGACGGCGCGCGGTGGTAAAGCGCACGTTGCCCTTACCGCCGTTTCCGCCTCTTGCTACGAGTACCTGCTGTCCGTCCTCGAATACGTCGCAAATCAAGCGCCCCGTTTCCTCGTCGCGCACCAGCGTACCGAGGGGGACCTTGATAAACACGTCCTTACCGCTTTTGCCAAAGCATTTATTCGTACCGCCGACTTCGCCGTTCTCCGCTAAAAATCTAGAATTAAAACGGAAAGAGAACAAATCGTTCGTGTCCTTATCCCCCACGAAATATACGTTGCCCCCTCTGCCGCCGTCGCCGCCGTCGGGACCGCAGGCAGGCTTGCCTTTGAACGCCTTAAAGGAATTCATGCCGTCGCCGCCGTCGCCTGCTTTGATTAAAATTTTGACCTTGTCGGTAAATTCGACCATTGCCATAATTTTACAACCTCTTCTTCTTGTTTTTCTCTAACAGTATAACAAAAGATAACGAAAAAAGCAATAATTTATACGCCCGTTAAGCGATTTTTACTTCGTAAAAGTGCGGACGGTACGCAAAATCCCCGTAGAGAGGATTTTTTTCTTGTTTGCCAGCTCCTCTTGCACCGCATTCTCTAATAAATCGGTAAAGAAAGTGCGCGCGTCGCTTATCCGCTCGCAAAACAGATAATACGCAAGCGAACCGGGAACGGTGTTCACCTCGCAAAGATACACCTCGTTTCCGCTCACCAAAAAGTCCATTCGCACCGCGCCCCTTAAATCCATGCGCTTATACACCGTCTTGGTATAGGTGCGGATTTTTTCGCGTAAATCGCGGCTCAACCCGTCCATGCCCCCACTCTTCACCACCGCGCCGTCCTGCGTGCGCTTGATGTACTTCTCTTCAAAGGAGTATACTCCTTCTCCAAACGCCGATTCCGCGTCGGACACGAAAATCTCACCGTTTAAGGCATATGCGGCGCAATTGACGTCCTTTTTGTTTTGCAGGTATTTTTCAATCACGACGCGGCAATCGAGGGCAAAGGCGCGCTCTATCCCCTCTTTCACTTCCTCTTCGTTATGCGCCACCGTAATCCCTATAGACGAACCAAGGTGCGCAGGCTTGATCACGACGGGGTATTTCAAGCGGTTTTCTATCCTGCGCAGTAAAAACGCGCCCCGTTTTTCGTAATCGCGTTCGTTGACGCGGATATAATCCACCGTAGGCACACCCAAACCGCGCATGACGATTTTGGTTAGCGACTTATCCATAAACACCCCGGAGGGAGTTAAATCGGGCGAGGCAAGGGGGATGTTGTTCCATTCCATTAACGCAGAAACCCCGCCCCCTTCCCCCAAACCACCGTGACAGCAGTTTAAGGCAACGTCGATTGTATGCAGTTTTTTTATCTTGCGTTTGGTGGGATTGAACGCATACATACTCCCCCCGTCGAAGATAACTTTTTGAAATTGCCCGTATTCCTTTTTCCTAAAAATATTCAAATCCGTCATATTCGGGGAAGTGTACATTTCCCCGTCCGTATGTATATAAACGGGTACGGGAAGATATTTTCCCCGATCCAAAAGGTTGAGTACGAATACCCCCGTCAAAACGGAAATTTCATTTTCGCAAGACCGACCGCCAAAGATTACCGCCACTTTCCGCATAAAAAAACACCTCCGCAAAATTTCTTTGCTTTGGTGTTTCTTCCGTTTTTTAACTTCTTAATAAACGTCGGGCAAATCGTTTAAAAAGAGTACCGCGTCCCCCGTTTGCACCCAAGCGCCAAGCTCTGCTTGCGCCTCGGCAAGCGTTTTGACGATCACCAAACGCTCGCGATCGCCGTTCGCCTCAAAATACCCCTTTTTCACCGCACCGACCAGCGTTTCGCCGACTAAAATAACCTTATCTAAATTAGCGTTTGCCAGCGCTTTGCCCAGCTCGCCGTTGATTTCCTCTTCCAAAACCCCGCATTCCACGATCCCAGGGGTGACGGCGCATTTCCTACCGCTAAATCTACGCAAGGCGTCAATCCCCTCTTTCGCCCCCTTGGGGTTGCAGTTATACCCGTCGTCAAGAATATACACTCCGTTATGTTCCAGGAGCTGTAATCTATGAGGAACGGGCTGTACCTTTTCAAGCCCTCTTGCAATCTCCTCCGCAGTCATACCAAGCTCTTTCGCAAGGCGAACGCAAAGGGAAATATTCTCCGCGGCGGCGTTGCCGAGCAAAGGCACGCAAACGGGAATTTTCTCCTCCCCAAGCGCAAGCGTGAAGGAAGTGTTCGAGGGGTTTAACTGTAAATCTTGGATATATCCGCTATCGGCAAAAATTGCGTTTTCCTCTTTTACGAGCGCCTTCAAACCCTCGCCGCAAACGACTTTTTTTGCTGTATAAGTAAGTATTTTGCTCTTTTCCTCAAAGACGCCCTCTATACTTTTAAAGGTGTGAATATGCTGTTTGCATACGCCTGTAAAAAGAGCGTAATCGGGTTTAACAAGGGCGCAAAGTTCGGCGATATCCCCTTCCTTGCGCGCGCCCATTTCCGCAAGAAAAACTTGTTTCCCCTCAAATTCGGGAGAAAACACCGTTTTGGCAATCCCGATCGGAGTATTGTAGGATTCAGGCGTTTCCACCACCGTAAATTTCTCGCTTAAAACCGTTTTGAGAATATTTTTTACGGAAGTTTTGCCATAACTGCCCACGATACCGATACGAACCATTTGGCTTTCGTCTAATACCTGCCCTGCTCTTTTTACAAATTTCTTATTCCACGCGTTTTCAAACACTCCCTCGGCGGCGTTCGCCAAGCGCAAAATCGCAGGCATGAGCACGGGCATAAGCGCGTAGGGCGCGTAGGCGATTAAGCCGTAGAGAAACGAGCCGTTCCATTTTGCCAAAACGCTTAAAAAAGCGATAAACGCGTACGCGATACAAGCGGTGAAAAACAAGTACACGACAAACAGCCGTTGGATACGGGCGGTGCGCTTTAAAGGCACTTTTAAGGCGTACTTGCTATCCGCAAGAATAAAGAGCAATACTATACCAAGAAAGGGCGTTGCGGAGAGTAAGAGCGCCCCTCTCAGCCCTAAAAAGGAGAAACAAATACTGGTAATCGCCGAGGAGAGGGCAAGGAGCAAACAAAGCACCGCAAGACGGTTGAAATACAAATTGTCCTTGCGTTTGAGCCAAGCGGAAAACACGCCGCCCTTGTATCCGCTTTGTTGCAACGCGCCAAGCAGCTTGACGGTAGACAAACAAAACAGACAAGCCGTCACCGCGCTTGCAATCATTCTCAAAACCACTTCATTCATAAAAAAATTCCTCTGCGATTAAATTGAAGGAAACGGGGTCCTCCGCAAACGCAAAATGTCCGCCCTGCATCATACGCAGTTTTCCCTTTTTTAAGCAAGATAAGTACACTTCCGCCTCTTTTTTTGGGGTAGTCGTATCCTCTTGCCCTTGCACGAGCAAAACTTCGTTCTCGATACGGCGCGCACATTCGCGCAAGTCCTCGTTTACAATCTTTTTATAGCTTTCTTTCATTACGGGCGAGAGGGTTTTATACTCCGCGCTCCCGAATTTTTTTTCCGCAAACCGCGGGGCAAACCTTCTCACGAAACGGTAGATTTTCACCTTAATTTTATAGGAAATCCCCCGTTTTAAAATAATCCCTGCCGCGCCCGTAAGCAGCATTTTATCAAAAAAACCGCCGTCTTGGCTTGCCAGCTTTACCGCCACCCGACACCCGAAAGAATGTGCAATGACGTGCGGTTTTTCCACGCCCAAGCGCGCCAACACCTCTTTCGTCCAGTCCGCGTAATCGTCTACGGAAAAGGGGCTCGTCAAAGCCATGCTCCCTCCAAACCCCAAGAAATCGATTGCCGTCACCTTATAGAATTTGGAAAAATAGCGTATTTGCGCGGAAAAAGCCTCCTTAGAAGAAAGATACCCGTGCAACAGCACGAGGTCCTTCCCCTTTCCCTTTTGTAGAAACGAAACTTCGGATAAAGCTGTCGTTTTTACACCTCTTATAGCGTTTTTTGCATCACGAACGCATCCTCGCCGTCCGCATAATAATTTTTCCGTACGCCGTAGCGTTCATAGCCGAATTTTTCATACAAAGCAATCGCAGGCAGATTGCTTACGCGCACTTCTAAAAGGCTTTGCTTTGCGCCCAACGATTTGGCTTTTTCGTGCATTGCGGAAAGGAGCTTCTCGCCTATCCCTTGACCGCGATAGGGAATATCCACCGCGATATTCGCAATCTCCGCGTCCTCGAACACGGCAATCAAACACCCGTATCCGCATACCTGCCCCCCTTCTTCCGCCAAAAAGGTATGGTAAATGGGGTATTTTAAGCAATCGGCAAGCATGGCTTTCGTCCACGGATCGGCAAAGCACCGATTTTCCATTTCGGACAGAGCTTGCAAGTCCTTTTCTTCCCAAGCGCGCAAAACCATACTACTTTCCTGCGTTCAGCTCCGCCGAGCTTTTTCTCACGTATAAGGCGTTGAGTTCTCCAAACGCCCCCGCCTCCGCTTTGGCAAGCACAGCTCTCACCAAGCCCTTGCAAGGGTCGACGACGTCCGCCGATAAGGGGAGTTCTCCGCAGGCGCAAAGGGCGTAGCCTTCCGCCTTTAACGCAAGCACTGCTTCTTCCGTAAGATATTGCGGGGGATAAATGACTTTCCCGTTTTCGTATCCGCAGGCATAGTACGCACCGTGCAGCGCGTCCACCAGACAAAGGCATTTCCCCTCGTCTACCCTATTATATGCCATGCAATCAAAAGAGGTGATAGGCAGGGCGGGCTTGTGATAAGCCAAACAAAATCCCTTAACGACGGAAATCCCGATACGGATCCCCGTAAAGGAGCCTGCGCCGACTACCGACGAAAAGAAATCGCATTCGTTTAAGGACATGTCCGCTTTTTTAAGCGCCTCTTCCACGGCAGGCATCACGGAAACGGAGTGTTTCATAGCGCAATCGGGCAAAAAGACGGTATGCGCCTGCCCGTTCTTATAGGCGACGACCGTCAAATAGCTGCCGCTTGTATCCACCGCTAAAAAGTTTGCCATATCTTCCTCTCAATACTCGATTTGTCTTTCCGTTTCGTTGATTTTTTGAATACGCACCCGTTTTACAACCGGGGGCAATAACGGCGCGATATTTTGCGCCCACTCGATTAAGCAAATACCGCCCATATCGAAATAGTCCGCAAGCCCCAAATTTTCCGCTTGCTCAATACTTTCTATGCGGTAGCAATCGTAATGAAAAAGCCGTCCGTCATAATCATTCATATACGCGTAAGTGGGGCTGGTCACCTCTTCTTCAATGCCCAAGCCCTTGGCAACGCCCTTGGAAAAAACCGTTTTCCCTGCGCCCATGTCCCCGTCCAACAAGACCACGTCGCCTGCTTTCAAGCTTTTTGCATATTCCTGTGCAAAGGCTTCCGTGTCCTCGCGCGATTTTGAAATAAAAATTGCCATAAGCAATACCTCACCGTACCCCTATTATAATACCTCTTGGGATTTTTTGCAATTAAATCTTCAGCTTTTTCAAGAAATTAGAAAGCCGTTTATAAAGGAGCATAGTCAATACCCCCACCGCAACCGTTTTCATGAGGTTAAAGAACACGACGGCGAGCCAAAATGCGGAAAACGCCTCCGCCACCGTCATACCGAAAATGCTCCCGCCGAACAAATAGGCATAGACGGGGAAAATGATAAAACGGTTAGCGATAAGCGCCGTACCCGTTGCGATCAAGCAGGATACGGACAGCGTCCAAATGACCGTTTTCAGCGTTCTTCGATATTGATACAAAACCGAAGGCAAGAGCAAATAGGAGCTTGTTATCAAGAAATTCGCAAGCTCGCCCGCGCACAGCGAAGACGAAGTGATACAGCGCAGTCCCTCTTTGAGCAAGCATACAAGTACGCCTTCCAAAGGCCCAAGCAAAAAGGAAATGAGCAAAATAAAGAGGTTGCCAAAGTCAAGCTTTAAAAAGCTCGCCCCAAACAAAGGCAACGGTATCTCCAAAAAACTAACCACGTAGCTAAGCGCGACGAAAACCGCCATCAGCGCAAGGCGCTTTGCCGTAAATCGTTTTTTTATGCTTGAACGCATACCTGTACCCCTCTTTTGTACTTCTGCCATGATTATACCTCGCTGTAAATTTGGAAGACTGCATAGAAGGTACTGCCCTTCCCTTCCTCGCTTTCCACGCCGAACGTTAAGTTATGCCTTTGCAAAATCGTCTTGACGATCGACAAGCCCAACCCCGTACCTCTAACGGGGCGCTTGTGCACTTCTTTAGATCGATAGTACCGATCCCAAATGGTGGATAGTTCCTCTTTCTTAATCCCCTTGCCCGTATCCGTCACGGAGAAACGGAAAGTGTTTTCGCTTTCCTTTTTCAAACGGATATACACCGTTTTATCCGCACCCGTATAATTGACGGCGTTGCTGATTAGATTGTAGAGCACCTGCCCGATTTTTCCCTTGTCTGCACGGGTAAACAAGCCCTCGTCAATATCCGTAATAAAACGATAGCCTGCCGTATCGCGAAGATAGGTGAATCTGTCCAACATTTGACGGGTATATGCAGACATATTAAACGTGCTCTCGTCTAAGCCTGCTATCCCCGAGCTGATTTTGGATAGATCCAAAACATCTCCTACAAGCGACGACAATCTATCTGCCTCGTCCACAATAATAAGCGCGTGCTTGTTCCGCTTTTCGGGAATATCCCCCGAAATCTCCATAATCATAGACGCGTACGCCTTGATCATGGTAAGCGGAGTTTTGAAATCGTGCGAAATGTTCGCGATCAATTCCTTTTGCATTTGGTCGGTTTTAGACAGCTCGTCCCTTGCAAAGTTTAGGGTTTTGGCAAGCTCCGCAAGCTCTTTGCAATAATCTGCGCCGTAGAAATCGACGTCGAAATCCCCTCTGCCAAGCGCACCGGCTTTTTTGGTAATCTCGGATATAGGCTTGGTTAAAATCCCTGCCACTGCGCTGGTGATTGCAAACGAGAGCGCGAACACAAACACGGACACAAGCCACATTCGTACGCTCATACTCGCCACCGCCGTTTCCATAAGCTCCAACGAACTGCCCACGTATAAATACCGTTCGGAGCCGGGGACGACGAGCTTTGCCGCATACACATACTCATGCTCCGTTTCATAGAGAGCGGATTTGCCGTCCGCCTCGTTGAGCTTTTGCAAAAGTAGTTCTATTTTATCCGAGAAATCTCTCTTGTCCGAAATCTCGGGGGCGCTGGGATCGAAGTTTTGTTCCTGCGGAAAGAGTACCTCGCCCGTACCGCTCAAAAGATACAAGCGCACGTCATAGCTTTGTGCCAAAAAGCGCAGATAACCGCTGTAATTTCCGCCCGCCCACGAGGGAAGCTGGTTAGAACGTAAGATTTGCTCGATAAGTTTGCCTTTTTCGCTGACCTTACGCGCCGCCTCTTCCTTGTACGAGCGCACGAAAATAATGCGTTGCATCACGGACGAGAATAACACAATAAACAAAGAGAGCGCGGTAAAAACAGTCCACAGCAAAAAGTAAATGCTGGTACTCTTCATCTTCTTACGGCGTTTAAACCGCCGTACGTGCCGTCTTTTTATGGGTTTTATTGTGCGTTCGTTCTCCATCATTCCTCGAATTTATAACCAAGTCCGCGCAAAGTGACGATAAATTTACGGTATTCCTTTAAATTTCCGCGCAGCATTTTGACGTGTGTATCCACCGTTCTGTCGTCGCCGTAGAAATCAAATCCCCATACGTCGTAAAGAAGCTTTTCTCTCGTCAAAGCAATCCCTTTGTTGCGGATAAGGTAGAATAACAGCTCGTATTCCTTGGGCGTAAGCTCGGCTTTTTCGCCGTCTACGTACACGTTCCTGCCAGCCATGTCCACGCGCAAGCCCTCGAATTTGAGAATTTCATTGCCCGTAAGTTTAGCCGTACGGCGCTTAGTGACCGCATTGATACGCGCCATGACTTCCTTGGGCGAGAAGGGCTTGGTCACGTAGTCGTCCACCCCGATTTCAAAGGCGAACAGCTTATCGTATTCCTCACCTCGCGCCGAAAGCATAATGACGGGAATATCTTTGGATTTTTTAATTTCCTTGACCGCCGAAAAACCGTCCAAATGCGGCATCATGACGTCCATAAGCACGAGGTCGTACTCGTTTTCACGGCAAAGGCGCACCGCCTCCATACCGTCTTCCGCCTCAAACGCCTCGTTGCCTTCGAATTCTACGTATTCGCGCAACACCGCGCGGATCATTTCCTCGTCGTCTACGATAAGAATTTTCATAAGTATGTCCCCTTTTTGGAAAAGTTTCCCTATATACTATAACCGCATTTTATCATTATCAAATGATAATCAGGTGAAAAATAGCCGAGCTTTTTAAAAAAGCTCGGCTATTATTATAACAAATTCTTTTCATTTTGTCAAGCCTGCGATGAAAGCGGTTAAACCGCAAGCGCAGGTTTTTTACTCAAATTCTTCAAAATTTCGTATACTATCCTCTCTCGGCATAGGTTGCGGCGAACAGCTGCGTTTGTCGCAGGCGTTCTTTTTCGGCATGCCCACGTTTACAAGAATTACGTCCTCGCCTACCTTAACAATATTTTTCAGCTCGATAAACAGCTCGTTTTTCTTAAGCCCTCTGCCGTTTGGCACGACAAGCCCTATCCAACGGTTATCGGGATAGCAAAGCACGACGTCGCATACTTTGCCAAGCTTCCTTCCGTCCTGTGTGTTGATTACCTCTTTTGCACGAAGCTGCGAAAAACTAACTTGCATATGCTCACCCCACGTACTATTAGTATATGCAGGGTAAACCCAAAAGGTGTCAGGAAATATTCAATCGAATGTTATGCAAGGCGTTTTTTTCCAAACGGGAAACCTGCGCTTGGGATATCCCCACTTCTTCGGAAATTTCCGTTTGCGTTTTGCCTTCGTAATAGCGTAAAAAGAGTATCTTCTTTTCCCTCTCCCCAAGCTTTTCCATCGCCTCGGAAAGCGCGACGTGTTCCGTCCAAATTTCGTCCGTATTCTTTTCGTCCGTAAGCTGGTCCATAAGGAGCAGGGTATCCCCCGACTTGTTGTATACGGGTTCGTAAATGGAAACGGGGTCGGAGATCGCATCAAGGGCGTACACCACCTCGCGTTCTGCCACCTGCAAGGCGTTGGCGATTTTCTCTATCGTCGCCTCCTCGTCCCTGCTTTCTATCTCTTCGCGCGCCTTTAACACCTTGTACGCCATATCCCGAATGGAACGGGAAACGCGAAGGGAGTTTCCGTCCCGAAGATAGCGTTTTATCTCGCCGACGATCATGGGCACGGCATAGGTGGAAAACTTTACGCCCACCGACAAATCAAAGCCGTCGATCGCCTTAATCAAGCCCACGCACCCTGCCTGAAAAACGTCGTCCACACCGAGGTTTTTAATCCGAAAGCGCTTGACGAGAGAAAGCACCAAACGCATATTCCCGATAATAAACTTATCGCGCGCCTGCTTGTCCCCTTGCTTTAAGCGCAGCATAAGTTCCTCGTTTTCCTTTGCCGAAAGCTTAGGCAAGCCCGAAGTGTCCACACCGCAAATTTCCACTTTTTGCATACTCTTTCACCTCCTATACGGTATGTAGGCAGGGGGCATGGTTGAAATGAGTATGCGCCAAGGGCTAATTTTTTATTCCATTTTTGCGATTTCTTTTTTTAGACGGAGAATGATTTTTTTCTCCAAACGGGATATGTAGCTTTGGGAAATTCCTAAAAGATCGGCGACGTCCTTTTGCGTCATTTCCTCTCCTCCGCCAAGCCCGAACCGCAAAAACATAATCTTGCGTTCCCGTTCGCTCAATTTTTTAAGCGCCTCTTTCAGCTGTTCCTTTTCCGCGTTGGATTCGATATCCCCGTACACCGATTCCGCCGAAGTGCCCAAAACGTCCGAAAGGAGCAGCTCGTTTCCGTCGAAGTCGGTATTTAACGGCTCGTCAAAGGATACCTCGCTCTTTAAGCGCGCGGTTCTGCGCAGATACATTAGAATTTCATTTTCGATACAGCGCGAGGCATAGGTCGCAAGCTTGATATTTTTATCCGTCTTAAAGGAATTGATCGCCTTGATAAGCCCGATCGTGCCGATAGACACAAGGTCGTCGTTGTCCACCCCCGTGTTTTCAAACTTGCGTGCAATATACACCACCAAACGAAGATTATGCTGGATAAGTTCGGATTTTGCCCTCTCTTTTTCCTCTTCCATGGCAAGCAAGCGGAGCATTTCCCCCTCTTCCTCCGGGGAAAAGGGCAAAGGCAACGCCTCACCGTTTCCGCAAACGTAATCCACCAAGTATTCTTGGGATAACCGCCCAAGCAAAATCTCCCGTATCAGTTTAATGAGTTTCATAAGTCTATCTCCTTGAAAAATTCCGCGCCTAACAGCAATTTATATCCTCTTGATAACATATGCACGCTAACCGCGAAATATGCCCGTTTTCGTATACCGTTTATCTCGATTTCCCCTTCGTAAAGGGACACCGTTTTTCCGCCTGCAAGCGTGGATATTGCAAGTTCCTCGCATACCTGCCCCCTCCCGTTTAGAATTTCCTCTTCGAACAGCCCGTACAATAAATCGGGGGTGATAAAGCACACGGGCAAGCCGTTTTTCTTCGCCAAATTTCCGCTGTCGATATATCCCTGCGCACGGATACACTTATTTCCGCTAAAAAGACGGCAATCGCAGGTATTTTTGGCAAAAT
>JAFVTA010000005.1 GCA_017503525.1 Clostridia bacterium | reverse complement strand
CGTCCTTCAAGCTTACGATAATCGAACCCTTCTTATAGCGTTTGGAAGGTTCGATTTGCGAAGAAATAACCCTCTTAAACTTACCGTCCGTCGTAGCGATAATCACCTCGCCCTCGCCGTTGATTTGGGTCATGAGAAGTACCTCGTCCCCCTCGCGAAGCATGATACCGCGCACGCCCGTAGCCACTCTGCCTTGGTTGGGGATATCGTCCTTCATGGCGTTGAGGCAAATGCCTTGCTTGGTCACCATGATAATGGTATCCTCTTCGCTCGTATCCTCTTCGACAGCGATAAGCTCGTCTTCCTCGTTGAGTTTAACGGCTTGGAAAGTATCTTTACGCTGTTCGTATTCCGCCCACTCCGTCTTTTTGATCATGCCCTTCTTCGTAAAGAAAAGCAGGTTTCCGTACGGCATGTGTTCGCCCACTTCAAAGAGCGCGACGATCTTTTCGCCCGTTTCCGCATCCTTGGAAAGCTCTTTTAAGCTTGCGCCTTCGTCGGTGAGCTTACATTCCAAATCGGGATCGGAAATATCAAGCTTATGGCAATTTCCGTAGTTGGTGAAGGCAAAAATGCGTTTATCCGTCACCGCTTTGAGGGTTTTAAGCGCAATCAACTGGGGTTTGAATTTGCCTTCAAGGGGCTTATCCAAAGCCTCAACCTGCTTGCCCGTCAACACCTTCAAGCGTTCGTCCGCCGTATAAACGAGGGTGCATTTTACCCCTGCTTTCTTTTCCGTGGCGGTAGCGATTAAGCCGTCCGCCTCCTCTCTCGTGAATACCAAACGGGATTTTCTAGGCGTAGGATATGCATTTTTGATTTCGGTGATTTCTTCTTTGACAACCTGCAATTGCAAATCTCCGCTCTTGGAAATCGCCGTGAGCTTTTTGATAAGCTTTTTGAGTTCTTTAAGCTCTTGTTCAAGCTTGAAGATTTCAAGCTTGGTCAAGCGCGCCAAACGCAAGTCAAGGATTGCCTGCGCCTGCATTTCAGAGATTTCAAAGCGCGCCATGAGCTTACTTCTTGCATCCGAAGTGCTTTCGGATTTTTTAATAATCGCAATGACTTCGTCAATATTTTGTACGGCGATAATTAAGCCTTCTAAAATATGGCAGCGTTGCTGTGCCTGTTTTAAATCAAACAAGGTACGGCGTTTTACAACCTGCTGTTGATAATTTACGTAATGGCGGATAATTTCCATTAAGCCCAGCTGTTGAGGCTTGCCGTCCGCGATAACGACCATGTTGATACCGAAGGTGACTTCCAAATCGGTATATTTATACAAACACTTGAGGATTGCATCCGCGTCCGCGTCTTTTTTAAGACGTACGATTGCGCGCATACCCGTTCTGTCCGATTCGTCGGCTACGTGGTCGATTCCTGCAAGTTCGTCCTCTTTCTCGTCGCACAAATCGACAATTTTTCTAAGCATTTGCGCTTTGTTCACCTGGTAAGGAAGTTCGGTGATCACGAGGTTGGTCTTGCCGTTGTCCGTCTTTTCCGCCGCAATCTTCGCACGAAGGGTAATTTTACCGCGCCCCGTCTTATACGCCTGGATAAGCTCGTTTGCGATAATCACGCCGCCCGTGGGAAAGTCGGGCGAAGGGATATATTCCATCATTTCTTCCAAAGAAATAGCGGGATTATCAATGTACGCCACTACGCCGTTGATCACTTCTTCAAGATTATGCGTAGGGATATTCGTCGCCAAGCCTACCGCAATACCGGATGCGCCGTTTACGAGCAGGTTGGGGAAACGCCCGGGCAATACGTCGGGTTCTTTTAAGGTATCGTCGAAGTTTAAGGAAAAGTTAACGGTATCTTTATCGATATCGCGCAAAAGTTCCAACGCAAGGGGCTGCATGCGGGCTTCGGTATAACGCATTGCCGCGGCAGGGTCGCCGTCCACAGACCCGAAGTTGCCGTGTCCGTCAACGAGCATTTTGCCCATGTTAAAATCCTGCGCCATACGCACCATCGCATCGTAAACCGAGCTGTCGCCGTGGGGGTGGAATTTACCCATACATTCCCCGACGATACGCGCGCACTTTTTGTGCGGTTTATCGGGGGTTAAGCCCATTTCGCTCATGGCGTATAAAATACGCCTTTGTACGGGCTTTAAGCCGTCTTCTACACGGGGAAGCGCTCTGTCCAAGATAACGTATTCCGCATACGGGAGCATGGACGTATGCAATACCTTTTCAAGCGGTTCAACGTACAGCTGTCCGGTAGGTTCAATCATTTCCGGTTCTTTCTTACTCTTCGCCATTGCCGCTCTCCTTATTGTTCTTCTTCTCTATCTTGTCCATAAACGCATCGCGCTTATTGAAGTTTGCGTACTTTGCAAGGAATTCCTTTCTTCCCTCTACCTTATCGCCCATAAGCGTGGTAATCATGCGCTCCGCTTTCGCCGCATCCTCTACCGTCACTTGGGTAAGGTTTCGTGTTGCGGGATTCATGGTCGTTTCCCACAGTTGTTCGGCGTTCATTTCGCCAAGACCTTTATAACGCTGTAAGTCGTACCCTTTGCCGATTTTCTCAATCTTTTCGCTCAATTCTTTATCGTCGTAGGCATACTCCACTTTATTGCCCTTGGAAATTTTATACAAGGGAGGCATACCGATATATACGTAGCCTGCGTTGACGAGCGGACGCATATAACGGAAGAAGAAGGTGAGCAAAATACAACGGATATGCATACCGTCTTGGTCGGCATCCGAAAGAATGATAACTTTATGATAATTTGCTTTTTCTAATTTGAAATCGGGGTCGATACCTGCGCCGATTGCGCTGATCATGGTACGGATTTCCTCGTTTTCAAGGATTTGAGAAAGCTTTTTCTTTTCAACGTTCAAAGGCTTACCGCGAAGGGGCAAAATGGACTGGAACTGGCGAATACGCGCTTGCTTTGCCGTACCGCCTGCAGAGTCGCCCTCTACGATAAACATTTCGTTAAGCTCGGGTTTTTTGCCCGAACAGCCAGCAAGCTTGCCTATCAATGTCAAGCCGTCGATTTTCTTGGTTTTACGAATGTTATCCTTTGCCTCTTTCGCCGCAATACGCGATTTCGCCGCGCCTTGCGCCTTTTTAATGATTTCTTCCATGGTCTTTTTATAACCGCGGATATTTTTAAATTCATTAAAGCCCTCGATAACAGCCGCCTCTACCGCAGGTCTTGCCTCGGTGTTGCCAAGCTTGGTTTTCGTCTGCCCTTCAAACTGTACGACCGCAAGCTTTACGGAAAGCACAACCGTCAAGCCTTCGCCGAAGTCGTCCCCTTGGAAGTTAGGGTCTTTGTCTTTTAAGAACCCGTTGGCTCTTGCAAATTCGTTGAGCACTCTCGTCAAACCCGAATGGAAACCGATTTCGTGGTATCCGCCCTCGGGCGTGGGAATGTTATTGACGAAAGAGAACATTTTTTCTCTATACCCATTATAGTGTTGAATGGCAAATTCCACGTACACGTCGTTTTTGATCGTGGAATAGTAAATGGGCTGGGAGTACAGCTTTCTTTCGCTGTCGTTCAAGCTCTTTACGTAATCGGAAATACCGCCGTCGTACTTAAACACCACGCGGTAAGGCTCGCTTTCTAACGCAAGCTCGTCCACTTCGCCAAAGAGGGACTGCTGTCCCATGCCCATATCGAATAAATCCGTAGGCTCTTCCGCAGGTTGTACGCTTTCTTCCGTTTCCTGCTCCTCGCCGTCCGTTTCCTCTTCGCTAAAGAGCATGCGCGCGCGCTTGGCGTCCGCCATGGTGATACGCTCGTCAATGAGGGTGATTTCCAAGCCCTTATTCAAGAAAGCAAGCTGGCGAAGGCGTTCCTCTACCGTATCCAAATCGAAATCCACCTCGGAAAAGACGGTCGCGTCCGGCTTAAAGCGAACGAGCGAGCCTTTGCGGTTGGTGGTGATCCCCGTGTCTTCTAAAGGTCCGTCGGGAATACCCGATTCCACCTTCTTTTTACGAGGGTTGTATTTGGAGTGGAAACTCATTTTATAAATGCGGCGGTTGCGGCAAACCTCTACCGTAAGCCATTCGGAAAGGGCGTTGGTGACGGACGCGCCTACGCCGTGCAAACCGCCCGAATACTCGTAATTCCCCTGCCCGAACTTACCGCCTGCGTGCAGTTTGGTAAAGACGAGCTGTACGCCCGAAACCTTTTCCTTGGGGTGGATATCCGTAGGAATACCTCTGCCGTTATCCTCTACGGACGCACTGCCGTCGGAATGCAAGGTCACTTTAATGCGGTTTGCGTGGCCGTTTGCCGCTTCGTCCACCGCATTATCCACGATTTCCCAAAGAATGTGATGCAAGCCCTTGATACCCGTCGACCCGATATACATACCGGGACGCATACGAACAGCGTCAAGCCCCTCTAAAACTTCAAGGTTTTTCGCGCTGTACTCGTCCGTTTTCTTCACTTCTTTCTTTTTCTGTTCTGCCATTTTATCCTCAATCGTGTGCATTTTAGTCTTATTCTAACATATTTTTCTCAATTTTACAAACGTTTGAACGCAAAAAGTTTTGCCTTTGCACAATTTTTCTATTCCTCTAGCCAATCAAGACCGAATTGAACCAGTCTCAAATCAGTCTTTTCCGTATCTTTTACCAAATGCGTGCTTGTTGTATGTCAATACGACTGCGCCCACCTTCGTCAAAATCTACTGGAAAATACTTACTTTGAGATGCCTGCAGTTTTTGCCGAGCAGATTTTGGATAAGACAAGGCAAAACCGCAGGACAACCAAATGGTTTACCGAGGATTTTAACGCAGTATTAGACGAAATCTGCCGTCAAAAACCTGATTCAACTCGGTCTTGATTGACTACAACCGCAAGTTCGCTCAACGCACGGGTGAACGCGATATATTTTTCACTTTGCGACATACCTTTGGTTATGACTACAACGGAGCTAAATTCCAAGCCCTTGCTTTCGTAAACGGTCATAAAATTGATTTTTGAACGAGAGATTTTTCCCTTGGCACGTACGTCGTTGTAGCTCTTTTTGAGGTAGTTTTCCCTCTCGCTTTCGGCGCAAATTATCGCCTTTAAGCCCTTTTTCTCTTTAAAAAAGCCGTTGATACCGCGAGTCGTAAGGCTTACCACCTTTTCCCCGTCGTAGCCTATCGATTGCATGTCCAAGCCAAGCTCTTTTGCAACGAATTCCACGATTTGGTTGGTGTTGCGGTAGTTTTGGTTGAGCTCGTAAATCTCAAACTCTTCAAACGCCTCTTGCCAAGATTGCACCCCGCGCCAAGGCGTGACGTTTTGCGCGACGTCGCCGAAGATGTTAAACGAGGCTTTTTTGTTGATTTTGCGTATCAAATCGTATTCACAGGCAGAAATGTCCTGCCCTTCGTCCACAAATACGTAGTTGTAGCCAGGCGAAAGCCTATCGCTAATCCCAGCGCAAATCGCGCAGAGCGCGTACGCATCCGAACGATACATCTTTTTCGACGTCATACCGTAGGCAAGCTTATACTTTTTCACCGTTTCACGGTAAAAATAGCGGATTATATCCACAAAGCCGTCCCCTGCGCCGATTTCTACGAAGTTCTTTTCTCCGCGAAGGTAAGTGAAAAATTCGGCAAACGCTACACTCCTATCCCCGATTTCGCTTACCTTTTGCGCCGTTTTGACGATTTCTTCTAAAATTTCCTTTCTTCTGGCAATTCTATCCGCGTACAGGTAGGTTTCCACACCGCCTATCCGTTGCTTAAAGCGCATTAAATCGGTAATTTCCTTTTCCACGGCAACCCGTAATTCTTCCAAGGAGGTTTGCGCCTCTTGCACAATCCTGTCCGTGTTGCGCACCGCAAAATGCGCGCTCTTATAAAAGGACAACAGCTGACGGTAAAAATATTCGGGCGAACGGGCGTTTTCGCTTTGGAGAGTTCCCCCGAAAAAGTCCTCGATATCCAAAAGACAATTCATAAGCTCGCGGAAAGATTTGGTGTAATACAAACCGCCCTCTTTCCTTTCCTTAATCTCGCCGAGCACCGCTCTGCGCACGCGCATGGATGCGTTTTTAATTCCCTCGTAGGCGGAGAGCTGTTTTTTCGTATCGGTTAAGATATCTTCGATAAAATCTTTACATTCCTCGCCCGTGAATAAGCCGTATAAACTGTCGAATACCTTATCCTGCTTTTTTTGGATATCCCTTGCAAACTGCGGAGAATACAAGTAGGCAAGATACTCCTTATTTTCCTCTTGGCTGGGGTCGATTTTGTCCGCGATATCCACCTTTTCGTTTTTGAGTACTTGCAGGAAATATTCGTAAGCCGTACTCGTTTTTACCCGTTCAAGTTCCAAAATCTGCGCCAGCTCGTCAATGAACGCGTTGAAGGAATTGCTGGGCGTGATAATGAGTACGTCGCGGGGCTTGATATCCTCGTTATTATACATTAAGTAGCTTAAGCGGTGAAGCATAACCATCGTTTTTCCGCTTCCCGCACAGCCTTGGAGTACGAAATTCCCCTTTTCGGGACGGGTAATGATTTCATACTGCTTTTCGGCAATCGTTTCGATAATGTCTTTTACCGACGATTCTTCCTTTCTCGCTTTGATTATCTCGCGAAGATAGGGATCCAGCACGTTTTCCTCGTCCCTGTCGGCAATTTCTTCGGGGGAAAGATAATCCCTCAAAGATAGATATTCGTTTTTGTAATCGAGCACCCTTCCGCTTTTTGCGCGGATTGCCCTTCTTAAAATCGTCTTATATTCGTATTCGTTAAAGGTAAAGCTTGAACAGCTTTTTTGATAATACCGACGGGCCACGGGCGTACGCCAGTCAAGAATTTCCAAGCGGATATCCCCTTTTTTTCCGATATAATAGCTGTTGTATCCCTCTTTGTTATCCACCAAATCCATACGGGCAAAGTACGGCTCGTCGAAGAAAGGACGGTAGCTTTCCACCTTTCCCTTTTCCTCTTCGATTTCCGCAAGCAGAGTTTTGATTTTGCGGTAGGTTTCGGCATTGTCCTTTTCCTCGCGCTCTAAACGGGCAATCTCGTCCTTCGCCTCGCGAACGGCGTTTTTGTGCGGACGGATACGGGCGACGCGCAGCATTTGCATCACCGCCTCCAAATGTTCGTCCTCGTACGCGCGCTGTTTATCCTCTTCTAAAAGGGACAAAAACCAAGCCTTATCCCCTGCTTTCTTTGGTTCGAGCAAGGCGATAAGTTGTGCGTAGGTAAAGCTTTTAGACATGGTCGCCCACTCCTTTCAAGTATACTTAATTTTAATCATAGCATACCTTGCCCTAAAAAGTAAAGAATTTGAACGAAATTTTTTAAAGAAAATTTTTCGACAAAAAAACCGCAGGCAGCCTGCGGTTTTTCTAAATTACATTTTATCGGGGATACCGATACCAAGGAGCGCGAACGCATTTTTGAGCGCTTGCATAGCGGCGTTCGTGAGCGCCAAGCGGAAGTTTTTGGTCTTTTCGTCCTCCGCGGATAAGATTTTGCAATCGAAGTAGAATTTGTTGAACTTCTGCGCGACGTCTACCGCAAAACGGGCGATAAGCGAGGGTTCGTATTTCTCCCCTGCCGCTTTTACCGTTTCGGGAAGGGTGGAAATGGCTTTTACAAGCTCGATTTCCTGCGAAGTAAGTTCGGGGATTTCATAGCTTTCGGGAATACCGCCCTTTTGGAGTACGGAGTTTGCTCTCGCGCAGGTATACTGCACGTAAACGCTGGTTTCGCCGTCGAAGTTGAGTACCTTGTCGTACGAGAATACGATATCCTTTATCTTATTATTATACAGCGCACCGAAAATAACCGCGCCGACACCTACCTTTTGCGCTACTTCTTCCTTGTTTTCAAGGTTGGGGTTCTTATCGTCGATAATCTTGTACGCCTTTTCGATACACTTGTTGATAACGTCTTCCAAGAACACGACGTTGCCCTTACGGGTAGACATCGTACCCTCTTCCAAGGATACCATGCCGTAGGCGACGTGAACGAGGTCTTTCGCCCAGTCCTTGCCCATAAGTTCAAGTACTTTGAAGAACTGCTTAAAGTGCAAATTTTGCTGGTAAGCTACCACATACAAGCATTTATCGAAATCGTAGGTATTTTTTCTATACTGCGCCGCAGCCATATCACGGGTTGCGTACAAGGAAGAACCGTCCGATTTCAAAATAATGCAAGGGGGCATGTTGTATGCTTCCAAATCCACCACCTGCGCGCCGCGGCTTTCCACAAGCAAGCCTTTTTCCTTAAGCTCGTCTACGATGGGTTGCATTTTATCCGAATAAAAGCTTTCCCCTGCGTACGAATCAAAGCGGATATCCAACATATCGTAAATTTTTTGCACGTCCTTTAAGGTAAGCTCCTTAAACCAGTGGAAAAGCGCAAGACACTCGCTATCCCCTTGTTCGATTTTCTTAAAGTACGCGCGCGCCTCGTCGTCGTATTCGGGGTGTTCTTCCGCCTCTTGGTGGAATTTAACGTACAATTCGTTCAAAGCGCGGATACCGCCCTTTTCAATCGTTTCTTTATCCCCCCAGCGCTTGTAGGCGGAAATGAGCTTACCAAACTGCGTGCCGTAGTCGCCTAAATGGTTAATCCCCACCGCTTTATAACCGAGGAAATTAAAAATACGGTACAGCGCGCCGCCCAAAACCGTGGTGGATAAATGCCCGATATGGAAAGGCTTTGCAATATTGATAGAGGAATAGTCGATACAAACGGTCTTCCCCTCGCCTTCGTTGGACGAACCGTAGCTATCCTTTTCAGAAAGGATTTTTTCCAAGGTCGCTTTTACAAAGTCCGTTTTATTGATTTTGAAGTTTAAATACCCGTTTACCGCGGATACTTCCTTTAATACTTTCTCATTTATAACGCTTTCGTCCGCCATAAGCGTATCACGCAGGGTTTCCGCGATCATAACGGGGCTTTTTCTCATAAGCTTTGCAAGCTTAAAGCAGGGCAATGCGTAGTCCCCCATTTCCAAGTTCGGGGGAAGGGCAATCATTTCGTAAAGTTCGTCTTGGCTAATCCCCTCGATACTCAATTTTTCGGCAATATATTTCTTGTAGTCCATAATTTAACCTTCGTTTTTCATTATCCTAACTAATATAGCATATTTTTTTAATTTGGGCAAGTATTTTTTCAAATGGGGCGCGTTTAATTTGCCAAATTTTGAATTTTATATTATAATAGAGCAGAAAAAAACGATAAAAGGAACTTCTTTTTTATGAAACTTGGTGTTGTAGGACTTCCCAACGTAGGCAAATCCACTCTTTTCAACGCAATCACGCACGCAGGCGCGGAATGTGCAAACTATCCCTTCTGCACGATCGAACCTAACGTAGGCGTCGTCGCCGTTCCCGACGAGCGTTTGGACAAGCTCGCGGCGCTGTATTCCAGCAAAAAAGTCACCCCTGCCGTTATCGAGTTCGTCGATATCGCAGGGCTTGTAAAAGGCGCGTCGCGCGGCGAGGGCTTGGGCAATAAGTTCCTCTCCCATATCCGCGAAGTGGATGCGATCGTACACGTAGTACGCTGTTTCGAGGACGCGAATATCACCCACGTGGATAATAAAATCGATCCCGTAGACGATATCGAAACGATTAATCTTGAACTGGTTATGTCGGACATGGAAGCGGTGCAAAACCGTATGAACAAGGTGAAAGTGCAAGCGCGTGGCGGCGCGGATAAGAAAGCCGCGGAAGAATACGCTTTCTTGGAGCGTTTGTACGCTCACCTCGAAAGCGAAAAACCTGCCCGTAATTTCGGCTTTGCCGACGGCGAAGACGAGTTTATGAAAAACTGTTTCCTTTTGACCAGCAAGCCCGTTATCTACGCCGCAAATATCAAAGAAGACGATATGGGCAAGGACGAAGATTCTCTCCCCCACGTGGTTAAGGTTAAGGAATTTGCCGAAAAAGAAGGCGCGGAAGTGCTTGTGATTTGTGCGAAAACGGAAGAAGAACTTTCGCAAATGGATCCCGAAGACAAAGCCGTATTCATGGAAGAATTCGGGCTTGGGGAAAGTGGGCTTGACCGCTTGATTAAAAAATCCTACGCCCTGCTCGGGCTTATCTCCTACCTCACGGCAGGCGAAAAGGAAACGCGCGCTTGGACGATTGTCAAAGGCACCAAAGCCCCTCAAGCCGCAGGTAAAATCCATACCGATTTTGAAAAAGGCTTTATCCGCGCGGACGTTGTCAACTGGGAAATCCTCGTAACCCTCGGCTCGATTGCCGCGGCGAAAGCGGAAGGCAAGGTTCGCTCCGAAGGCAAGGAATATATCATGCAGGACGGCGACGTCGTGGAGTATTACTTCAACGTATCCAAGAGCAATAAATAAAACCAAAACCGCAGGCAGGACGCCTGCGGTTTTCCTTATTTAAAATACTCTTCTAAAATGCTTGCAGCAAGAAATACAAGCTCCGCGCACGGGCGTTTTTTATAATATTCCGCCGTGCGAGGCTCCGCCTCGCCCAAGGAAGTAGCGTTCGTGCCGCTTAAAAGCTCCGCGCAAATCAAACTGCCCGTTTCCTCTTGGAATTTCTTGCAAAGGGTTTGCACCGTTTCGTATACTTTTTTCTTGTTTTCCTTATCGTTTTTCCCTTTTGCAACCACGCCTCCGATTACAAACGCCATACCGCTGACCGCACCGCAGGTTAAACGCAATCTGCCCATGCCTCCGCCAAACGGCAGGGTGAGCTTGATAATCTCCTCTTCGCTGACCCCCAAAAGGTCGCTAAACGCAAGTGCAACCGCCTGCGAACACGCATAGCCTTGTAAGAAATATTCTTTTGCCCGTTCCCCTCTTGACATTTTCATTATCTCCTGTTATAATAGTGTCATATTATGGAAAAAATATTTTACGCTGACAAATCCGCTTACCCCAACTCCGAGGTGGGCGTAAGAAAAATCCTCGCCGAATACTACGGCTTGCACGAACCCGTTATCTTACGGGGCGAACACGGAAAACCCTATCTTGAAGAAGGACCTTACTTTTCCGTCACCCATACCAAGGAACGGCTGTATATCGCCTTTTCCTCAAAGCCCTTGGGCTTGGACGCGGAATCCCTTTCGCGCAATCCCTTTTATCAAACGGTGATTTTGAACTTTCCCCCCGAAGAACAAGCGGAAATTACTTCCCCCGAAACATTTTTAAAGCACTGGGTCGTTAAGGAAAGCGCGGTGAAATATTTAGGGTCGAGTTTGGCGCACGATTTGAAATACTTTGCTTTTATCGGCGGCAAACTCCTTTATAAGGGAGAACCCTTCCCTGCAAACATTCAACTCCTCACCCACGAAGGATATATCCTCTCCGTTTGCGGCGGGGACGAAAGATACGAATTTTTACCATTATAACATACTTTAAAAATAATTTCAAGCATTATAGGAGAAAAAGAGAATATGATCGGTGTAGTAATCGCCATGCAAAGCGAAGCGGATATTTTATTAGATGAAATGAACATTTCTAAATCGCTTACGGTTAGCGGAAAGCCAGTACATATCGGCACGGCGTACGGCAAGGAAATTGCCCTTTGTGTATGCGGCGTAGGCAAGGTAAACGCCGCACTCGGCGCACAGCTTTTAATCAGCCAGTACGGCGTAGAAAAAATCCTTAATTTCGGAGTTGCCGGGGGCTTAAATTCCAGCCTTGAACTTTGCGGCGTATATCAAATCGAGGCGGCGACACAGTTCGATTTCGACCTTGTACAGCTCAACGGCACGAAGATGGGTACGCTCAACGAATACGAAGAGCCCTACCTTCCCTTAAATACCTTTAACGCAAATCTTGAGAAAAAACGCTTGGGAACCGCCGACCGTTTCAATGACAGCAAGCAAGATTACGAGCTGTTGACGAAAGAGCTTTTTGTGGATATCCGCGACATGGAAGGCGGCGCTATCGTACAGGTTGCGCACGCGGCGCGCATACCCGTATACTCCGTCAAAGCTATTTCCGACCTTGCAGGCAGCGGCAGTACAACCGAGCAATACTTAATCAACAAAGGCAAGGCGTTGCAAAACCTGCAAAAGGGGCTGCCCGTCCTTTTTAAGGAGCTTTGATATGATTGATTTAGGGGACTGGAACGAACGGCTCGCCCCCCTTTTCGCGGACGAGCGGTATTTAAAAATCCGTCAATTTTTAATAGAGGAATACCGAAATTATACGGTATATCCAGATATGTATGATTTATACAACTGTTTCCGCTACACGCCTTTTGAAAATTTGAAAGTGGTACTTTTGGGACAAGACCCCTATCACAACGAAGGACAGGCGCACGGGCTTTGCTTCTCGGTGAAAGAGGGCGTGAAAAATCCCCCTTCTTTGGAAAATATCTTCAAGGAATTGCATGCGGATATCGGCTGCGCCCTTCCCAAAGATGGTACTTTGACGAAATGGGCGAAAGAAGGCGTACTGCTTATGAACACCTCTCTTTCCGTTAGGGAACACCAAGCAAATTCCCATTCCAAATGCGGTTGGGCTTGGTTTACGGACAGCGTAATTAAACTCATTTCCGAGCAAAAACAGAATATCGTATTCATTCTTTGGGGAGGAAACGCCCGTTCCAAAAAGCCGCTTATCGATACCTCTAAACATTTAATTTTGGAATGTGCGCACCCCTCGCCCTTATCGGCATACAACGGATTTTTCGGGTGCAAACACTTCTCTAAAACGAACGAATACTTAATTGAACACGGACATACCCCTATCGACTGGGATTTAACCAAGTAAAAAGAGCTATCTTTTGATAGCTCTTTTTTATTTATATTTTTTCGATTTTGATTAGCGGATCATGTATTTCTCCAAGGCGTCCATGAGGGCTACGATATTCTTTTCAGGCACATACGGATACAAGCCGAAAATCATCATCAATCCACCGTTTTTACTATCCAGTTGTTTGATTTCCGTCTTAATCAATTCGTCGATTTGAGTAGGCGTACCAAAGTTGACGATATTTTGACGATCGATATCAAGTTCAATCGCAACGCGCCCCTTGATATTTTGCTCAATCCAATCAATACCGTTTACAAGGTCTTGTAAATTGATAATATCCACACCGTCCGTTATCAAACCGTCTACCAGCTTACGAATATCACCGTCCGAATGCATATGTACAAGCGAACCGCCTTTCTTTGCCTCAGCAATCAATTTTCGGTAGCACGGTAAAACATATTCGTTGAAGTTATCCACAGACAGCATCGGCCCCACCTGCATACCAAGGTCTTCGGGAATCTTTAAGACGTCTACTCCCATCGCAACGTACTTTTTAATCACCTCGATATTAAACGCAGTCAACTTCTCCATAAAGGGTTTCAAATAGGGTTCTTCGTCCATCATATCGAACAAGAAATTATCATACCCTCTAATATCGCACATCTGTAAGAAGGTATGCCCGTGACGAAGTCCGCCTTCCGTTAAACACCCTTTCTCTTTCAAGCCCTTGATTGTGTTTGCCTCTTTATCCCAATCGATTGCTTGTAACCCATTATGTGTTTTGGGATCGGGAAATTGATAAGTTTCAAGTTTAGAAATATCCGCCAAAGGATGCTCGACAACCGTCCCTAAAATGCCGTCCATGGAAGATTCCCAGCGACACCCGAATCCGTCATAATAATACGCGCCTTTTTTACAAATATCCGTTAAGACGGGCTCGTATTTCCCCTTTGGTCTTACAAAATGAGGGAAGAGCAGTTTATGCTGTTCCATTTGATCGAATAGAAAATTTTGGTCGTAGGTTAAAAAAGACGCAGGATTGATATGGAAGGTGACGGGAATCCATTCGGGGTTTTGAAAAGTTGCCGCTCTTAAAAAATTTTCTCTTTCTGTCATTATTATTTCCTCTCTTGATCGTTTATTATTGCTCAAATTTCGATACTGTTTTACGATTATTTATCCGTTTCGTCTTTCAATAGGCAGATACATTTCGCCAACATACGCATAACGTGGAACGGACCTTTATAAGTATGCCCTTTGCACGCCGGCTCTGTGGGTTTTCCGTCACGGCGTAAATATCCGTACCACTCCCCATATTCTCTATCCGAAAAATGCTTAAACGCGTAATCGCATACTTTTTCTAAAATTTGTTTATATCTTTCCTCGCCCGTTTCTTTATACAACATTAAGGATGCGATAATCGTTTCATTTTGCGGCCACCAAAGTTTCATATCGTGTTCATACGCTTCTACGGGTGTTCCTAAAATATCTTTAAAGTAAATAATACCGCCGTATTCCTTATCCCAGCCTAAATCAAAAGCATCGTTGAACATAGTTTCCGCAAACGACTTAATTTGTTGATCCTGCCTCTTTATTCCTTCGTCTAATAAAAACCATGCACATTCGATATCGTGGCCCGGATTAATGACTCTACAAAGCGAAGAATCCATAAGCACGCTGCCGTCTTCCGCATTGATATTTTCAAAAGTCGCTCGGTATTCAGGTTTATAGAAACATTTTATATCCGCAATTAAACCGTCAATAATCTTATTATAATAGTCTAATCGTCCGCCATCCGCATCTCGCATAATGGACGCTACGTTTAATAAAATCATGGGGTTAGCAAACGTTTTCACGTTTCGAGTAGATTGAACAATCCTTGGTGTAGGCTGATAAGGATCGCTCGCCGCATCCAAATAAATTCCATACACAAAGTCAAAATATTTTTTTGCTTGTTCAAGATACCGCCCCTCTCCCGTTGCCATATAATATTCTGCGTTTGCCATAACGAAAAAAGTTTCACTAAACCAAAACGCACGTTTATAAATGGGCTTTCCATCACGCGTGACAGAAAAATACATTCGACCATCCGCTTGATCGATACAATACTTGCTTGCAAAATCAATACAGCTTTTTGCGAAGTCAAGATACTCTTGATTCTTTTCGATGTTGTTATAAATATAAGAATACATCCAACCGGCTCGACCCTGCATCCAAACGTTCTTGTCCAGAGAATACACCTTGCCCGTCCTATCCAAACAATTCAATAATCCGCCGTATTCTTTATCCCAACCATGATTCAACCAAAAAGGTACGCATGAATTTAATAGTTCGTCTTTGAATTTTTCGTACAGCTTTTGCATGTTTTCCCCCTTGTTTAGTGAATATAGTCTTATTATAATCGTACTCCATTCTAAAAACAATATCAAAAATAAAACAATATAATTTCATTTTTTGTTATATCAAATATTGACAATATTATTTTTTTATGCTACACTGTATCTATGAAGAACTTCTACAAGAATAAGCATTTCGCCATTTTTCAAAATTCCTTTTGCGATTGGGAAACAGGTGAATTACTCTCCCCCATCCAAACGCAAAATTATACCGTTTTGCAAGTTGCCGAATTACACTATAATAATGCTTTTATCATTAAAAAACATTTACAGCGTTGTGATTTAGAACTTATCTTTCCCATGACAAACGGTCTCTTTTGTTCGATAAACGGCAAAGAAGAAAAAGTATACAAGCACGAAATACACTTATCCTTCAAGGGAGATAAGCATGAAATATCCAGCCGAATCGGCTGCCGCTTTCAATCGCTTGCTATCAACTTTACTCCTGAAAGCGAAAATTTACTAACTTCCCTACGCCAAAGCTCCACGATTTCCCGGAAAAAATATATTCCTGATTTGGCTCCCTATTTTAAGTCCATCATTACGGAATTTTTATCTACTGAACAACCCTTCTTTCTACAAAGCTTAGACAGTTTAATTACTTCGGTTTTAGTAGGGCTTGCAAGAGGTGATAAAGCCTTATCCTATCCTTTCTTCTCTTTAACGGCGCCCGATCTGCATAACTATATCGACGATAACTTTTTAGATATTTGCTCTCTTG
>JAFVTA010000059.1 GCA_017503525.1 Clostridia bacterium | reverse complement strand
GTATCCGTGACACGGCGGAAGAAACGGCGGCAAAGGTGTATGACCTCGTTTGCAAGAAGGCGGAAAATATCGTAAAAACTGCATCCGATTTGGCAGGGGAATATGGTATTCCCATCGTCAATAAGCGTGTTTCGGTCACTCCCGTCAGCTTGATTACGGCGGCGTTCCCCGAAAAAGCGCCCCTTGTGGGCAAGGCGCTGGATAAAGCAGCGGAAACCCTTGGGATCGACTTCTTGGGCGGATATTCCGCGCTTGTACATAAAGCGACGGCGGATTACGAACGCGTGTTCATTCGCACCATTCCCGAAGTGCTTGCCACGACGAACAGACTTTGCTCGTCCGTCAACGTGGGTTCGAGTAAATCGGGGATCAATATGGAAGCGGTGAAAATGCTCGGCGAAGTATTCAAGGAAGCGGCGTTTTTAACCAAGGACAAGGACGGCATCGGTGCGGCGAAACTTGTGGCGTTTTGCAATGCGGTGGAGGATAACCCCTTTATGGCGGGCGCATTCCACGGCGTAGGCGAGGCGGATACGGTCGTAAACGTCGGCGTATCCGGTCCCGGCGTTGTTAAGCACGCGCTGGAACAAATCCCCGACGCGAACTTGGATGAGGCGGCGGAAATGATTAAGCGCACGGCGTTTAAGATTACCCGTGCAGGCCAGCTGGTTGCCAAAGAGGCGGCAAAGCGTTTAAACGCGCAGTTCGGTATCGTCGATTTGTCCCTTGCACCCACACCTGCTATGGGGGATTCAGTTGCGCAGATTTTGGAAGAACTGGGTATCGAAACGGTAGGCGGACACGGCACGACGGCGGCGCTTGCCCTTTTGAACGATGCGGTGAAGAAGGGGGGCGTTATGGCTTCCTCGCGCGTTGGCGGACTTTCGGGCGCGTTCATTCCCGTATCCGAAGATATCGGCATGATTAAGGCGGCTGAGGCAGGCAAGATTACCTTGGACAAATTAGAGGCAATGACCTGCGTATGCAGCGTAGGCTTGGACATGATTGCCATTCCCGGCGACACGCCTGCAACCACGATTGCGGCAATGATCGCAGACGAGGCGGCAATCGGTATGATCAACAATAAAACGACGGCTGTGCGTATTATTCCTGCGCCCGGTAAAGGGGTGGGCGAAGAAGTCAGCTTCGGCGGTTTGCTCGGCAGAGCGCCCATTATGCCCGTGCATAATTGCGACAGCTCCCGTTTGATCAATAGAGGGGGGACGATTCCTGCGCCTATCCACAGCTTTAAGAATTAAAGCGTGTATATGCGTCGCATTTCAGCGTTGCAGTCCGTGCCCATTTGGTCGTGTACGCAATAGTACACTCCCTGCATGGGTACTCCTGCGCCTTGAACTGCTCGCATCTACCCACTTTACGGAGCGGTACTATATCAATTCAAAAATTATTTAGGAGATTATCTCGATATGGAAAGACATGAAATTGCAGAAAACTTAAAATGGAAAATTACCGATATTTTCCCCACCGACGAGGCTTGGGAAGAGGCGTTCGCAAGCGCGGAAAAGGACTACGTGAATTTGGATTTCTCGGCGTTCAAGGGCAACTTGCACAACCGTGATACCTTGCTTGAATGTTTCCGTACCATCGACGAAATTTCCCGTCGTTTGGAAAGAGTATACTTATATGCGCATATGCGCCATGATGAGGACGTACGCATTTCCAAGTACACCTCGGCAAATGCAAGAGTAGGGGCGTTGTTCTCCAAGGTGTTCGCGCAGTTTGCGTTCGTTGATCCCGAATTGACCGCTTTGGACGAAAGCTTGTTGCAAAGCTTTATTAACGATCCCGAATTTGCGCCTTACGAATATTCCTTGCGTAAAATTGCAAAATCCAAGGCGCACGTTTTAAGCGAACCCGAAGAAAGATTGCTCGCGCTCGGCGGTGACGTTATGCGCGGTTTCCAAGGGGTGTTCTCCATGCTCGACAACGCGAACTTGAACTTGCCCAAGGCAAGCTTTAACGGCGAGGAAGTACAAATGAGCCACGGCATGTACGGGTTGGTGCTCCATACGGGTACGGATGCGGAAAGAGAGGAATGGTTCAAAAAGTATTACGAGGCGTACATTAAGCTGATTGATGCAATTGCGCAAACCTACTATGGCAACGTCAAGAAAAACGTGTTCTACAAGACGGTAAGAAATTACGACAGCTGTCTTGCAATGGCAATGTCTGGTGAAGACGTTGAACCCGTCGTTTATAACAACCTCGTAAACGCGATCCACGGCGGTTTGCCTACCATGCATGAGTATATCTCCTTGCGTAAGCAGGTGAGAGGGGTGAAGGAGCAACATATGTACGATTTGTTCGTTCCCCTCGTAGAAGACGCGGAAATCAAAATGCCTTTTGAAGACGCGTACGAGCTGGTGATCGAAGGTCTTGCTCCTCTTGGCGAGGATTATCAAAACCTTTTGAGAAAGGCAAAGCAAGAGGGCTGGATCGACGTTTGCGAAAACGAAGGCAAGCGTAGCGGCGCGTACTCTACGGGTATCTACGACGTACACCCTTACGTGCTTTTGAACTATCAGCAAACCACCAACGATATCTTCACGGTGGCGCACGAAATGGGACACGCGCTCCATACCTATAAGTCCAACGAGGCGCAGGTATATAACAAGTCCAACTACACCATTTTCCTTGCGGAAATTGCAAGTACGGTAAACGAAGTGCTCCTTTTGAAACACTTGTATAAGAAGACGGACGACAAAAACCTTAAAAAGTACCTGCTCAACTACTACATGGATACCATTCGTTCCACCATGTTCCGTCAAACGCAGTTCGCGGAATTTGAGCAAATTGCGCACGCGAAAGCGGAGGCTGGCGAGGCGCTTACCAAGGAATGTTTGAACGAAGTGTACTATAACCTCAATAAGCAGTACTACGGCGAAGGATTGATTCACGATCCCGAAATCGCGTACGAATGGGCGAGAATTCCCCATTTCTACACCGCTTTCTACGTGTATAAATACGCTACGGGTATCATTTCCGCAATGAGCATTGTAAAACGTATCTTGACCGAAGGCAAGCCTGCGGTAGACGATTATTTCCGCTTCCTTTCTTCGGGCGGCTGCACCGATCCCGTATCCATTTTGAAGGGGGCAGGTGTGGATTTAACCACCACCGCGCCTTTTGAGGCAGCTATGGAAGAATTCCGTTCTACCTTGGAAGAATTTAAAACTTTACTCGACTAATTTTTAACCAAGCGAGAACCAGTCGAACGTGATTGCAAATGACAAACGGCGTTTATACTGCGTTAAAATCCTTGGAAATACGGCAGGTATTCCCTGCGGCTTTTGCCTTGTCTAAATCGGCGTTTGCCTATTTGAAATTGCTTTGCACCCATAAGCGATGCAGTTTTGAGGCGTTTTTGCCGAGGAGGAGGCAGTTATATAAAAATATTACAACGAAGACGAGGAGAAAAGGTCCAAAATGGCGCGCTTATGGGCGCGTTCGACTGGTTCTCGCTTGGTTAGGAGCAATCTTATGGCAAATGAAATCAATACGATGCCCTATAACCGCGATGCCGAAATGGCACTTCTTGGGTGTATGCTCATCGACAACGAAATCGCGGTGGATATCGTAGAAAAACTTCACGAAGACGACTTTTACCAAGAGTCGCACAAGTACATTTTGCGCGCAATGCAAAGGGCGTTTAGCGCGCGTAAGCCGATTGACCTTGTCACCGTTTCCGACGAGCTTGAAAGCGAGAATACGCTGGAAAAAGCAGGCGGTATCGTCTATTTGACCGAGCTTACGCAAATCACCCCTTCGGCGGCGAATTACAAGTCCTATTACGACATTATTTCACGCGACAGCATCAACCGCCGCTTAATCCGCGCGTCCAGAAAGATTATCGAAACGTCCATGAAAGGCACGGACGAGCAAACCTCGCTTGCTTTTGCCGAAAAGACGATTTACGATATCTCCAAGCAGTCCGAGCGCTCCGCGCTTTTGCCTTTAGACGAGGGCGATACCATCGGGGAAGTACTGCACAAGTTCGAGCTTTTGCAGTCCGATCCCAACGCCTTTAAGGGGATTGCAACGGGGTATAAGCGTTTGGATAAAATGACGCACGGCTTGCAGCCGGGCGCACTTGTGGTGCTTGCGGCACGTCCCGGTATGGGTAAAACCTCGCTTGCTATGAATATCGTAGAGAATGCGTCCCTGCGCTCGAATAAGACCTGCGCCGTATTCTCTTTGGAAATGCCGCGCTCGGAAATCGTGCAAAGACTGATTTGCGCCTATGCAAACGTGAGCATGCAAAAGGCTTTGGACGGCAATTTGAGCGCCAAGGAATGGAAAAAGCTTATGCTCGCGGCCGACCAGTTGAAGAAGAGCAATATTTACATTGATGACTCCTCGCGTGTGACGCCTGCGGAAATTCTTTCCAAATGCCGCCGCTTAAAGACAACGGCAGGGGGCGTGGATTTGATCATGATCGACTATATCCAGCTTATGTCCAGCGGTGATTCGTCTATGGCAGGCAGCGAAAACAGACAGCAGGAAATCGCCTCCATTACCCGTGATTTAAAAATTATGGCAAAGGAGCTTGGCGTACCCGTCATCGCACTTTCTCAGCTTAGACGTATTCAATCCAAAGAACCTCAGCTTTCCGACCTTCGTGAATCGGGTGCGATCGAGCAGGACGCGGATATCGTTATGTTTATCAGCCGTCCCGAGGCGATTGCCACCCAAGAAGAGCTTGCCTCCGGCAAGATTGTCAAGGGTGCGGCGGAGCTCATAATCGCCAAGCACAGAGGGGGCGAACAAGGGCGCGTTGCATTGAAGTTTATCGGCGAATGTACCAAATTCGTGGATTTGGACGAACAAAACCGCGACGACGAACCGCCCGAATATACCAGTGCTTCGCACGGCTTGGACGAGGGCGACGACGAGGAATACGTAGCGCCCGAAGACGATTACGCTCCCCCCGAACCTCCCCCTGCACGCAAGGGGGAGTTGAATAGGGCAACGGACGACGAATTGCCCTTTGAGTAAAGCGTGTATCTGCGTCGCATTTCTACGTCGCAGTCCGTGCCCGTTTGGTCGTGTACGGATTAGTACACTTCCTGCACGGGTACTCCTGCTCCTTGAACTGCTCGCATCTACTCACTTTACGGCTTCGTACTGTATCTAAATTATGACTACACATATCAAGCAAATCACCTCTGAGAGTTTGTCGGAGGCGAAAAAAATTATATTTGACGGCGGTGTGGTGGCGATACCGACGGAAACGGTGTACGGACTTGGCGGAAACGCTTTTGACGATAGCGCGGTGGAAAAAATCTTCGCGGTCAAAGGCAGACCTGCCGACAATCCCTTAATTGCCCACGTGCATAAGGAGTACGACCTTTCTAATATTATCGACTATGATCCGCCCTACGCCAAAGCGTTGCGGGAGGCTTTTTTACCCGGACCGTTGACCTTGGTTTATCCTTCGACGGGTAAAGTAAGTCCGTGCGTTTCCTGCGGATTGAACACGCTTGCCGTGCGTATCCCTGCGCACGAGGGCGCGCAAGCCTTTTTACGGGCGGTGGATATCCCCGTCGTTGCGCCCAGCGCGAATATTTCTAAACACGTCAGCCCGACTTCTGCACAGCACGTTTTTGAGGATTTCAACGGGAAAATTCCCCTGATTTTGGACGGAGGCGCTTGCGAAGGGGGGATTGAAAGTACGGTGTGCGATATCACGGGCGACATCCCCGTAATACTGCGCCCGGGATTGATCACCAAGGAAATGATTGCCGGTGTTGTCGGCGCTTGCGAGGAATACACGCCTGCCTTGCAAGAGGGCGAAAAGGTAAAAAGTCCGGGGGTATTGTACAAGCACTACGCGCCCCGTTGCAAAACGGCGTTGTATACGGATACCGCCGAGGCGGTAAACGCTTGCCAAGCGGAAAAGAGGGCAGGTAAGCGCGTGGCGGTGCTTTGCGAAGAAGAGAAATTGCCTTGCTTTGCAAGGGAAGGGGTTATCCTTTTTAATTTAGGGAAAACGGAAGAGGAAATGGCAAGCAGATTGTACGGATTGCTCCGCGAGGCGGAGAAAGCTTGCGATACGCTCATTGCCGTAAAGCCGACAAAACAGGGCGGAAAAATGACGGGCGTGCTTAATCGTTTGACGAAAGCGTGCCTTTCCGTGGATATTAAACACTAACGAAGAGAGGGGGCAGGTACGAGATGAGCGCTACAAAACTGAAAAAAATCGTATTCGTTTGTACGGGCAATACCTGCCGTTCTCCCATGGCGGAGTATTTGTTAAAAAAGGCGCTCAAAAAAGCCAAGCTCCGCGGATTTAAGGTTTGTTCGGTAGGCATCAGCGCGAAAAAGGGGGATATGATTAACCCCAAATCGGCGCAGGTGCTTTTGGAAAACGGCTATCCCGTGGGTAAGTTTTCTGCTACTCCCATGAGCGAGAAGGTCTTGAAAGAAGGCTTTGCGTTCGTGTGTATGACCGAACGGCATAGAGAGTATCTTATGGATATGCGTTGGAACGTTTTGCGCAAAAGCGGCGCGGAAGAAATCGAGAACAACGTATATTCCTTTGAGGAACTTGCAGGCTGTAATATTCCCGATCCCTACGGCAAGGACGTAGAGGAATACCGCCGCGTTTATGCGCTGCTGGAGGGGGGTATGTCTGCGTTGATTGAAAAATTAGATTTAAAGGCGTATAGCCAAGCAAAACCGAGTTAAAACAGGTTTTTGACGGCAGATTTTCTCTAATACCGCGTTAAAATCCTTGGTAAACCGTCTGGTTGTCCTGCGGTTTTGCCTTGTCTTATCCAAAATCTGCTCGGCAAAAACTGCGCAGCATCTCAAAGCAAGTATTTTCCGGTAGATTTTGACGAAGGTGGGCGCAGTTGTATCGACATACTACAAGAACGCATTTGGCGAAATATGCGGAAAAGACCGCTTTGAGACTGATTAAACTCGGCTTTGATTGGCTAACCGCCTACGCCGAGAAAGAAAAAAGAATAGGAGAAAAGTTTATGAAAATTGCAGTTGCATGCGATCACGGCGGGCTTAATTTGAAAAAAGCTTTGATTGCGTATTTGGAAAAGAACGGACATGAAGTAGCGGATTTTGGTACGAACACCTTTGATTCCTGCGATTATCCCGATTTTGCGGTGCAAGCGGCCGAGGCGGTTGCTTTCGGGGATTGCGACAGAGGGATTGTCGTTTGTTCTTCGGGGATCGGGGTTTCTATCGTAGCAAACAAAGTGCCTGGGATTCGTTGTGCGCATTGTCACGACATTTACTGCGCGAAATATACCCGTTATCACAACGATGCGAATATGATCGCGTTCGGGGAAAAGGTGGTAGGCGTAGGCATGATGGAAGAAATCGTAAACGCTTTCTTGACGTGCGAGTACGAGGGGGGCGAACGCCACGATAGACGTATCGCTAAAATTAAAGCCATCGAAGAAAAATATAATAAGTAATGAAACGCATTATCGCCATCGGCGGAGGGGAACTCCGCGAGAAAACTACGCTCAAAATTGACGAATATATTGCAAAGCTTGCCAAAGAACGCGCTGGAGAGAATAGACCTAACGCGTTGTTTATCCCTACGGCAAGCCACGACTATATGCCCTATTATAATACTTTTCACAAGGTGTATACGGGGGTGTTCAATATCAAAACGGACGTTGCGCTTACCGTGTTCAAGGACGTGGATATGGAAAAAATGCGCGCGAAGTTTGAAAAAGCGGACGTGATTTACGTGGGCGGCGGCGATACGGTTTTCATGATCGAGCACTGGAAAAAATCGGGCTTATTGCCCCTCATTCAAGAGTCATACGAGCGCGGAGTGATTATCGCAGGGCTTTCCGCAGGCGCAATTTGTTGGTTTACGGATATTTATACGGATTCGTCCATGGTCAACGGGGATGAGAAGTATGCCATGTACCAAGGTTTGGGCTGGAAAAAAGGCGTAATTTCCCCCCATTACAACGCGAGAATGCTTGACTTTGATAAAATAGTGTGTTATAATTACGACTGTGCTTACGGGATAGAAGATAACGCGGCGCTGGTGATAGAAGACGGAAAAGTCGTGGGCAGCGTAGTAAGCGGCGGAAAAGCCTGGCGGATTGAACGTAAGGACAATACATTACAAAAGACGGAAATCCAGCCGATTATTTAATCGGCGGATAACGAATGCGGACGTGGCGAAATTGGCAGACGCGCAGGTTTCAGGTTCCTGTGGTTAACACCGTGTGGGTTCAAATCCCTTCGTCCGCACCAACGAGCACCCCTTAGGGGGTGCTTTTTTATTTTTCAATTTTCTTGTATGTCTATAAAAAATGTAGAGGGATTCTATTGACAAAGCAAAATTTTATGTTACAATAGTAATGAGTAATTTTAATTACTCATTTTAAACGAAATGGATGACTGGGAGAAAGGATTATGATTCCACACGACCAAAGAAGATTTGGCTTTTTAAGCGCAAAGCTGGCAGAACTTGAAGTGGTTTCCGTGAAAGCGGTAGATAAGGTGTTTTTTGCGGCGTGCGACGGTTACGCTCGTCATGGGAAAATACCCACTCTTTTTAAAGAATATAAAGGGCCGTTTTGGGGTGGAAAGGCAGATTCTCACGCATGGTTTAAGTTTGCCGTAGACTATCCGCAACTAAAAGAGGGGCAGGAAGCGCTTTTGCAAATTTCCACGGGGCTTGGCGGTTGGGAAGCAAGCAATCCGCAAATGCTGTTGTTCTACGACGGTGTAGCCATTAGAGGGATGGATGCGAATCATACGAAATTTCTTTTGCCCAAACAAGTAAAGGAAGTTATCGTGTATGCCTATACGGGCATGGGCTTTGCCAAGCCGTTATCCTTTGAGGCACGTGTGATTGTTCGGGATAAGCGTATTCATGCGTTGCAGACAAAAATGTCTGCGATGTGTGCGATATTAGAATATACTTCCTTGGAAACAGGGGTTCGTAGCGACATTTCTCAAACCTTAAAGGAAGCGGCAATTGCGCTGGATTTCACGGACGTATATTCGGAGAAATTTTATCGTTCTATCGAGCAAGCGGATGAAATTATTTCTCAAAAATCCTTAGATAGCGGAGAAAAGCCCACGGTTTGGGCGGTTGGGCATACGCATATTGACATTGCTTGGCTTTGGACGAAGGCGCAAACAAAGGAAAAGGCATTACGCTCGTTTGGTACGGTGTTGGCGCTTATGGACGAATATCCTGAATATCGCTTTATGTCGTCACAGCCCATTTTATACGAATACATCAAGGAACAAGACCCTGCCATGTATGCGCGTATCAAGGAAAAGATAGCGTGCGGACAATGGGACGTGGAAGGCGCAATGTGGGTAGAGGCGGATTGCAATTTGTCTTCGGGGGAATCGCTGGTTCGTCAAATCTTACTTGGTAAAAAGTTTATCAAAGAGGAATTTGGGAAGGATAGCAAAATATTATGGCTCCCCGACGTGTTTGGGTATTCGGCAAATCTTCCGCAGATTTTGGCAAAATCGGGCGTGGAAAAATTTGTGACAAGTAAAATCAGCTGGAATGAATACAACCGTATGCCTCACGAAATTTTCAACTGGCAAGGCATTGACGGCACGAAAACGCTTGCCTATTTCTTAACCACACAAAAGAAGGTAAGGGACGAAAAAAGCGTTAACTATAACACCTATAACGGTGCAGGAAATCCTGCACAGGTTGAAGGCACGTGGTTCCGTTTAAGCGATAAGCATTTGACAAACGACGTTCTTATGCCCTACGGCTGGGGAGATGGCGGCGGCGGTACTACGCCGGAAATGATAGAGTGTATGCAATTTTTGGGAAAGGGCGTAAAGGGTTGCGCCAAAACCAAGCTTGCGACGGCGACGGAATTTTTCGAAAAATTAGATAGCAACCTTGAGGGGAAAATGTTGCCCGAGTGGGTTGGGGAATTGTATCTTGAATTTCACCGTGGCACGTACACGTCTATGGCAAAAAATAAAAAGAATAACCGCAAAGCGGAATTTGCCCTTTGGCGTAGTGAATGGGGAAGCGTGGTATCTTCCCTTTTAACGGGAAAAGAATATCCCAAAAAGGAAATAGATGCTTGTTTAAAATCCGTGCTCACCAACCAGTTCCACGATATCTTGCCCGGTTCCTCTATCAAGCAGGTTTACGATGAAACGGATAAGGATTATGCGGAAGTATTTGCTACGCTTGGCGCAATGGAAAGCGCGGCATATCAAGCCGTGGCGGATAACGTGCAGGAAGGCGGTACGCTTGTGTTTAACCCCAACTCTTTCGAAGGTAGAGGCACGGTTGTTTTGGACGGCGTAACCGTTGGAGTGGAAGGGGTTCCCTCCAAGGGCTATGCGCTTGTTAAAGATTTTGTAAAAAGCAACACCATTCAATCGACAAACAGAAGCTTGGAAAATACTTATTTTGCGCTGACAATTAATGAAAATGGCGAAATTATCTCGTTGCTGGATAAGCGTGCAAATCGTGAAATTGTGGCAAAACAAGGCTTATTAAATAAACTTGTGGCTTATGAGGATTTGCCGTTTGAATACGATAACTGGGAGATGAAGGATTATTACCAAGAAAAGCCTATTGCCCTTGAAAAAGCGGAAAGTATTTGCCTTGTAAACGATGGGATTAGGAAGGGCTTTGAAATCAAGCGCAGGTATTTCTCGTCCACCATAGTGCAAACCATTTGGCTGTATGAAAATATAGACAGAATTGATTTTGATACGAAGCTGGATTGGCATGAAAAGCACACCATTTTGCGTGCGGAATTTGAAACGGATATTTTAGCAGATAGCGCCACCTATGATATTCAATACGGCAGTGTCAAGCGCCCGACAAACGACAATACCTCTTGGGAGCATGCAAAATTTGAAACGTGCGCGCACAAATACGTGGACATTTCCGAATACGGCTATGGTGTGTCGCTGTTGAACGATTGTAAATATGGGCATAGTGCGCGCGGCGGTAAGATAGGCTTAACCCTTTTGAAATGTGGGACGAATCCCAACCCTGAGGCGGATCAGGGCGAACACCTCTTCACCTATTCGCTTATGCCCCATACGGGAGATTACCGAGATGCAGGCGTAATTGAGCAGGCGTATACATTAAACAATCCATTCATTGCAATAAACGCAAAGGGGCAAGGCGGTTTGCCTACCCGTTGGTCTATGATTTCGGTGAATAAAGCAAATATCGTTATCGAGGTGGTTAAGCAAGCGGAAGACGGCAAGGGAATTGTTGTGAGGGCGTATGAAAGCGCAGGTGGACAAACAAAGGCAACGTTGCGTTTAGGTTTTAAAGCAAAGTCGGCTTACGAATGCAGTCTTATGGAAGATAATCGCATGCAAATTCCTTTGACGGAAGATACCTTGGAAAGCGTATTTTCCCCGTTTGAAATGAAAACCTTTTATATTTGTAACGAATAAAAATAAAAAGAACACCGCTTATTTCTCTTGAGGATGTTAAAGAGCCTATCTCCGAAGATATAGATATACACGACTTTGTTGATATGGATATGTACTACTCGATGATAAAGGGACTCAAAGATGAGCAACAACAGGTTGTTACCCTAAAAGTGTTGGGTGGATATACCCACAAGGAAATATCGGTTATGCTTGGCAAGCCTATCGGAACAATTCAATGGATTTATAATACATCGGTAAAAAAATTGAGAATAGTCCTGTCGTCTATTTTAATATTCATTGCGATGACAAGCTACGGATTTGTTGATAGATTAACACATTATCTCGAAATTATAAATGTTTTTGTGATATAATATTATTGGCGAAGTGTATAAAATCGAAAGGAGGTGTGCAAATGAATGCTAATAATTCGATTTTAACGCGTGTTTTTACACAAAATTCATTAAAAAGCTTTATTTGCCCTGATGAATAAAATTCGATTTTATCGAGTGTGGTAAGAAGATATCAAATATCATATGATGACGACACAAAAAACGAAACTATCATATCTGAAATATATCACTATCTTGGAAAGTCATATAGAAACGAGTACTTTTACAAAAACTCGCTTTTGAACAAATTGATTATTGGTGCACATAGAATTAATACCACAACTGCTTTAACCGAAGTGCCTGTTGCCAAGTCGAAGGCGGATTTCATTATGATTAACGGAAAAGCTGTTGTGTATGAGATAAAAACTGAATTGGATGCTTTCGATCGACTGGAATCACAATTGTCTGATTACTATAAAGCTTTCGATCACGTTTGCGTAGTAACGAGTCAAGAGCAAGCAGAGGATTTATTAAGTAAATTAGCAAATACTCCTGTGGGTGTATATATACTTAGTGATCGAAATACTCTACAAAAAGTGAAAGAGCCTGAAATATATAGAGAAAAATTAGACAAGGAAGTAATCTTTAAAATACTGAACAAACCAGAATACGAAAATATTGTGTTACAAATTCAGGACCATTTGCCTGATGTTACGCCCGTAAAGTATTATCGTGAATGTAAGAAGATTTTGTGCGATTTAAGTATAGATGAATTATACGATTTGTTTTTGAAGGAATTAAAAAAACGCAATAGAATGGATAAAATTGACTTGTACAATATACCTTACGCATTAAGATTTCTTGTTTATTTTTCTAGATTTCACGAGCAGGAAATAGAACAACTTGACGAGTATTTGAATAAGCCGTTTGAAGGAGCAGTGTAAATGTATTATCCAATATTAAGAGGAAGGCAAAATGAGATGCTTGCTATTAAGGAATTGTTAAACAATTCTGTTTTGAGTAGCAAGATAGTTCCAGTAATTGAACCTGTAAAATTAACAGCAACTGTTGTTAACACATTGAAAGCTTTTGCGGACACCGGTAGAGAGTTAGCCATTATTATTTTATTGTGAAACAAATGCCGAAATATCCACAGCATCCAAATTGCCAATGTCGGCTTGAAAAAATAACAAAGCCAATACCGTATATTACAGCGAATACAACTTGTGATATTCGTAAATTTACGGAGTATGTTTTTGACGAAGAAAAAAGTAAAGGCAAAAAGGAACTATTTGAAAGCTGGGGATATACGATAGAGGATAGCGAATATTTACAACAGCTTTATATTTCGCAAGCAATACAAAAATACAGTGATGGAGAATACGTTTATAAAGGAGTAGAATATTACGCACGTATAGAAATAGTGGTCGAGTTGCCTGTTGGTAATGGTAAGATGCAACAAATAAAAACGGGGTGGAGTTTATTGCCCAAAGGTAAAATTAAACTGGCAACGCCCTTTTCAGGATTTGTAAATTGATTCAAGGAGAAAAATAATGAGTAAAATAAAAGAAAATATTTTAGTGGATTGGACAAACGATATTATTTTATTAAATGACAATTACGCGGACAAAGGGTTGTATGCTGGGTATATCGGAGTTGTTGTTGAAAATTTAATCGAAGAAATGGGAATAATATTGGCAGATTTTTTCAACCCTATGACAGGTGAAGACATAGCAATATTAGTAGAAGTTAAGAAGGAAGATTTCCGAGTTTATTCGGGAACATTGGAAGACCAAAAGATGGGTAAAGCTTTTAAGGATTTATTTAGAAATAAATAACCTGCTGGGTTCAAGTCAGTACTAAAACCTGATTTACAGCATAATCGTTCGTAACAGACAAAAATTCGACAAGTTTCGACTTGTCGAATTTTTTATCCATTGCGAAAGCAATGGCATATCATCGTGCGTTAGCGTGCATTTCATCACCGAAGGTGTATATCATCAACCGTAGGTTGTATTACTTTTGCAATGATGATATACAAGACTGCGTCTTGATGATATACAAGACTGCGTCTTGATGATATGCAATGCTTCGCATTGATGATATACACGCCTTTCGGCGTGATTTGGTTCAAATCCATCGGTTAAAAGGTAGAATATCTTTTTTATCGCCCCTTCACAAAAAATAGGCGATAACCCAATAGGGTGTCGCCTATTTTTTGATACGCACGAATATGAAGGGATTTGAGGGACGAGTTGTCCGTTAAGTAAAGCGTTGATAACGTCGGAGTGGGGCGCATAAAGGCGCAAATCCCTTCGTCCACACCAAAGCAAACACCCCTAAAAGGGTGTTTTTTCTATGTTTTATACCTAATTTTAGCTATAAATATTCAACATTCTGGCGATTTTCCAAAAAAAACACATATTCTTGTGAAATCTGCTTATACCCTAAAATTAAAAACCATAATATAATGTAAAGGGATGTAAATGATGAAAACAAGCAGAAGACAATATTATATGATAAACTTCATATTGATCTTCGTGGCCTTGGCGGTGTCTTTCGTCATGGCGATTTTGATTATGTATCAGGATCAAAAGCGTTTAACTGAGGAAAAAACGGGGCTTTTGACGGGACAAGCGTGCAATGAGTTAAACGACATATTAAACGGCGTGGACATGCTTAGCCGTTCCATGTTTATGGATGAGGGGTTCCAGGATGCTGCGGATAGCTTGTATACGGACGCGGAAGCATTAACAAAGATCTATGCGCATTTCAATCTCATGATTTCCATGGATGACTTTTATAAGAATGCTGCGTATGTGCCGAGAAATGCCCAAGGGGAATTGGATTTAGACGCGGTTGTGAATTACGGCTTTGGATATGAGTATTTCCAGTATAATATGCCAAATATCATAGCCTTGGCGCAAAAGGAAGAGAATAAAAACGGTAAAGCTTTTTTCACGCAGCTGTATCATGAAGATGGGACTGCGGTTGAATATTTTGCCGTTGCAAGAAATATTTACGATATGCGCCCTTACGGTAATTATTTTGAGCCAATGGGCGTTGGAATTGTCTTTTTGAACGGTGGGCATTTGGTCAATCTTTTGAATAAGTATTCCTTAGCGTTAGATGGGCTTGAATTTTGTATATTGCATAACAATGAAGATTTAGCGCATTCGGCGGATTTTAACAAAGTGGCTCTTACGGATAAAGGATATACGAAAACTGCCTTTGAGCTGTCCAGTTTTTCTTGGAGACTTGTGGGTACGTTCGAGCGTGCCTATATTTGGGATAGCATACAAGACAATTTGATGGTGATTATCGTCATTCTTTCGGTAGCTAGCGCATCCTGTATTCTTTTAGCGGTTTTTGTCAAGAGAAGAAGCGCGCGTTCGTTGGACTATTTGTTTAATAGCTTTTCTGCGTTGCAAAAGGATAAGGCGATAGAGGTAATTCCGCACAGTGATGACGAGGAAGTTAATCAAGTTATCGACAGTTTTAATGGGTTGGTGCAATCCGTTAAAGGGTTGAACGATGAAATTTTGGAGCGGAAGAATAAAGAGTTAATGTTAGAGCTGCAAACGGCTGAATACATGCTCACCAGCTTACATGCGCAAATCAATAAGCATTTTTTAATCAATATTCTGTCCTTGTTGCGCTTTTTTGTAAGCAGCGGCGAAACGCAAAAAGCAAAGAGCTGTATCGAGGATTTAAGTGAATTTTTGCGCGGTGCGCTTACCATCGACGATGAAGGTACGGTGGAGCAAGAGCTCGCGATGGTGCGTTCCTATTTAAATATTCAGGCGAACCGTTATCCCCGTGTGAAATTTGAAATCGATTGCCCAGAGGAATGCTTAGAGAAGGTTATTCCTAAAATGATACTGCAGCCAATCGTAGAAAACGTGTATATTCACGCTTTACCGAAAAAATCGGGCAATATTCGCTTGGTATGCAAAGCGTGCGGTGAATTTGTGAAGTTTTTTATCATAGACGATGGGCAGGGATTAGAGGAAGAAAAAGTAGCAAAGCTCAATCGTTGCTTTAAAGAGGGACAAAAGGTGGATTTTTCCAGCGGCAACGGTATTGCACTGGATAACATCAATCAGCGCTTGCGTCTGCTTACAGGGGAACAAAGCTGTATGCGTATAGTTAGTAGAAAGGGACGGGGCACAATCGTCATTTTGAAAATTCATTGCAAAGAAAATTTATAAAAGATAGGGATAAAACAATGATTTGGGAACAAGACAAGGTTTTTTGCTTATCAGGCAAAGACTATTCGTATGCGTTTTGTGTACACAATGGTAAGCTCGTGCATACCTATTACGGTGAAAAGTTGCAGGCGATCAACGCTTTAGGCGAAATGGAAAAAGCGCTGACTGCCGTGGAGACGCCTATACAATGGGAGTATGCTGAGTTTGGCAGGGGGGATTTTTCCGTGCCTGCTGTTGTGGTATGCTCAAAAAAGACGATGACTACCGATTTTCGTTATGTAAGCCACGAAATTTTGCAGGAAAAACCTCGTTTTGGCATGCCTGCTTTGCGAGATGGAGAAACTTTGGTTGTGCGCCTGCAAGACGAGGTGCAAAACCTGCAGTTAAACTTATATTATTCCGTTTACGCGGAAGGCTTAACCCGTCGTGCAGAGCTGGTTAACCTTGGGGAGGATACCGTAATCATCGAAAAGCTTGCAAGCTTTTGTTTAGACCTGCCCCGTGGGGATTATGAGACGATCGATTTATGCGGACATCAAAACGGCGAGCGTGTTTATCAGCGTGAAAAGGTCTGCTTTGGTATAAAAACCATTGCCTCGGCGCGCGGTATCAGCTCTCATCAGCACAATCCTTTTTTGGCGGTTATGGAAAAGGGGGCGGACGAAGACAATGGGGGCGTGTACGCGTTGAACCTCGTTTACAGCGGTTCTTTTGAAATGGAATACGAAAGCGAAGAGCTTTCCAAACTGCGCGTCAATGCCGGCATGAAGATTATGTACGGCGGTATTCCGCTTGTCCCCGGGGAAAGCTTTTCTTCTCCCGAGGCCGTATGCGTTTACTCTTCGGAAGGGCTTGGGGAAATGAGCAGAAAATTCCATCGCTTATACCGCAAGCATTTGTTAAACCCGAGGTTCGTGGATGAAATCCGTCCAATTGTCTTGAACAGCTGGGAAAGCATCGTGTTCAATATTTCCGAGCAGACGCTTTGTGAGCTTGTGGACGGCGCTAAGGATTTGGGAATTAATATGCTTGTTTTGGACGACGGTTGGTTTGGCTGCCGCGACAACGACGATCGTTCCCTGGGCGATTGGTATGTTCATAAAAACAAATTACCGAACGGGCTTACGCCTATCGTGGAATATTGCAAGGAAAACGGCATGAAATTCGGGCTTTGGTTTGAGCCGGAAGCGGTCAATCCCGACAGTGATTTATTCCGCGCGCACCCCGATTGGGCGATCCTCACCGAGGGCAGAGAGGGGGTACAGTTCCGCAATCAATACGTTTTGAACCTTGGAATACCCGAGGCGCTTGACTATGTCTTTGAACGCATGTGCGCCATTTTGGAAAGCGCGGATATCGCCTACGTGAAATGGGATATGAATCGCTCGTTTACGGACGCACGCGACGCAGTCACGTACC
>JAFVTA010000058.1 GCA_017503525.1 Clostridia bacterium | reverse complement strand
GTTTTGCGGTGTATACGTTGTAGCCGTCTACTACCTTTACTTCGCAGTCAACGGACTTCGTCCCCGTGTATTGGAAGTTGCCCGCAGGAAGAACCGCAAGCTTGAACTGCTTGCCGATTGCCGCATCTGCGAAATCGTAGGTGTTGTTTGCGGTGTTTGCCGTAAGGTATACGGTGTCTTCCGCAAAGTATTCTACGATACCTTCTTCGCCTTCTTTTACTCTGCTTTCAAGTGCGCCGTATTCGGTGCCGTTATGAAGGCTTACCGTCGTGGTGGAGTCAAACTTGGTTGCCGTTTCGGGCTGGTCGTTTGCGTTCAAGAAACGAAGAGTAGGCAAGAACTTGAATTCATTATCGTCGCCTGCCATGAACATATCGGTGCCCGTGGCAAACTCCGTTTCGTAAGCGTTCTTCTGTTCGCCCTTTTCTCTGGTGTATTGCGTTTGACCTGCCGCCGCTTTCTTTGCAAGGTGGTTGGCGTACGCACCGGGAGCCTCGAACCCTGCAACGATAACGGGTTCGGTCACGTCGCCGCCGCCTACGTCGCTAGATACGGTGATCGTGAGTTTCGCCTCTTTGCCTTCGTATTTAATGATAACCTCTTTCTTACCGATGCTTTCGGTGATTTTGTTAAGGTTTGCGGTGATATCTTCGCCGTTAAGGAATACTTTAACCTTGCTAAAATCGATACCTTCGGTGCTTGCATCGTTATACTTTGCGGTGATTACGATATCTGCAAAGCTAACCGTTTCGCCCAACGTATAGCTTGCATCGTACGAACCGTTTGCAACGACGATAGAGGTGAGTTCACGGGAGCCGCCAAAATCACAAGCGGTGATACCCGTTGCGGACACGATCATGGTCAACGCCATGGTTGCCGCAAGAAACTTTTTGATTTTTCTCATAGTAAAACCTACCTATTGTAAATTTTGTATTTACATTATACTATATATATTTTGTTTTGGCAAGCTTTTTTTGTCATGTATTTTTATGACCGTTAGCCAATTCACGTGAACAAAGTTGACTATTCACTAAAAAAGCGCCCTTTCGGGCGCTTTTTATTAATGCTTAGGCGTTCTCGGTAAAATGAACACTCTCGTTTTGATATTCGAGCCGTCTGCGGATACAATTTCAATCGTAATTCCCTTGTCGGGCTCTAAAAAGGTGACCGTTTTTGCCGTTTCGTTAACGTGGCAATATTCGCTGGTCGTTTCCTTATCGTAGATAAGCTTTACTTCCGTATTATCCGCCGTTTCGGGGTATACGTGCGGTAAAATCTGCACCGTGTTCGGGTTAGCGTCTATATTCGTTTCGTCGTAATACCCGGGGATAAAATCAAAAATCTGCCAAACAACGTCGTCCGTAGGGTCTTGCACCGCTTTGATTTCCTTGGGGTCTTCCCCTCTATGGATAACCTCGCAGGTGATACTCTCTACGTATTTCGTACCCTCAAAGTTCTTCACGTTCAAGCCGAAGAAGTTTACAAGTACGATAGAGCCTAAATAGATAAGCAAAATGGCTATAATGACCGTCTTTTTCATACCGCTTACTTCTCCTTATAGAATACTTTGATTTTAATGAAATACGACCAAGTCTTGAACACGCAGAAGGCAAGACCGATTAAACTTACTTTAATCCATGCCGCCGAAACGTTTTCCAAGGACAAGAGCAAGGTTGCCCCTGCTACCAAGAAAGACAATACGAAACAAAGTATCGTTGATTTGTTTTCGTTGGGGTTGTTGGTCTGGTTGGCAAAGGTTGCGTACTGGGCGTACTGGGGATTCATGAGGTCCATTTCCGCACTCCACAAGAGGTGGGTTGCGTAGAATAAATATACCGTCGCGCCGAAGAGGATATTATTTCTCGTGCTCAAGCCCGAATGGGTGGAGAACACGTACGTCGTCACCGCTACGCCGACAAAACCGACGAGCAAGGGAATAACGAGCTTGGCAAAGAGCAATTTGCCGTAGGTCGAGGGCTGTACCTTATTGAGGTACGCCGTAGAGCCGTCTTTAGAGTACGCGCTGGCGATACGGATACTGCCCGAAAGCATGAACAACAGCACGATTAAAAGGTTGAACGCGATAGCGAGCTGTTGCCCGAAGAATCGCGTATCCATTGCCGAATACAGCTTATTTAAAAGCTCCAAAGCGATAGGCAAAACGACAACCGTTTGCACGAACAAGGACAAAATGCTGTTGTCCCTCAAGCCCACGATCCATTCCTTTTTGAGTGCGGAAAGGAATACGGGGGTTTTGCGGTTGGGTTTGCTCTTATCAAAGACGCGTTTTCTATACTCGAAGGGCTTGGACGCCATCTTGTAGAACAAGGGCTGGGAAAGCGCAAAGCAAAGCCCGATAAGCGCCGCAAGCACGCCGATTAAGATAAGCAGGTGAGGAAGGGTCTGTTTGGTGAACAGGACGTTGGACATACCCACGCGCTTGCCGATAATCAACTGGGTGAACTTCACCACGATACCGAATTTATCCTCGAACGCGGCAAGGAAGTCCTGTATCTTCCAATACGTCGTACCCCACGTTGCTACGAGGTCGATATTATCGGGAATGATATTGATTGCCGCCATTACCCCCCACGCTACGAGCGCGATCCCTGCCAAAACGAGGATATACTGCAAAATGCGGAGCTTTCTGCAAAGCTGGCAAACAAACAGCGCAGGAATGGACAAAATCGCCGCGATAAGGACGGGCAGCAAGGATACGAACAGGAACAAAAACAGTACCCATACGAAGTAGAACACCGCCAAGTTCTTGACAATCCCGTAGGCTACGAAGAATGGGATAAGGAAAAGGAAGTTCTTCCTTAATTCATATATATAATATACTAAAAGCTTGGACAAGAACACGATCGAGGGTTTGACGGGGAAGGTCAACAGCACCAAGTTATCTCTCGATAAATACAAGGAATTGACCAGCCCGAACACCGTGAACACGATAGAAAGCAAGGTCATGCTACCGAACACGATCGCCATTACACTTACGGGGATATCCCCGACGAGGGAGAATATCGAAAGGATATTCGCCGCTTTAAAGAGCAGGAAACAAATCGCCGTCACCGCTACGAACCCGAGAATAAAGTAAATAATCGGGAAGAATCGCTTGGCAAAGGATTTGGACTTACTCCTATCCATTTTTTCTTTCAGCTGCATTGCCGTCAGCGTTTTCAACGAGGAAAGCGTTTGACGGAAACCGCCGAATTCTTGTTTGGTTTTTTCCGACATAGCTCTCTCCTTACGCCTCTGCCGCTTGTTCTGCTTGGGCTTTGGCTTTGTCCGCTTCGGGGTTCATTTCAATCTTTTCCATGTAGTACTGTTCAAGTTGAATACCCTTTTCTTCCAGTTCCTTTAAGGTATGCGTGCAAAGGATTTGACCCTTTCTTATAATCGCGATACGGTCGCAAATTCTTTCCACGACATCAATGATATGGCTGGAGAAGAATACGATATTCCCTGCCGCAGCGTGCGCTTTCATCGCCTCTTTTACCTGGAAGATACTTTCGGGATCAAGACCGGTCAAGGGTTCGTCCAAAATCCAAAGCTTGGGCGCATGCACCAGCGCGGACATAATCGTAATCTTTTGTTTCATACCGTGGGAGTACGTCTTAATCGGGTTATCGAACGCCGCTTGCAAATTGAAACGCTCTACGTATTCTTCGATACGCGCGTTTCTGTCCGCTTTGCTTACCCCGTACAAATCCGCGATATAGTTAACATATTCGCGCCCCGACAAATTCTCGTACAGCGCGTAGTGGTCGGGTACAAAGCCCGTTTGCATTTTCGCGCCTACCGACTGCGTCTTTACGTCGTAGCCGCAAACGCTAATGCTGCCCGAGGTGATCGATTGAATCCCTACGATACTCTTGATAATCGTACTCTTACCGGCGCCGTTCGGGCCGAGGAAACCGAAGATTTGTCCCCCTTCGATTTCAAGGTTCGCGTCCTTTACCGCGTATACGTCGCTCGTGGCGTATTTTTTGCAAAAATCTTTTAAAATGAGTTTGTTCGTCGTTTCCATGTTCATAGGCTCCGTAATATTTCTTCCTGCTAATTTTACTTCCAGCGCAAGGCGGTCCGCCTTAATCGCTTTGTTGCGTTTGAAAACTTCCTGATACAAATCGGCTACTTGGAACCCTTGCTCGTAGAGGAACCACATCGCAAAGGACAGCGCCACGTATACGAGGAAGAAGAGTACTTGATACAAGGGATAGAACACCAGTTTTAAATCCCCTACGTTGATTACCGTCGTGATATTGCGCAAATCTTCCGCCCACTTACCCAGCTTTTCGGCAATGAAATCGCTGTTGATAAAGAAGAAGTCTACGCTGCCGTAGTTGGTGAACCATGCGTTCAGGATCAGCACCAAGAGGAAGTATCCGCCGAACCCAATTAAGGAATACAGGAACTGTCTCATCTTCGGGCGTTCGTACATACCCAAGGCAATCAACAAAATCGGCATATAGAACGCTAAGTGGTGGTTGAGCCAGAACTCTGCCGAACGCACGGAGAATATCGCCGTATCTGCCGCCGTGTTGGGCATTGCCATTGCAAAGAACGCGCCGAGTACGTTAATGAACAGGGTGAAGTAGAACACCTTATCCAGCTTGAAGTACAAGCACAGCGGTACGATAAACATTGCCGTATTACAAAGGTGCAAGGGCCAGTTGATCGGGTTGGATAAGTGGTTGAAATCCAAACGGAAGGAGTACCCTATCATACCTGCCGTCGCCAAGAACAGCAATCCGTAGCGGCGATGGTCGTAATCGAAACGGTACAGCACCGCCCCGATGATAATCGGCAGGATAAACGCTCCGTACAGCACGAGTCTGTGTTCCAGCGAGAATTCCTTAAGGACAATCGTTTTCGGCCCTAACCCAAGGAGTACTTGAGGCACGTACACGGGCATACAAACGATAATCATGGGCAGCGCCATGAGCGCGCACTTGCCGATTGCGTTCCAGTCCAGCTTGGTTTTGTAATTCTCCGTCCAAACGCCTGCGCAAAGCCCAAGCCCCATGCCCAGCTCTATCGCGTATACGAAGCCCTGTGCGGAGAACTTATCCATCGCCTCTGCGCCGTCCATACCGACGATCGCAAGGAGCATAGTCGCAAACCCGAACACATACAACGGGCTTACAAAGAATTTCATAAGCCCCGTCAAAGAACGGATTTTATCCTTGAAGAAGGGATAGGTGGCGGCGAGGATAAACGCAGGCACAGCCCCCCAAAGAGAAAGGGTTGCGAAGAAGGTTTTCGCCTGCCCGTCTATCCCGAACGGGGAATAGAGGTTCAACCCGATCGTTTCCGTCAAAACGACCTTACCGCATAAATGTCTCAAGGCGAATACCGCCATGAAAACGTAGATAAATACCTTTAAGGTTATTTCCCGCGCTTTCTCGCTTACCTTTTGATGTTTTCTTACGACGACCTGCAACGCAGCCGCCAACGCCGCAAAGAGCACGGCGATTCCGTAGTACAATATTTGCATAACCTTTTTCCCAAAAAGTTTTTTCTCTTTATGCACGCGCATAATTCGACATTATTATTATACCCCAACCAAAGTTAAGTGTCAAGGAAAAATTTTTTCCACTTTTTTAATGTTAATTTTTTTCATAACCAAAAGGAAACGTCCGCTTGTTATGCGGACGTTTTGTGAATTTTCATTGATGATTTTGTGAAATCACATAAAATTTGTTCGTTTCTTTCTTTGTCATATGTTATAATGACATTTTTTAAAGCGCCATTTGTCTTGATTCATGACAGCTAAAATATACGATTTGACGGGTTTTGGAAAGCTCCAAAAGCAGGGCTTTGGCGCGCTTTAAGTGCTCCTCGTCAAGGTGCACGAAGGGGTCGTCCATGACGATAAACGGCGTTTCCGTTTCGTACATATTATCGATTAAGGCAAGGCGCAGACACAGCGCGCAAATGCTGCGTTCCCCTGCGCTCAAGTGGCGTTCGCTCCTATCCTCGCCGCCCCGTTCAAAGACGATATGCAAATCGGCGTCCATGCGCACCTTTTCATCCAGTACGCGCTCCAAAGCCTCGGCGTAATGGGAAAACCGTTCCTTGATCGGCGCGATATACCGCTCTTTCAAACGCGTATCCGCTTCCTGCAAAGCGGAAATGGTATCCGCAAGCAAGGCGTGCTTTTCCTTATATTCTTTAAGAAGCTCTTCCGCGCGTTCCAGCGCGCTTTGATAATCGGGGAGCTGTTCCACATAGCGTTCGGTTTCGGCAATCCGCTTGTCGCAATCGGCAAGACCTCTTCTCACCGACGATAACCGCGCGTGCAAGTCGTCCAAGTCCTCTTTTTCCGTCTCGGGGCGTTCGGTTAAGCCGTTTTGCGCCTTATAGTCGGCAAGGTTCTTCACCAGCGTTTCTCCCTCTTTTCTGGTATCCAACAGGGCTTTGCAGTCAAGCTCTAACCCTCTCAACCCGTCCATGGTAGCCACCAACGGGGAAAATCCGTACTTTTCAAGCAGAGCGCTAATTTGCGCTTGGTTGTCCTTTTGCTTTTGGCGCAAGCCCTCGCCGCTTTTGAGCGCAGACTGTTTATCCGCAAGCAAAGTTTTATAGGTATGCGCGTCCGCGCGCAATGCGTTGACCCCTCTTTGTCCCTTTTCCGCAGTTTTGCCATAGTTTGCAAAAAAGGCGGAGATTTTTTCCTGTAAAAGACGGATTTGCTCGGTAAGCGAGACGATTTTCGCTTGACGGGCTTGTTCCGCCTCGGCATATTCGTTGTAGACGGTCAAATCCTCTTCCAAGCTTGCAAAATCATACAGCGCGCCTGCGTTTCCATAATACCCATACGGCACGGTGTACGCGCGGAGTTTTTCTTCCGCCATTTTTTGCTCCGCCTGCAATTTGACAAGCTCCGTATTGATATTCGAGGGGGGCATGGTCGAGTTCACACCCTTTTTCACGTTGATAATTCCGCCAACGAGCACCGCCGTAGCGCAAGCAAGCACCCCTGCGCCTATCGCAGGATAGACAAAGAGCAACGCACCGCCGACAAGTGCCATGGCCACGGCAAGGACGATTGCAATCGACCAAACCGAAGATTTTTTCACCGCTTGAGGGGCGGACGCGAGGTTTGCGGAAACCTCTTTGATTTTTATATCCGCTCGTTTGTAGTCTTCCGCGGCTTGGCGCATTTGCGACAAATCCTCTTCGCTTGGCCTGCGTAAAGCAAACTTGCTTTCCAAAAGCCCTTCTTTTTGCGTTTTTACACGGTTTTTAAGCCCCTCTGCTTCCGCGGTTAAAGCCTCTGCCCTATGTATATCCGCTTGCACGCCGTCCAGCTCCTCGTCCGAGGGCAAGCCCTTGCGGAACTTTTCTTCCAAGCCCTGCAAGGCGGCTTCCTTGTCCTGCCCAAAAGACAGGGTGTTGATTGCCCCCGAAAGCGAGCTTTTCGCCTCTACGCATTCGCGCAAAAGCGCGCGCTCTTCTTCGGTGGGGATACCGTGGAGGTATTTGGCGTTGATTTCCGCCCAACGGGCGCGTTTTTCGTCCGCTTGGCGTTCCATGCGCTCCGCCGTTTCCCATTTTTGCAATACGAGATTGCGCTCGTTTGCCGTTTTTTGCAGCTTTTCCAAGGTCAAAAGGGCTTTTTGCAAGCGTTCACGCTCCAAATATTCCTCTTGTAAGCCCTCGCTCATGTCCTTTAGGTTGCTAATCTGCGCGGATAAGTCCAAAACGCGCTGTTTTTGCGCGCTAATCAAATCGTTGTTGCCGCGCGCGGCTTTAAGTTCCTTTTTGACTTTGTCCAGCGCCTCGACCGCCCGTTCAAAGTCCCCGTCGCCGCCAAACGAGGCGACGTCGCGGTTTAAGCGTTCGTTAATGCTATGGGTAGAGGAAATATCGATTTCGTCCGAGGTGATGAACACCGTCTTTTTGAAGGATTCCTCGTCTAACCCGAAAATTTCCCTGCCGATTTCCTCGCCGAACCCAAAATACGGCGCGCCGTTTTGATATACCTTAACTTCGTCCCCTTTGCTGCTTTTTTTGTCGAAAAACCGTTCGATTTTATAGGTTTTTCCCTGCATTTCAAAGGTAATATTTCCCCCGAACTTCCCACCGTTGAAGGGATAGAAGTGCTGTCTATCGTCAAACGCCTTGGTTTTTGCCGTGTAAGTGGGCAAACCGTAAAACATGGCTTTGATAAAGGACGCCAAGGTCGTTTTCCCATAGCCGTTTTTTTCGCACAGACTGGTCAAGCCGTCCTCGAATTGCCCGTCGGCGGCGTGTATTTTCCGTAGTTTTCAATATGGTAGGATAAAAGTTTCATTACTCCACCTCACGCCCCGACAGCGCTTTCAACCCCAAGGCGATTACCTGCCGTTTTTTCTCGTCGCTCCATTCCGTACGCGAAGAAACCGCGCGGATAAACTCACCGCGCAGGGAAATATCCCCTTCGTACGCCGTCAAATCCAGCTTTCTTTGCGTATCGTCCTTCACGGAAACGAAATAACAATCGTTGCCAAGCAATTTTTCCAAATCTCTGCAAAGGGCATCGTTATCAAAATCAATCTCCCCGACTAAGCGGATACGGTATAAGTTTTTAGGATTAAATTTTACCTGCGTTTTCACCGTTTGGTAAGCGGAATAAGCGTTTTGCGCGGACGAAATATCCACAAATTCTTCGTGTATCGTGCGTTCGGCAAAGGGAATAAATCGACTGGTTATCCTCTCGCCGACTTCTAATAACACGAACCCTTTTTCGCCCGTTTCATCAAAGCCCCTGCCCTCTAAACAACCGCTGTACGCGTACATGCCCCTATCGTCCAGCTTATTTTGACTGTATGAATGGATATGCCCAAGCGCCAAATAATCGATATGTTTTTCGGCAAATTTCGCCGTATTGATCTTGTCCGCACCCGAACTTGCCCCCACTTGACCGTGGAGCATGACGATATTCTTCTTTGCGCCGTCCGCCTTAAAAGTCGCATACATGGAAAGAGCGTTTTCCTTGACAAGTTCCAGCCCGTAGATCACGGTATCGCCGTACTCGTACGCCGTCCATTCGTTTGAGAAGGTTTTAAGGTTGGCAATCCCCTCTTCGGTGTACGATTCCTCGCCGTCGTGATTGCCTCGAAGATAGAGGAAATCCAAATCAGGATTGCCCTTTACCACGTCGTAGAAAAATTCCTTGTCCCGTTTTAAGGGGCGGTCGGAATCGAAGATGTCCCCTGCAAGCAAAATAGCGCGCACGCCCTCTTTTTTGGCGTACTCGACAAGACGGTGGAAGGTCTTGCGCACTTCCGCGCGCCTCTCGTCCGCTTTTTCTTTTGTAAGCTTGGCTTCCATCTTCGAGCCAAGGTGTATGTCCGCACAGTGAATAAGCTTTAACATAAAAACTCCTTTCCCTTATTATATCACGCGCGCAAGGGAATTGTCAACCCTAAAAAAATACAAAAATAATCTCCTGTCACTTTGACAGGAGAATTATCTTCGTTATTCAGTTTTAAGAATGCCTTTTTGCGTTTGATCCGTGTCTTTTTGAACTCAATTTCAATGTGCGGTATCTTTTCGCGCTTTTACCTTTTACGGATCTTATTTACTTGCATTCCTCGTTCGCTTGGTTCATTGGATTTTACCTCGCTTTGTCTTCTTTGTTAAAGTACCTTTTTCCCGATTGAAATAAAATCATTTCATCGTACCTCCTTTAACAAATTGTCTGCCGACTCCCGTCGGTAGGGTTTACCTGTACGTCGGAGTATCCTCTCTCGTTTCGGTTTTTGCGGAAGTTGCACAAATCATACCCGTGTACCTCCTTTTTTCGTTCTTGCGGTTTGCTCCGCATTCTTTTGGCGATTTCTTTGAATTTCGTCAAATCCTTTCCATTGCCTTCGTTAAATCCACGCGTTCACCTGCCTGTGGCTTGTCGAGTGCCTACCGGGAATTCGTCAACTCCCCATTGCCCCGCTCACGGATTCTTCGTGAATCGGTGTAATCGCTTTTAAGTTAGGCGTTTGCCTCGTCGTGGGAAGGAATCATCGCTTTTCGTACCCTCCTTTTTTTGATTTTGTTGCCGTGTCCCTACGGCGACCTTGAGCTCACCAGCTCCCCCCTTATCAGTGCATCGGTTTTCCCCTTTATAAATGAAAGGCGTTAACATTTTTTGTTTGTTTCTTTCATTTACACCTTTATTATAGCAAAAAATTTCCGTTTGTCAAGGGGTTTTTCAAAAAAAATTGCGTTTTTTTAAAAAAATTTTTAGAAAAGAAAAAAGGCTCTACATTATATATAGAGCCTTGCATTTTTTTCTTTTATTCGTCTTTTTTTGCGAAGGTATTGAGCAATTCCCTATCCTGCAACAGCACGCCGCCGCCCAAAACGGTGGCGAATTGCGGTTCTTCGCAAACGCGGTAGCGCATATTCAGTTTCGCGCCGATATACTGCGGTACGTGGGAAATCTTCATAACGCCGCCCGAAAGGTACACGCCGTTTCGATTGACCGCCGCCGCCACTTCCGCAGGCAGCTGCCAAAGTACGCCCGTGGCGTATTCTATAATTTTATTGATATACACGCGTATACATTCGGTCAAGTCCGCCGCCTGCACGGACGAGGAGGCAGGTTGGCAGGTTTCCGTAGAGCTCCCCTCGGCAACCATCGTACCCAGCGCGCTAACCGACAGCGAACCGATTTCGTTTTTAATCTTTTCCGCCGTCAACGCCCCGACGAGCAAGGAATTGTTGCTTGCGATTTTGGAAATGATATTCGCATCCATGTTATTGCCGCCGACGTTGATGGAAATGCCCGAAATAATCCCGTTTGCGGAAATGACCGCGGCATTCGTCACACCGCCGCCGATATCCAAGCAAAAAATCGGGTCGGTATCGCTGATCACCGCGCCTGCGCCAAGCGCGGAAAGGTAAGGCTGTTCGACGAAACGCACCTTCTTAATCTCGCAGTCCTCTACCAGCTGTTGATATTCCGCAAACCGTTTGCCCGAAAGTCCGCAAGGGATATTCAAAAGCACCTGCGCCCGTTTGAGCGCGCTTTTCTTAATACCGATACGGGACAAAAAGGCGGTGAGCATCGCCGCCGCAAGGCGCATATCCACCACTACGCCCTCGTAAATGGGATAGACGATTTTGGTCAATTCCGCCGTTTTGCCGATTAAATTTTTCGCCTCTTTGCCGATCGCTTTAATCTCGCCGTCCTCGCCCGAAACCGCCACGCAGGAAGGTTCGGCAAGCACAATACCGCTGTTCGTGTCCGCGCGGTAAATCTTGGTGACAGACGAGCCTAAATCAATTGCAAGTTTAATCATGTTTTTTCTCCTTCATGGGGTACATGTATGCATCTATTATCTCTTTACACGCCTCTATGGGCAAGCCGACCACGTTAGAAAAACTGCCTTCTATCCGCTCGACTAACCCCCCGTCCTGTATGCCGTACGCCCCGGCTTTGTCCATGGGCGAACCGCTTAAAATATACGCCGTGATTTGCTGGCTTGTCAAGGGATTGAAATACACCTTCGTGCAAACCACCTCGCAGGTTTTATCATATCCGTCCTTATTAGGATACAGCACGCAAACGCCCGTGTATACCTCGTGCCTTCTTCCCGAAAGCAAGGTAAGCATCCGCCTTGCATCCGCCTCGTCCTTGGGTTTTCCAAGCACTTCGCCCTCAAACGCCACTACCGTGTCCGCGCCGAGCACCGCTTTGCCCTTTGCGCAAGGGAGCAAAGCAACCTCTTCCGCCTTTTGCGCGGCAAGCGCGCTCACGAGCTGAGCGGGCGTATAGGAAAGGGTCGGGTCGAGGGTTTCCTCACCCTTGGCTGGGATAATTTCAAAATCCTTTACAAGCTCCGCAAACAGTTCTTTGCGCCGCGGAGAGGCGCTTGCTAAAATCCATTGCATACTTATGACAAGAGCCGTCCGTTTGGACGGCTCTATAGCCAAGCAAAACCGAATTAAATCAGTCTCAAGGCAGTCTTTCCCGTATATTTCGCCAAATGAGTTCTTGTAGTATGTCGATACAACTGCGCCCACCTTCGTCAAAATCTCCTGGGAAATACTTGCTTTGAGATGCTACGCAGTTTTTACGGGCAAAAAATGAGATGCAGACAAGGCGGACTTTGCAGGCAAACCCTAACGGTTTGTCAAAAAGCCCAACGAAGTATCCAGCCATTTTTTGCCGTTAAAACCTGATTCAATTCGGTTTTGCTTGGCTACGTTATAAAATTTCGAGGTTTTTCTTAAACGCTCTCTTAAATTCGACACTTGCCTTTTCCGCATCGGCAATTTCCAGCGTTGCGTCGCCCGAAAGAATGGTTTTCATAATCACCGAATCCCCCAAAACGTCGCAATTCAAGCCGGTGACAACCCCCGAGTGGGATCTATCCAAGCTTTCCGCGATACGAAGGAGCACACCGAGTTTCTTAACCGCATCCAAATCCTCGTCCGTGACGATGCCCTTGTACTTCAACCAGTCTACCATAGGCACGTCCTCGTGGTTATGGCAGCCTGCCACGAACGCCGCAAGTACGATTTCTCTATGCGTTGCACCGTAAATCGTGGAATTCAAAATGGTATAACAGCTATGTCTTGCGTGGCCGTAGTACTGCGTTTTCATACCGCAATCGTGCAGGCTTGCCGCAATTTTAAGTACCTTTAAATAAGGGCGGGGGAATTTATGCAGCACGCGGAGCTGTTTGAACAGCTGCACCGAAAGCAACAATACGTTTTCCACGTGCTTGGGATCGCAGCCGTGATATCTCACCAAACGGTCAAGCGAGTAATTGAGGACGTCGGAAATAGGCTTTTCCAAAGTGATGGGCAACGCCGTGTTCACCATAAGCCCCTCTCTAAGCCCGGAACTGCTAATCGTAAAGCTTTCTATCTTCATGTACTCGACAAAGGATTTCACGATCGCCATTGCCGCAGGCATGATATCCGCGCGTGCAGGCGAAAGCCCTTTAATCTTCTTACGCTTGTCCACGTCAAGCATTTTAAGCATATCGTAAATTCCCGTAAAATCTTCGGTGGCAAGTTTGTAGTTGTGCACCGTATCCATGGGATATTTCTTAACGAGTTTGCTGATTTTAAACAAGTTTCTAAACGAACCGCCTACGCCGATCATCTGCGTTTCGGGGTCTACGTCCGCAAGCCAAGGCAATTTCTTCAACTGTTCGGTGAAGAACTCCTCAATATGAAGCGCCGCCTGTTCGGGGGATGCGTCGTTTGCAAACAAATCGGTCAAGGTGACCGCGCCGAACGGCAGGGTCGCATACCCGAGCACGTTTCTTCTATTATAATAAATAATCTTCGTACTGCCGCCGCCAATTTCCAAAATCAAGCCCTTGGGGATATCCATGGAATTGATTACGCCGCGGTATACGAGGAACGCCTCTTCCTCTTCCGAAAGTACGCGAAGGGTGATATTACAGCTAACCTGCACTTCGTCCAAGAACGAGCGCTGGTTTTTCGCACGGCGAACCGCCGCCGTACCGACCGCGATAATACGGTCCACGCCGCTGGTATCGCAAAGACGCTTAAACATTTTTAAGGTCTTAATCGTCTCCGCAATTCTTTGGGGCTTCAAGAACCCGTCCCTATCCATATCCTGCCCTAAACGGACGCTTTCTTTCAATTCGTCCACGACCATAAAATGCCCGTCCGCGAACATGTCTACGATAACGAGCCTCGCCGTGTTTGAACCTAGATCAATAATGCCTATTTTTTCCACTTTACACCTCTTTTTAGTCTGTCCTCCCTTGCCTTTTGAAGGGCAAGGCTTTGTGTGTATATGTATTTTGTGTGGGCAATTAGGACTTTGCCTTCTGCCCCATTCTAATTTTTCCCATAGTTTACCACATAAAACCCGTTTTGTAAATACCCTTTTGAAAAATTTTTTGGCTTTTTCATAAATTTCTTTCTTTTTCGATAAAAAACGACCTTTTTTTCGTGCAATTTAACCTTATCGCGAGATAGGCGAAGTTTTTACTTCGTAAAAGCGAAGTTGTGATGCGGAAGTATACTTCGTCCAAAAAAAAAGAACGGGAGATTTTCCCGTCCTTATTTTATTAAAAATGCCTTCAATTCTTCAAAGCCCTCGAAGATAAATTCGGGGTTCGCTTTTTCATACTCGTCTTCGCTTTCCGCATAGCCGATTTTAAGCAAAGCGCAGTCCACGCCCATTTCTTTCGCCCCTTCGCTATCGTGCTTTCTATCCCCGACCATAAGGCACTCGTCCGCGCTTGCGCCCGCCCGTTTCATGGCTTCTTCAATCACCGACGCTTTGGTTGGAAAACTGCCGTCGAAACCGCAGCCCGTCTGCGCGCAAAAGTACGCCGAAAAACCAAATCTATCCGCAATTTGACGGGCGTATTTTTCGGGCTTGGAAGTCGCCATCGCAAGCTTATAGCCCGCCTTGTTCAAGTCCTTTAAAAGTTCCAACGCCCCGGGGATAGGCTCGTTTTGGAGCACCCCCGTCCTGCCGTATTCCTCGCGGTAGATTTGGGTGGCTTTCCACGCCGTCGCCTCGTCCATGCCGTAGTAATTTTGAAAAGAATACATGAGGCTGGGACCTATGCAAAGCTTTAATTGCTCCGCAGTCGGCGGCTGCCAGCCGATTTCCTTTAAGGCGTAATAAAAGCAGGCATAAATCCCCGGGTGTGAATAAATCAGCGTGCCGTCTAAATCAAACAAAATATACTTATATTTCTTCATAACAGCGGTATTTTAGCATATTTAAAAATGGTTGTCAACTCTTTTCCTTCGCCTTGAAAAATCCCACGAAGGAAAGCCCGATTAAAAACGCGCCGAATCCCTTTTTAAGCAATTCCGACGGCAAAACCGCCGCCGCCCAAGCCCCCAACCCCGAAAGCACGAGCGCAGGCAGGATAATCCATACGATTCCGCGCGTTTGTAATAGTTTATTCTCCGCGTGCGTTTTTAGTGCAAAAAGACTCATAGGCAGGAAGGCAAACAGGTTGGCGCATTGTGCGATTTTTTGCTCCGCTCCCCCGACCAAAACGAGCAAGGGTATGGTGACCGTTCCGCCCCCCATGCCCATGCCTGCGGGAATACCGCCTAAAAATCCTAACAATAAATATAAATAAAATTGCATAATTAACCTGACGAGAGTCGAACTCGTAAGCCTTAAAAGTTTATTTTTCGCATATTCCGTCAAATGCGTTCTTGTAGTATTTCTATACAACTGCGCCCACCTTCGCCAAAATCTGCTGAAAAATATTCCTTTTAAGGTGCTACGCAGTTTTTACGAGCAAAAAATGAGATGTAGACAAGGCGGGGTTTGCAGGCAATACCCAAGCATTGTCAAAAAGCCTAACGAAGTATCCAGCCATTTTTTGCCGTTAAAACCTTTCGAGTTCGGCTCTCGTCAGGTTAACCAAAAAATAAGAATAGCCCAGCCGCCGCCTGCAACGCCGCGAACACCAAATTGACCGCCTTGACGGGGAGTTTGCCAAGCAACTTCGCGCCCAAAAATCCCCCGAAAGTCACTCCGATTGCCGTGGGGATAAGCACTTGGGGATTGTAAAATCCGCGTAAAGTATACAAGATAAAGGAGAGCAAGGACACGGGCAAGATCACCAAAATCGCCGTGGCGTGCGCCCGTTTTTCGTCCAAGCCCGTTTTTACAAGCAAAGGCACGGCGATCATACCTCCCCCGCCCCCGAATAAGCTGTTCGCTCCCCCGACCAGCGTTCCGCAAAGTATCCCTTTTCCCCTCTTTTTTGCCAATTTTTCCATATATACAATATATAATGCGCAGAAATTTGTAAAATATCAAACTTTTTCTTGTATTTTACTTCGTAAACGCTTGCGTTTGAGCGCGTTTTGTATTAAAATAGTAGAGTGCATAATCGCGAATTGTGGGAGTTTGCCCATTTTCGGGATATATGCAAGAGTAAGCAATAAAAACCAAAGGTGGTTATATGAAAAAGAACAACACCAAAAAGAGCAAGTTCCTTGCCCTTCTCTTATCGCTCATGATGGTATCGACCGCAAGCGCCGCGCTTGCGTCCTGTACCGATCCCGAAGACTCCTCGTCTTCCGTTTCCTCGTCCGTAGACAGCTCGGCTACCGATGCAAGCGATGAAGTGAAGGACACGGGGCTTATCAAGAACAGCGACTTTGAAACCTTCGAGAAAAACGACGGTAAAAACGTCATCGGCACCAGTGTGACGGGTTGGAGCTCCTCGCTCAACTCCGCATCCTCGGGTACTTCCACCTCTTCCAAAGCGAAGAGCGGTATCGTAGACACGGCGGAATGGAATTACCTTTCGGGCGCAAAGTACACCGAAGATCAAATTAAGGCACTCTCCGATGCAGATGCTATCGCGGACTGGGATAACTTTACCGCGAAGGACAAGCTCGCCTTCTACGAGGCTTGGGAAGAAAGAAATCCCGACGGCAAAATCTCGGAAGATTTTGAAAAGTACCAAAAGCTGAATATCATTGAAAGAGATATTCCTAATATCGCTAACCCCAAGACCCACTGGGTTGAAGGCGCGGAAGGGTACGAGGACAATAAGGATAAAACGAATATCCTTATGATCCACAACGAAAACCCCGACCCCACTTCCACCACTTCGTCCAACAAGACGATCGGTCTTGCGCAGAAGTTTACCTCTTCCTCCACCGTCACCGTCCCTGCAGGTACGGCGGCGACCTTCTCCGTTTGGGTGAAGACGGCGAACTTACAAACCTCTACGACGGACGGCACAAGCCAAAAGGCGGTAAACAGAGGCGCGTATATCAGCATTACCCACTCGGTCGGCGCAAGATCCCTCGATGCCTTCGAGGTGAAGAACATCGACACCGACGGCGTGACGGAAAACAACGGCTGGGTACAGTACTCCTTCTATCTCAAGAGCGCGGCTTACGCGGATACGACCTTCTCGATCGTGCTCGGGCTTGGCCAAGGCGGCGGTACGGATAGATACGAATACGTAAACGGCTATGCCTTCTTCGACGATTTGCGTTGCGAATTGATTAGCGAGGATAAATTTGAAGAAGCTATAACCGCAACGGGAGAAAAGGCAATCGACTTCACGGCGACCCTCGAAAGCGATAAGCTTGCCAAAACGATTGATGCGTATAAGCATAAGACATACAAAGAATTCGCGCTCAACTTCTTCGGCGCTACCGCTTGGGAACAGCAATCCGCGAATATCTTTAACGCTACTACGGTAGACCGCACGGAAAGCAGCGTAGGCCTGGACAGCGTAAACCCTGCCAAGGACACTACCAACAGCGTGACCGGTGTATTTGCAGATAGAACTGCTATTGAAACGGCAGCGCAAAGCAATAAGTATCTTGAGGTTATCTACAACAACTTCTTCGACGATACCAACGAAGACGGCGAAGTATTTGTTGATACCTTGACGGACAAGAATATTCTCATGCTCCTTTCCGCAAACGGTACGGCATACACCGCAACTTCTACGGCAAGCTTTACCTTGGATACGAACAATGACCCTTTGGATCCCACATCTTCGGAGTACCCCGAATATATGGCGCTCTCCTTCTACGTGAAGACGTCTGACCTTTCTTCGGGCACGGCGGCAAGCGTGACCCTCGTCAACGGTTTCGAAGAAACGGCGTTTAGTTCCCTCAATATCTATGATATCGAAGGCGTGAAGATCGGCGATACCGAAAATATTTACGACGGCTGGCAAAAGTGCTTCTTCTTCGTTAAGCTTGACGAAGATGTGGACAGCAGTTCCTTTACCTTGAAGTTCAACTACGGTCCTACCGATATCACCACCTCGACGACGAAGGAAAGCTTCGTTCCCGGGTTCGCGGCGTTCGCAGGCTTTGAAAGCTACGGTATGAGCGAAAAGGAATTTGAAAGCGCGAAGAGCGGTACGTACGCTCAAATCGTCACCTTGAAGGAAGACACAACCGAAGCGGAAGGCGGTGGCAACAGCGGCTTTGACAGCGTGAAGGGCGTTCCCGTAGACGCACTTGAAAAGGGTCTTGGCACTCCTGCAAACTACAAGGGCGTTTACAGCGACAACTACCGCGTAAGCCTTCCCGACGGCACGGACGATGATTCCAGACGCGAAATCAACAATTACGCAAATGCAGGTCTTTTGAATAAAAAGCATTTCGCAGAAGTTCTCGCGAACTCCGACAACGCAGGCGCGGCTTGGCTGACGGGTATTCAAGCGCTTACGACCGAAACGGATGCGGGTAAGATTTGGAACGCAGTATTTGAAGGCGCTACCCAACCTCTCGTCATTTGGAACGATGCGTATATGGTAAGCGGCGCGAAGTCCTACGGCTTTATCGGTACAAAGACGACGGCAAGCAGCGGTCAAAAGGCAATCTCTCTCCGCGTGAAGACGACGGGCGCTGCGAAAGCTTCCGTATATCTTATCGATGCGGAAGACGGCAGTTATCAAAACGCTCTTTCTATCAGCAGATCCCTTACCTTCTGGTATGACGACAACGGCAATATCTGCACGGGCGATCCTGCAAAGAAAGGTACGCAGGTTGCGTTCAAGCTTCAATCCAACGGCTTGTATAAAGCAAATAAGAACTGGAAAGGCTACTCCGCTTTGACGGACGAACAAAAGAACGGCTACTTTGCAAACCTTAACGCATACGGCGAAGTAGGCGCAGGCGACTTGTTCGTTGCGGAAAACGGCGCTTCCCACGACTACCACGATTATACTTGGAATAGAGAAGCGTTCTATCTCTATAACGGCGCGTACTACACCGAAGACAACGGCAACGGCGTGAAGGTGCTTAACCTTGCAGACCTCGTCACGGCAGAAAAACTTACGGCTCGTTATACGGCTACCGCGAATAAAGAACTTAAGGTGGAAAACATTTCCACGGATGGTCAATGGGTGACCGTCACCTTCTATCTCAACGTCGGCGAGACGGCGAAGAACTACCGCTTGGAAGTTTGGAACAGCGCGACGAGAAAGGGTACTCCCGTAGAAGGTTTAGTTGCATTCGACTACAACTACCGTGAAGCCAACTTCGACTTGGTAGAAGAAGGCAAGGAAAATGCAAGCGAAGAAAACTGTTTTGAAAGCGTATTCTCCTACTTCGATACTGACAAGTTCGTAAGATACGATTCCAGCCTCGACAGTGAAAAGGTTGGCAACCTCTACGATAAGAAGTTCGTTCCCTCCGAACATACGGAAGGCGTTGCATACCTCTTCTATACCGAGAAAAATAGCGCCGATCAAATCATAGGCTACAACGTATTTGCAGACTACTCCTTGACGGATAAGACAGTCACCCCTGCGGAAAAGGCGGACGACACTTCCGCGGACAGCAGTTCGGACGAAACGACGACGGACGGCGCAAACGTATGGCTTTTGGCAAGCTCGATTGCTATCGCTGCGGTACTCCTCTTGGCAGTTGCAAGCCTTGCAATACGCTATAGCGTAAAGGCAGTACGCAAAAAGAAAGGTTATCAAAACAAGAAATAATACCTTTCAAATGGGCTAACCCAGATTAAAAACAAAAGAGAGAACAAATCGGCAAAGCCGAACTGTTCTCTCTTTTTATTTGCAAACGCTTCGGTTCACTCCGCGCAATATATCTATGTCGCAAATCTTAGCACCCCTCTGCATTTTGTCCTGTCAATGGATCCCTGCTATATCCAAACCCATTAAAACCCCGAATCTAAATCCTTCGATATAATGATCGTCCGCGCATACTAAATGCAATTCGTCCAAAGCGCCCGTCGTTTTTTTATATAACTCCAACAGCTTGGAATTGTCCCTCAACGCCTCGCGCATTTCGTCGTCGTACTTAATCACTTCGTCTAAGCATTTTCGATATTCCTCCGTTTGCGCAACACTATCGTAATGCCCTTTTACCATTTCATACATATCTCTAATCGCCGACATAAAAAGCTCCTTATAAACAAATGTCATAAATATTATATAATTAACAAATGTCATTGTCAAGTATTTTTAATGACTTTTGTGATTAAATATTGAATATGGATAAATTTATTGAAAGATTAAAAGAATTAAGAAACGAAAAAGGAATCTCTCAAGCGCAACTTGCAAAAGCTACCGGCCTTACGCAAACCGCTATCGCTTATTGGGACACGGGCAAGAGAAATCCAACCGCGCCAGCCGTGATTATCCTCGCGCGGTATTTTGAAGTAAGCACGGATTATTTGTTAGGCGAAAAAGATTATTGAATTTTCCACACAAAAAACGGAGAGCAAAAGCTCTCCGTTTTTTTATTGTTTTCTAAAAGCTTTCGGGTAATGATTCTTCACCGTACCGTTTACCCCCTTGCCAAGCCCCAAAGGATAACCCTCTATGCAAAGCAGACACCAGCCGTTCCTCACTTCCGCCTCGATGCTCTCCCCTCTTAAATACTTCTCCAAACGGGGGTCGTTTTCGCTTAAATCCACCGTGTTGGCACATTCCTCTTTGCGTATACACAGCGCAAGCGAATGCGAGGGCTCAAACCTGCCGTTTTTTACTTCCCCAAGCCGTACACCAACGCGGAGAATTTGTAAGCCTTTCCAGTCGAATACGCCCTCGGGCAGTTCGTATAACATACCGCCTGCCTCGTATAAACGGCTGGCAAATTTTTGTTTAAAGAACGCCTTTTCAAAATCGCGATAGGCTTTCTCGCTGTCGCGCGGGCAAAAGAGTTTCTTTTCCTTTAATCGAGTATCCCATTCCCCCGTCTTTTCCGTCTTTTCAAACAGCGCGGCGAAATGTCCCTCGCCGTCTTGCTTATGCGGATATAGTTTCTCCTGTTTTAAGAGGCGCATTTCGGGGTGGTTTTGCAAGTAATCGCATACCTGCCCCTCGTCCTCGGCAGTTGCAAAGGTGCAAGTGGAATACACCAGCCTGCCCCCCTCTTTGAGCATTTTCGTTGCCTCGTTTAGGATATGGGCTTGGCGTTTGGCGCAAAGCGCGACATTCTCCTCGCTCCATTCGGACAAAGCCTCTTCGGCGTTTTTCCGAAACATACCCTCCCCCGAACAGGGCGCGTCTACAAGGATTTTATCAAAATACCCTGCGAAAACGGTGGATAAGTTTTCAGGCAATTCGCTGATTACGACGGCGTTTTTTATCCCCATGCGTTCTACGTTTTGCGAAAGAATTTTCGCACGCGAAAAGACGGGCTCGTTGAGGACGATAATCCCTTCCCCCGCCATTTCGCAGGCGAGTTGAGTGCCTTTCCCCCCGGGTGCGGAGCAAAGGTCAAGTACCCTCTCCCCCGGTTTTACCTCTAATAAGGGTGCGGCGCACATGGCGGACGGTTCTTGCGAATAGAACAAACCTGCAGCGTGGTAAGGGCTTCCGCCTACCTTCTCCAAATCGGTATAAAAGCCGTTTTTCTCCCAAGGTACGGGCGTGCCGAGAAAGGGCAAACGGGATTTCAATGCGTCCATGCCCCCCTTTAACGGGTTTAAACGCACTCCTTTGAAGGGTTTTTTCGTATAGACGGCAAAAAACGCCTCCCATTCGGTTTCGGGAAGCTGTTTTTGCATATTTTCGATAAATTGTTGCGGTAAATTCGCCATGGTTATATCCCCAAATACGCGGAAAATTCCTGCGCGGTAAGCACCTTGCCTTTTGCGGAGTTCAAACGCTGTCCGCCCTCGCCCTCAAAGCAAATATACAAATCGCATTCCTCGGCACGGGAAGTGAAAAAGGCGCCCTCGGCAAACGCCGCCGAAAGGAGCTTTTTGGATAAGGGCAAATCCAACTCCAACGGGTGGGAAAAACATACCGTTTGGTTTTTGAGCAAGCCCTCTTTCGCGCGCTTGCGCTTTTCCTTGTCCATAAAGCGGTAAAAGGCGGCTTTCGTACGCTCGCGCTCTTCCTTTTTACGCTCCTGCGCCTCTTTGTACGCGGTAAGCCCAACAGAGGTCGTTTGCGTAATTTCATAATTTTCTATCCTGCCCAGCTTTACGCCGTATTTCTTCAATAAATCGGGCAGAATGGTATCTTCTCCCTCTTCCCTGCACATTGCCTCGGCAATTTTCATGGTTGCGTACGCATCGTCCACCGCACGATGGGCAACGAACTGCACCCCAAGCTCCTTGGCGATTATCCCCAAGCCAAACTGCCTAGAAAAATCCCCCACACGGTTCATGTACAAAAACTGCGTGTCCGCAAAATCGAACTTGAACGAGGGCAGGGAGAAACGGTGGCTCTCTAAATTGAGATATTTCACGTCGTTCATGGTGGCGTGCCCTGCTACGAGCGTGTCCGTGTCTTGGAGCAAAGCGTAAATCTTCTCCGCGCGCTCTTTGAAGGTGGGATATTTTTTAAAACTGCCGTATTCGTAGGGCAAAACGAGTCCCTGCGTACCCTTTCGATCGGTTAAATGAAAACCGCCTTGGGGGTTAATGAGCAAGTCCTCTTTTTCGAGAATATTAAATTTTTCATCCGTTAGACAATATCCAAAGGCGCAAATTTTCGCCGCTTTCTTGGATACCACCGAACATTCGATATCGAAAAATAAATATTTCATTTCACTTGATAAAGGAACGGCTTAGCCGTTCCTTTCTTTCTTATTTCTTAGGTAAAATTGCTCTCTTGCCACCCATGTACGGCTGCAACACTTCGGGGATACGAACGCTGCCGTCCGCTTGAAGGTGGTTTTCGATAAACGCAATCAACATACGGGGGGGCGCAACTACCGTGTTGTTCAAGGTGTGGGCAAGCTTGGTTTTACCGTCCTCGTCCTTATAACGAATGGACAGTCTGCGCGCCTGCGCGTCCGTGAGGTTGGAACACGAACCTACTTCAAAGTATTTCTTTTGACGGGGGCTCCATGCCTCTACGTCACAGCTCTTGTATTTGAGATCGGCTAAATCCCCCGAACAGCAACCAAGCTGTCTTACGGGAATATCCATGGAACGGAAGAGTTCTACCGTGTAGCTCCAAAGCTTTTCGTACCATTCTTCGCTCTCTTCGGGACGGCAAACGACGATCATTTCCTGCTTTTCAAACTGGTGGATACGGTAAATACCGCGTTCCTCGATACCGTGCGCGCCCTTTTCCTTGCGGAAACAGGGAGAATAGCTGGTAAGCGCCATGGGCAATTTCTTACCGTCGATAATTTGACCCATAAATCTGCCGATCATGGAATGTTCACTCGTACCGATCAAATAAAGGTCTTCGCCCTCGATCTTGTACATCATGTTTTCCATTTCGTCGAAGCTCATAACCCCCGAAACGACGTCGCCGTGGATCATATAGGGGGGAATGACGTAGGTAAAGCCCTTGTCGATCATGAAATCGCGCGCATAGGTAAGCACTGCGGAGTGCAATCTTGCGATATCCCCCGTAAGGTAGTAGAACCCTTGTCCCGAAGTACGGCGCGCGGAATCCACGTCGATACCGTCCAAATTCTCCAAAATATCCAAATGATAAGGCACTTCAAAATCGGGCACTTTTGCCTCGCCGAAACGCTGAAGTTCAACGTTTTCGCTGTCGTCCTTGCCGACGGGTACGTCGGAAGCGATTATGTTGGGGATTGCCATCATGACCTTTTTAAGCTCGGTTTCCGTTTCCTCGCTTTCCTTTTCAATGGCAACCAGACGGTCGGCATCTGCTTTTACCTGCGCTTTTACCTTTTCCGCCTCGTCCTTTTTCCCCTCTTTCATGAGCATGCCTACTTGTTTGGAGAGGGTGTTTCTCGCCGAACGGAGCGCATCTCCTTCCGCAATCAAAGCACGGCGTTTGGTATCCAGCTCCAACGCTTTATCCACAAGGGGAAGCTTGTGGTCTTGGAATTTTTTACGAATATTCTCTTTTACGAGTTCCGCATTCGTGCGGATAAGGTTAATATCAATCATGTCATACCTCAAAAACTTGATTTATCTTCCCTATTATACAACTTTTGTATAATAAAAGCAATTAAATAAAAAGTCTTAAACGGGATTTCCTATGATTTTCACACAAAAAACTTGTATTTTTCCCTTTTATATGTTATAATGTAAAGGCAATCTCTATCATGAGGTCTTATTTTTATGAAAAAAGAAGAACAGCAAGAAAAAACGCCAAAGAAAATCGGCGCTCTTTTCCAAAAAAAGAAAGAAAAGAAAAAAACGTCCGCGTCGATGGCGGACGTACAGCGTTTTAACGCACTCGCAAGCGAGGGTTTGTCGCGCGCACAAGTGCAAGAACGCATGGAACAAGGGCTTGTCAATAAATCGGGGAAAAAGTACTCCAAATCCTACCGCAGTATTTTCGTGGGCAACCTTTGCACGGGGTTCAACCTGCTTTGCGCGATTGCGACGGCGGCGCTTTTGCTTGCCGATGCGCCTTTTTCACAGTACTTATTCGTATTTATCTTCCTCATCAATACCATGGTAAGTATCGTGCTCGAAATCCGCGCGAAGAAAAAACTGGATAAACTGTCCATTCTCTCCTCCCCCACCGCCAAAGTCGTGCGCGGGGGCAAGCGTTTGGAAATCCCCGTGGAAGAGCTTGTTATCGACGATATTTTAATTCTCTCCGCAGGACAGCAGGTCCCAGCCGACTGCTTTGCCGTTGAAGGTCTGGCGGAGCTTAACGAATCCCTGCTGACGGGCGAATCCGTACCTATTAGAAAAGAGGACGGAGATTTGCTGTATGCAGGCTCGTTCGTAGCCAGCGGTCAAATCGCCGTGCGCGTGGATAAAATCGGCGAGGATACCTATATTAGCAAGCTTACTGCAAGGGCAAAAAAATATAAACGCCCTAACTCGGAAATTATGAACTCTATCACGCTGTTTATCCGCGTCATCGGGTTTGCTATCGTTCCCATCGCCATTCTAATGTTCTTTACAAACTATAAAGAAATCGGCGGCAGTTGGGCATCCTTGCAGGAGAGCGGCGGTTTTTGGAATAACCTTTTAGCCGGAAACGAGGACGTTCGCGAAACGATTAGAAGAACCGCTTCCGTCGTGATCGGTATGATCCCTTCGGGCTTGCTCCTTTTGACGACCATCGCCCTTTCAACGGGCATGATTAGACTTGCCAAGTACAATACTTTAGTGCAAGATATGTACTCCTTGGAAATGCTCGCGCGCGTAAACGTGCTGTGTCTGGATAAGACGGGTACGATTACGGACGGGCGCATGAAGGTAAGCGATTGCATTTTGCTCAACGCTACGGGCGAATACGGCGTGGACGATATTTTAGGTTCTATGCTTGCCTCGCTCAACGATAACAACCAAACTTCCATTGCGCTTTACGAGCGTTTCGGGCACTCCACTGCCCTGCAGCCCATGGCGACTTTGCCCTTCTCCTCGGCAAGAAAGCTCTCCGCCGTCACCTTTGAAGACGTGGGTACGTACGTGCTCGGCGCGCCCGAATTTGTATTGAAACCCGTACCCGTGCGTATCGATAAGATTGTTAAGCAGTATGCGCAAATGGGCTTGCGCGTGCTCGTACTGGCGCACGCCGTCGGGCAAATTCAAGGAGACAAAATCCCTTCAGGCCTTCGTGCCGTAGCCGTAATTACCCTTTCGGACAATATTCGTCCCGATGCAATTGAAACGATTAAGTGGTTTAGAGAAAACGACGTTGCCGTAAAGGTCATTTCGGGCGACAACCCCGTGACCGTTTCCGAAGTAGCAAGAAGAGCGGGTATTCAAAACGCCTCGCAGTTCATTTCCTTGGAAGGCCTGTCGAATTTGGAAGTAGAAACGGCGGCGAACCAGTACACGGTATTTGGGCGTGTCACCCCCGAACAAAAGGCAATTTTAATCCGCTCGATTAAAAAAGCAGGGCATACGGTAGCCATGACGGGGGACGGCGTAAACGATATTTTGGCAATGAAAGAGGCGGACTGTGCCGTATCCGTAGCCTCGGGCAGCGAGGCGGCAAGAAACGTGTCTAACCTCGTTTTGCAGGATAATAACTTCGGGTCTATGCCCAAAATCGTTAACGAAGGGCGACGGGTTATCAATAACATCAAGGATTCGTCCGCGCTGTATATTATGAAGACCCTTCTCATTCTTACCCTTGCGGTGGTATGTATCGCCCTTTCGAATAAGTACTTCTTCGAAACGAGCCATATGCTCATGTACGAAATGTTCGTCAGCGCAATCCCCTCGCTCGTGCTCTCCTTACAGCCCAACACCGAACGCGTTAAGGGCAAGTTCATTCCTTACGTCCTCAGCAGAGCCATACCTGGGGCGTTTACAATGGCACTGGGCATTTTGACTTTATTCTGTATGCACAACACTTCCCTCGCCACAACCTTTGGTTTTGTCAATGAGCTCGGTGGAGAAACGTTGGAATACCAAGGTCTTATGATGCTTGCCTTGACCTTCTGCGGTCTGGTGATGCTGTATCGAATTTGTCAGCCCTTTAACGCGCTGCGTTCGGTACTGTTCGTCGTAGCGGCGGCACTGTGCGCGATCGTCGTATCCGCGCCGATTTTGGGGAACTTCGTATTTGAAAACTGGGCAGCGGTCAACTTTAGCTTACCTCAAATCCTATTGATTGTCATTATCGTCCAAGCATCCTTCCCGATATCGGGTTTCCTGATAAAGGCGTTCGATATGATGAACCCTGCGGACGAATAAAGCGATATAAATCCGTTGGATTTGCCATATTTGCCTATGGCAAGCGATATACTCGCTACGCTCGTGCGATATGCGAGCAAAGCTCGCGTAGTGGAAATATTACAATAACGCAAGGCAACGCCTTGCATATCGCATTTATATAATAAATATCTCACAAACAAAACCCCCCGATTGCAACCGCAATCGGGGGGTTCTTTTTACAAGTCGTCCACGGATAAGTTCATAAGCATAACCAAATCTTTGGCAATTTTAAATTCTCGGGTAGGCAGCCTTCTTATTTCCTCAAGAAGTAAGCCGTATTCGCTCACCCTTTCCATATCCCCTTCAAATAGGTGTTTGGGTGCACTTTTAATGCCTTGCAAACAGAAAATAGGTCTGGCACCTTAAAACCGCTTCTACCCGCTTCTATGTTGCCATACTGAATGTAGGACACTCCCAAAAACTCCCCCATTTTTTTCATGGATATCCCTTTTTCTTCTCTTAACTGTTTTAAGTTTTGTAAAAATTTTTTGTATTCCATTTTTAATGCTCCTTTTTGTCTACCTTTTTAATTATATTACATGCAATACATGTAAGTCAAGAAAAATACACGCATAGCGCGTAAAATAAAAGGGAAATATGATTTAAGGAGAATACTATGATAACGGCGACACATATTTCCAAAAAGCTTGCGGAAGGTATTTTACAAAGCGGTATGACACAAGAAGAAATTGCACTTAAAATCGGTGTTCGGCAACAGCAAATTTCAAGCTATATTCACGGAAAAACGCTTCCTGCATTAGATACGCTTTCGCGACTTTGCACAGCGTTAGATTTAGACGCGAACGAAATCCTTTGTGTGGAGCGTGAAAAGGAATATTAAGCAATATATAAAGTAAAAACTTAACTTAAAACCCCCTCAATCGCAACTGCAATTGAGGGGGTTTGTCTATACCATGTATGCGTTTACTCTTCGTCCGCAGGGGTTTCGTCTACTTCTTCGTCAAGTACGACTTCCTCTACTTCTTCCACTTCCGTATCGCCTGCCAAATCCTCGGGGCTTAAATCCGCCGCCGTTTCTTCGGGTGCTTGCGTTTCCGCTTCGTCGTCGCGTTCGGTAATGTCTACGGTAGCAACCTCGCTGTCCTTAACGTTCATAACTCTTACGCCCCTGGTGCTTCTGCCGATACAGCTAATCGTATCTGCGTGCATACGGATAATCGTACCGCCCGTCGTAATAATCATGATATCGTTTTCGTCGGTGACGGGTTTGAGGTTGACAAGGTGGCCCGTCTTTTCGTTGAAGATACCTGCCTTGATACCCTTACCGCCGCGCGTTTGCAATCTGTAATCCTCAATCTTGGAGCGTTTACCGTACCCAAGCGAGGTGAGCGTGAACAAGTCGAATGCAGGGTCGATAATCAACATATCTACCGCGATATCGTCCTTTGCGAGGTGAATTGCTCTTACACCCTGCGTGCCTCTGCCCGTAGGACGGACGTCCGTTTCCGCAAAGCGGATACACTTACCGCCTCTCGACGCGATCAAAATCTCGTTCTCGCCCGTGGTAAAGCCGACGGAAATCAATCTATCGTTTTCTTGGAGCTTAATGGCAATCTTACCATTCTTCGCAATACGCTTGAATTCGTCGGTGTGGGTCTTTTTAATCAAGCCCTTTTCGGTTGCCATAATCAAGTAGCCCGTTCCGTTTTCAAGCACGGGGAGCACCGCCTCGATTTTTTCGCCTTGGTCAAGCTGTACGATATTCACCACAGCCCTGCCCCTTGCCGTTCTGTTCGCCTCGGGGATTTCGTAGCCCTTGATCGAGTACACCTTACCCTTCGACGAGAAGAGCAGGATAGGATCGTGCGTGCAGCATACGAACATTTTTTCTACGTAGTCCTCTTCCTTGGGTCTATGTCCCGTAATGCCTCTGCCGCCTCTGCCTTGCGCCCTATATTCTTCAACGGGCAAGCGCTTGATATAACCGCCGTGGGTGATCGTGATCACGACGTCCTCGCGATCGATCAAATCCTCGTCGTCAATATTGCCGTAATCGACGGAAATTTCCGATTTTCTGGGCGAAGGGTACTTGTCCTTAATCGTGCACAAATCTTCGCGGATAATCGCCATTACACGGCTCTCGTTTGCAAGGATATCTTTGAGATCCGCAATCGTCGCATGGAGCGTGGCAAGCTCGTCTTTGAGTTTTTCCACTTCCAAAGAAGTCAATCTTTGAAGGCGCATTTCCAAAATCGCGTTGGCTTGTTTCTCGTCCAGCTCGAACGCCGAAGTCAAGCCCTCGATCGCCGCGTTCTTGTCCGCCGACGCCTTGATAATGCGGATAACCTCGTCCACGTTCGCAAGCGCTAAAACCAAGCCTGCGATAATGTGTGCGCGTTCTTCCGTCTTGTTCAGCTCGAAACGCGTTCTGCGCGTGATAACTTCCTTTTGGTGTTCCAAATAGTAGTACAAAATCTCGCGAAGGTTCAACGTCTTGGGCTCGGTGCCGTTTTCCACCAAAGCCAGCAAGATAATACCGTCGGAAATTTGCAATTTCGTTTTCTTGTAAAGGGTGTTGAGTACGACCTGCGCGTTCGCGTCCTTTTTACATTCGATTACGATACGCATACCGTCTCTGCCCGATTCATCGCGGATATCCGAAATCCCTTCAAGGCGTTTGTCGTTTACCATATCCGCAATCGTCTTGATCAGCTGGGCTTTATTCACCTGGTACGGGATTTCCGTGACAACGATACGGGAACGGGTGTTCGCGCCCGTGCCGTAGTCCTCGATTTCGCACTTGGAACGGATAACGAGGTTGCCTTGACCCGTTCTGTACGCTCTCTTGATACCGCTTCTGCCCATAATCAAACCGCCCGTAGGGAAGTCGGGGGCAGGGATATATTCCATCAGCTCGTCTACCGTAATTTCGGGGTTGTCGATCATAGCGATCGTACCGTCGATGACTTCCGCGAGGTTATGGGGAGGAATGTTCGTCGCCATACCTACCGCGATACCGTCCGCACCGTTTACCAAGAGGTTGGGATATCTTGCAGGCAATACCGTGGGTTCTTCTTCGCTCCCGTCGAAGTTGGGGATAAAGTCCACCGTTTCCTTATCCAAGTCTTTGAGCATTTCCGCCGCCAGCTTGGAAAGTTTCGCTTCGGTATAACGCATAGCAGCGGCGCTGTCGCCGTCTACGCTGCCGAAGTTCCCGTGGCCGAATACGAGGGGAAAGTTAATCGTGAAATCCTGCGCCAAACGCACCAGCGCGTCGTATACAGAACTGTCGCCGTGAGGGTGGTACTTACCCATACAGTCACCGACGATACGGGCGCACTTACGGGTCGCTTTATCGTTGTACAAACCCATTTCGTGCATGGAATACAAAATTCTTCTGTGCACGGGTTTTAAACCGTCGCGAACGTCGGGGATTGCACGGGATTTATTAACCGCCATTGCGTAGGCGATAAACGAGCGCTTTAACTCGTCGTCTACCTCAATGTCGAGCAATTTCGTCATTTGGAGTGTTTTCTTAAACTCCTCGGTCAATTCGGGGCTGGTTTCTTTTTTAGCCATTGTCTTCTCCCTCCTATCCTTATACGTCCAAATCGGTCACCAAAGAGGCGTTCTCTTCGATAAACTTTCTTCTAAGTTCGGGGTTCTCACCCATGAGCATAGAGAACATTTGGTCTGCCTCCGCCGCGTCCTTCATGGTCACGCGGATAAGCGTTCTCGTTGCAGGGTTCATGGTCGTATCCCAAAGCTGTTCGGTGCTCATTTCGCCAAGCCCTTTGTAGCGTTGGTATTCCACTTTACCGGGCGCGTTTTTATCGTATTCCAGCTTTTCTTCTTCGGAATAGAGATAATCCACGTTGCCCTTGCAGGTTGCCTTATAAAGAGGCGGTTTTGCCGCGTATACGTGCCCGTGTTCGATAAGCGGGCGCATATAACGGAAGAGGAAGGTATACAACAAAATACGAATGTGCGCGCCGTCGACGTCGGCATCGGTCATGGAAATAATTCTATCGTATCTAAGCTTGCTTTCGTCGAAATCGTCCAAAATACCGCACCCGAACGCCGTAATCATAGACTTGATTTCCTCGTTTTCCAAAACGCGGTTCAATCTAACCTTTTCTACGTTCAAAATCTTACCTCTAAGGGGCAAAATCGCTTGGAATCTTCTATCTCTGCCTTGCTTTGCCGTACCGCCTGCGGAGTCCCCCTCAACGATATAGATTTCGCAAAGCTCGCTTCTTCTGTCCGAACAGTCGGCAAGTTTCCCAGGGAGAGTCGTCGAACCCAAAACCCCCTTTCTTCTCGTCAATTCTCTTGCGCTTCTCGCCGCATCGCGCGCCTTTTGCGCCGTGATACAGCGGAGCACCAGCTCTTTGGCAACCGAGGGATTTTCTTCCAAGAAGGTAGCCATATGCTCGGTCACGCACTTATTGACGAACACACGAATGGTGGAGTTGTTCAGCTTGTCCTTCGTCTGCGATTCAAACTGCGCGTTGGTGAGCTTGACGGAAACGACCGCCGTAATACCCTCGCGGACGTCCTCGCCCGTGAGCTTGTCGTTTTCCTTTAAAATGTTCAGCTTTTTACCAGCCTCGTTAATGACCTTGGTAAGCGCCATCTTCAAGCCCTCGACGTGCGTACCGCCGTCGCGCGTGTTGACGTTGTTCGCGTAGCTGTAAATGACTTCGTTGTACGATTCGTTGTATTGAATCGCCACTTCGCAAACGGTATCCCCTTCCTGCTCTTCAAAGTAGACGGGAGCAGGGAATAAAAGCTCTTCACGGCTCTTATTGAGTTCCTCTACGAACGAACAGATACCGCCCTCATAGCAGAAGGAATCCTTTTGCTCTTGCCCTTCGCGCGTATCCTCAAGCGAAATGCGAAGACCTTTGTTGAGATATGCAAGCTCGCGAAGTCTGCCCTTCAAGGTATCGTAATTGAACTCGGTCGTTTCAAAGATATCCCTATCGGGCAGGAAGGTGACCTTCGTACCCATTTCGTCGGACTCGCCAACCACCTGCACGCTGCGTTGAGGCACACCGCGGTTGTAGGTTTGCTTGAAAATCTTCCCCTCGTGGCGGACTTCCGCGTCCAACCATTCGGACAGCGCGTTAACCGCCTTTACGCCTACGCCGTGCAAACCGCTGGATACCTTGTACCCCGAATCCCCGCCGAACTTACCGCCTGCGTTGACCTTGGTAAATACGACTTCCAAAGTGGAAATTCCTTCCTTGGGGTGAATACCCGTAGGAATACCGCGCCCGTTGTCCTGCACGGTGCAGCTGCCGTCGGGGTTGATCGTCACCTCGATATGGGTACCGTACCCTCCAAGCGCCTCGTCCATGGAGTTATCCACGACCTCGTGTACGAGGTGGTGCAAACCCTTTGCGTCCGTGGACGAAATGTACATACCGGGGCGTTTTCTAATGTGCTCCAAGCCGTCTAATACCTGGATTTGCTCCGCGCCGTATTCCGCTTCAATTCTTTCCGCCATACTTTTTTCTCCATTCCGCTTTCCTTTTTTATAAAAAAAGGAAAATCGTTATTTTTCTCTCCCATTATACCATAAAATTTTGAAAATGTACAGTATTTTAAGAAAAAAAACTTCCCCCTTTTGAAAATATTTTCGTATTTCGCCCTCTTTTAGGGCAAAATCGCAAGATTTTACTTGTCTTGAAGCGTTTATCGGCAATAAAAAAAGCCCTTTATCAGGGCAATTTTTTTATACTTATATACGATTTCACAAAATCCGCAAGGACGACGGTTGCAAACGCCGCCGCAAAGGCAATCGACAGCGTTTTCGGGATTTTGAATATCCATTTTTTTAAGCTCGGGAAGATAAACTTCATAAACAGAAAAATCATGACTGCCCAAAGCACGGATATCGGCAAGCTAATATATCCCTTGAAATTAAGGGGCAAGCCGTTGTAGCTCCACAGCCAAACACCGTGGAATTTATCGAAGTACGCCCCCACGATAAGCTCGGCTGCCGTAGGCGCTAAAAACGCCGCCGTAAGGTAGATTAGACTGCGCACGAGGGGGTTATCTACCCGTTTCAACAAGCCCCTGGCCTCGTCGGGCGTACCGAAAAGAAAATATACCGCCATTAGCGTTCCGCCGTAAATGGGACAAAGGGGCAGGCTTAAAAAACCGCGGTTTTGATACTCCCCCGTCATAAACAGCATAAGCAGGGTTTCATACCCCCACCCGATAAAAGAAAGGAGCAGGTTTAAAAGGAAATACTTGGAAATTTCCTCTATCCTGCTCGCTTTTTTTGCTTTCGTCGCCATTGCCATACCCCCTTTTTAGAAAGTATGTGCAAATGTATATTATTCTTGCCAAATTTCTTGTACGATTTCCCAAATCTCGTCGGGGGTCTGCGCTTTAAACAGCCGTTCCTTAAACCCTGCCGCGCCCCGTTCGCCCTTGACGTAGAACGCCGCCATTTTCCGCATGAACACGGTGGTAAAGCGTTCGTCGCATACCTGCCTCGTCCATTTTAGCTGTTTTTCAAACATGGCGCGCTTGCCCTCGCCCTCTTTCCCCGTCAATTCGCAAAAGATTTGAGGATTAAAAAGAGAGGCTCTCGCCACCATAACGCCGTCCGCGCCCGTTTGTGTAAGTAAGGTTTCCGCATCCTCGTTTGAGAAGACGCCGCCGTTGGCAATCACGGGGATGTTGACGGCGTTTTTCGCCTCGGCGATTTGCTCGAAATTCACCTCGCCTGCGTAAATTTTATCCTTGGTGCGCCCGTGAATGGTAATCAAGTTTGCACCCGCACCTTCCATACGCTTTGCGAACTCTTTGGCGATAAGGTGGTTCCCGTTAATTCCGATACGGAACTTTACAGTGATTATTTTTCCGCTTTTGACGCATTCTTTGACAATCTTTTCCGCCAAGGCAGGATTTTCCAAAAGCGCGCTCCCCTCGCCGTTTTTGTAAATTTTCGGCACGGGACAGCCCATATTGATATCGACAATCGGAAAGGGCGCAAGCTTGTCATGCTCGCACGCCGCGCGCATAATATCGGGGTCGCTCCCGAAGATTTGCGCCGCGCAAAGCCCCTCTTCCGCGTTCGTATACAGCAGCTCTTCCGTGTTCTCGCTGCCGTATTTCAAGCCCTTTGCGCTCACCATTTCCGTATAGCAAAGCCCTGCGCCGTAGCCCTTGCAAAGCCTTCTAAACGCATAGTTGGTATACCCTGCCAAAGGCGCTAAAAACGCGTTGTTGTCAATTGTCAATCCCCCAAGGGTAATCGGCGTTAATCGCATACCTGCCCCTTTGCTTTTACGTAATATTCGTCCCATTCTTCGGGTGTGAGTTTGGTCACCGTCTTCCCGTCCGCAAGCGCCAAGCCTTCAGCAATCGTGAAACGCTTCGCAAAACGCTCGGCGGATTCTTTAAGCGCTTTTTCGCAATCGCACCCAGCTTTTCTGCCGATATTGACGACAGCAAAGAGCAAATCGCCAAGTTCCTTTTCCGTTTCCGCTTTATCCCCCGTTTCGTAGGCTTTGAAAAACTCTGCAAGTTCCTCTTCGACTTTGCTTGCCGCCTCTTTCGCGCTTGCAAAATCCAAACCTGCTTTCGAGGCGCGTTTGCCTATCTTTTGCGCGCGCATAGCGGCAGGGAAGCACTTGGGCACGTCGTTGACCGAATCGGCAAAGGTGACTTGGTGTTTTTCCGTCATTTTGTTCTTTTCCCATACGGAAAGCGCGCTCTCGCCGTCCTTTGCTTTGTCTTCGCCGAATACATGGGTATGGCGTGAGATCAATTTTTGACAAATCCCCGTCACCACGTCGCGCAAATCGAAGGCACCGCATTCCTCTTTCATAACCGCGTGGAATACCGTTTGCAGGAGAATATCCCCTGCCTCTTCCAAAATTTTCTCGTCGTCACCCGTATCCACCGCGTCCACCAGTTCGTACGCCTCTTCAACGGCGGACATTTTAATGCTTTCGTTCGTTTGCACTCTATCCCAAGGACAGCCGTCGGGTTTTCTCAAACGCACGACGATTTCACGCAAATCGGCAAGGGAAAACCGTTGCTTTTCCAACAGTTCCTGCCGTTCAATCGCTACCGCCGTCGTGTAATCATAATTTTTCTGTCTATCCAGCTCAAAAAGAGAGATTTTCTTGGCTTTGCCGCCGCAAAGATAAAGCGCCTCGCTCTCTTCGCCGAACACACTCCCAAGCAAGAGCTTGATATCCCCGGCAAGCCCTCTATCGTCTAAATCGTACACCACGAGAGGCAGGGCAAGGTTGTCCTCGTTGGCGCGCTCTTCCAGCTCGTAAGCGGATACGGCGGTATACGAACAGCCTGCAAACCCAGCCGCGCGCACAAGCGCGGTCGTCTTGGACACGCCGTCCACAATCTCCGCTTTGCCGCGGACGCGCTTTAACAGCGCCTTTACCGAATTGTCTTCGGTCGCCGCGCTGTCCACCAAATACACGGCGTTTTCCCCTTTATCCGTCACCGCTTTGGCAAGGTTTTTAGCAAGCGTGGCAAAGTTCCTGCTGCGCTCGTAGATATAGTCCAAACACTCGTGCGGAATACCCATGTCCTTAACCGTTTGATAGGAACGGGTGTTCGCCGTACGCACAAGGACGGGTCTGCCCGATTTTACCGCCTCAAAAATGAGCGTTTCTCCGCGCTTTGATAAATCCCCTTGTTCTACGCCAAGACCGATAATGGTAATCATGCTTTTGCCCTCTTTTTTCTTAATATGACTATATTATACAATAAATCCAAAAGAAAAGCAACCGCATACGCGATATTCGTTGCATATGCAAGCCCAAAAACGGAAATTTCGCGCTTGGGCAAAAAGAGCAGGTACAACCCCGTTTTTAAAGTAAGCGCAATCATCATGGACAGCGCCGCATACTGCGGTTTGCCTTGCGCTGTTAGACACGCCGACAGCGTTTGCACGCAGGAAAGGGTGAGTGCACTAATGGAAAACGCCTTGATCAGCTCAATTAAAAGCGTAAGCTCTTCCCCTGCCAAGCTACGGAAAATAATCTTTGCCGCAGGCTCCGCAAACAGGTATAACCCCAACGCGCTCACCGCCCCTACCGCCAAGGTAATGCCCAGGGAGAAAAACACAGCTTTCCGCGCCGAACCCTCTCCCTTTGCAGCCGTTGTTACGCGCGGTACGCTCGCCGCCGCTATCCCGTAGCAAACGGATACGGGCAGGTTAATTACCGTCACCGCGCCCCCTGCAAACAACCCGTATAAGGTGACTGTATCGCTTGCGTACGCGCTTAAGAACCTCGGCACTAATACACTATCCAAAAGTGCGGACAAGGGTAGCAGTATCGAGCTAAAAGTGACGGGTACGCTAAGCTTGATAATCGTTTTCACCTCGCACCTGCCCCCCTCGTTTTTCTCTTCGTCGGGGGCAGGTGCGCGTTTATACAGTACAATCATAAGCAGCAGCGTCGCTAACTCGGACAAAGAAACGGATAGGAGCAAAAACACCACCGCTTTGGCGATATCCTCTCTAAAAAGATAGGCAAACAGCAACCCAAACCCCACCTTGACGGCTTGTTCGGTGATTTCGGAAAGAGCGGTCGGAAACATGCGGTTGCGCCCTTGAAACCAGCCTCGAAAAACGGAAATGGCGGACACGAAAAAGACGGACGGAGCTAACGCGTAGTATCCGCCAAGCACTTCTCCGCTGCCTTGTGCTTTGGATAAAATCGGGGCGGTTAACGCCATAAAAAAGCTCCCGAATACGCCGATGAAAAGAAAGAGTTTCATTGCGGTTTTTAAGACCGCCCTATCGTTTTCGTTTTTGGCGATCCGCTCGGCGGTGAGCTTGGCGATCGACGAGGGAATCCCCGTTGCCGACACCGTCAAAAGCAAACAATAGACGGGGTAAACGAGCTGATACAGCCCAAGTCCCCGTCCGCCGATTAGGTTGGTTAGGGGGATACGGTACAGCGCGCCGATCAGTTTCGCGATAAATCCCCCTGCGGCAATCCAAGCCGCACCCTTTAAAAACGACCCCTTGCTCCCCTTTCGTTCCATACCTACCCCCTTGCTTTTGGTTAGTTTGTGGAGTTTGCAGGGATTTTATAATCAAAAGCCCCACGCTTTCGCGTGGGGCGTATCCTTTATGCGCCAAGTAAAATATCAAACACTAACATTAAACAAAAGCCGACGAGCAAGGCATAAGTTGCGCCCCGTTCGCTGCCATGCGCGTGTGTTTCGGGGATCATTTCATCGCTAATTACGTACAGCATCGTACCGCCTGCAAACGCCAGCGCAAAGGGCAAAATCGCCGTAGAAATGCTAACGGCGAGGTAGCCGATTAAGGTGCCGACCACTTCCACCGCGCCCGTTAAAGAGGCGTATAAAAAGGTTTTTTTGGGCTTAATTCCTGCGGCGAGCATAGGCGCAATAATCACCATGCCTTCGGGGATATTTTGCAAAGCGATACCCCCTGCAATCAAAAACGCGCCTGCGTTATCCCCCGTGCCGAATCCTACGCCCGCGGCAATCCCTTCGGGTAGGTTATGAATGGCAATCGCGAGTACGAACAGCAGTACTTTGTTGATTTTTTCGCTGTTATGGTGCGCCTCGGTATCGGGTGAAGAAAGCTTGTGTAAATGAGGCACGAGTTTATCCATACCGTTCAAGCACAGCGCGCCTGCAAAAATGCCCGACACCGTCATAATGAGCGCCCAAAGCATGCCCTTATCCATACCGTATTCTACGGACGGTACGATAAGCCCAAGCACCGCCGCGGCGAGCATGACACCTGCCGCAAAGGATAACACGATATCGCTAAATTTATGGGAAATATTCCTAAATAGAAAGCCTATGCCTGCGCCAAGCACGGTTGCCCCGCCTACGCCAAGGGCGGTTAATAATACAAGTTCCATACGCCTATTATAGCACGCCTATTTGGGTTTGTCAATAAGAAAAACACCCTGCGTGAGCAGAGTGTTTCAATGAAAAGCGGCGGCTACCTATCCTCCCAACGGTTAACCGTAAGTACTTTCGGCGTAAAAGAGCTTAACTTCTGTGTTCGGAATGGGAACAGGTGGATCCTCTTTGCCATCGCCACCGCTATGGCTATATAACATGCTTTCACATGATACATACAATTTAAATAAATCTCCCTTAGAAGATTAACAACTACATAGTAAATAGTTATGAAAGGTACTTTCTCATATCAGTCTTCTTGTTGAAGTCCGTAAAAATTATAGATTTTCTTCTGAAGAGATTTTCGTTTTCAAAAAAGCTTTTATATCTCATTACTGAGATCAAGCCAAACGACCTATTAGTATCGGTCAGCTAATACATTGCTGCATTTACACCTCCGACCTATCAACCTTGTTGTCTTCAAGGGGTCTTCAGGGATACCTTATCTTGAAGCGAGTTTCACGCTTAGATGCTTTCAGCGTTTATCTCAACCGCACTCCGCTACCCTGCCATG
>JAFVTA010000057.1 GCA_017503525.1 Clostridia bacterium | reverse complement strand
GGGTATCACGGACGTCTCTGCCGGGTTTCATCAATTCGGTTACGATATCCACCAAGGTGGGAGCGCCTATTCCAAGTTTTTCCGCAAGTTTTTTTACTCCGTAATTTTCCACCTTTGCTTTTAGATCGGAAAGTCTTCCCTTTTCAACGTCTTCTTTTGTATATCCAAACTCTTTCAACAAGGCTTTGGTAGCATCGTAGGATTCGGGGTGTACGCCGGTGTTGTCCAAAACGTCCTCGCCGTCACGGATACGCAAGAAACCTGCGCATTGCTCGTATGCCTTTGCTCCTAGTTTGTGTACTTTCAAAAGTTGGGCGCGGTTTTTGAAGGGATTGTTCGTACGGTATTCTACGATATTTTTAGCAATAGTCTTGTTTAAGCCTGAAACGTAGGTCAAAAGGCTGTAACTTGCGGTGTTAAGTTCTACACCTACCTTGTTTACGCAGTCTTCTACCACACCTTCCAAAACCTCGGTCAAACGTTTTTGAGGCATATCGTGTTGATATTGTCCTACGCCAATGCTCTTTACGTCGATTTTGATAAGCTCGGCAAGAGGGTCTTGCAAACGACGGCCAATAGAGATTGCGCTTCGTTGGGTTACGTCGTAATCAGGGAATTCCTCGGCTCCGAGTTTGCTTGCGGAATATACCGATGCGCCTGCCTCGTTTACCATTGTGTAGGATACGCTACGAGAGGCTTTTTTGATAAGTCCGGCAACGAAAATTTCCGTTTCCTTGCTTGCGGTACCGTTTCCGATTGCAATAACGTCAACCTTGTATTTGTCGATTGCCTTCAAAAGACGGATGGTCGCATCTTCGATTTGGTTTTGAGGGGGCGTAGGATATACTACACCACGAGCCAAAACGTCGCCGTTAGGACTTAAAACCGCAACCTTGCATCCAGTCCTGTAAGCAGGATCTAAAGCCAAAACTACCTTTCCACGCAAAGGGGGTTGCATAAGCAAGGGTTTGAGGTTGAGTTCGAACATTTTGATTGATTGTTCTTCAGCCCTTTCGGTAAGGGTTGCGCGCACCTCTCTTTCAAGTGAGGGAGAAATCAATCTTTTATATCCGTCGGCGCAAGCGGTTTTGATCAACAAAGAACTTGGATAAAGTCTTTTGACGTATTTTTTGTTGATTATGGCAATAGCCGTTTCTTCGGGAACGGAGATAGAAACTTTCAAAAAGTCTTCCTTTTCGCCACGGTTTATAGCCAATATACGGTGGGCAGGGATTGTCGCAACGCTTTCCTTGTATTCGACGTACATTTCGTAAACGTCCATTTTCTTGGGATCAACGCCCTTTGTTTCAATTTCGCCTTTTTCCAAAAACAGTTCACGCAAAGCCTTGCGCAATTCGGCGTCGTCGGAAACCTTTTCGGCGATTATGTCAGATGCGCCGTCAAGGGCATCTTTTACCGTTTCAACGCCAAGGTCGGTGTTGACGTAGGTTATCGCCAAATCTTCGGGGTTTGAGGAAGGCTCGAGTATAAGAGCCTCGGCAAGGGGCAAAAGTCCCTTTTCAATGGCTACGCTTGCCCTTGTTTTTTTCTTTTGCTTGTAGGGACGATAGATATCTTCTACTTCCGCCAATGTCATTGCCTTTTCAAGGGCGGTTTTAATCTCGTCCGTCCATTTTCCTTGATCGGTTATGGACTTTTCAACTTCTGCTTTTCTTGCATCCAAGTTGACGAGATAGGTAAGTCTGTCGGCAAATTCTCTCAAAACTTGGTCGTCGCAAGAGCCGGTCATTTCCTTACGATATCTTGCTATAAACGGAATAGTGTTACCTTCGTCTATAAGCGAGATAATGTTTGCCGAATGGTCGG
>JAFVTA010000056.1 GCA_017503525.1 Clostridia bacterium | reverse complement strand
GGTGTGGATAGCTCGGTTGCCGCTTTGCTGTTAAAACAGCAGGGCTATAACGTTATCGGGCTGTTTATGCTCAACTGGGAAGAAAACGACGAAAACGGGTGTTGTACTGCCGAGGACGATTACGCGGACGTGCGCAGGGTTTGTTCGGTGCTCGATATCCCCTATTATACCGTCAACTTTGCCAAGGAATACATGGACAGAGTATTTTCCTATTTCCTCGCCGAATACAAGGCAGGCAGAACGCCCAACCCCGACGTTTTATGCAACCGTGAAATCAAGTTCGGGCCCTTTTTACAAGAGGCGAAAAAGCTGGGCGCGGATTTTATCGCGACGGGGCATTACTGTAAAATCGCGCACGAAAACGGTATCCACTACCTTCAAAAAGCCAAGGACCAAAACAAGGATCAAACCTACTTTTTAAACCAGCTTTCTCAAAGCCAGCTGGAAAACGTGCTCTTCCCCTTGCAAGACATGGAAAAACCCGAAATACGGCAAATTGCGCTCGATTATGGGCTTGCTACCGCTAAAAAGAAGGACAGCACGGGTATCTGCTTTATCGGGGAAAGAAACTTTAGAAAGTTCTTAAGCTCGTACCTGCCCGCCTCGAAAGGTAAAATTTTAGATCTTTCGGGCAAACAAGTGGGCGAACACTGTGGGCTTATGTACTACACCTTAGGCCAGCGCAGGGGCTTGGACCTCGGCGGTATCAAGGGCGAGGACGAGGGCGGACGTTGGTTCGTCGTGAAAAAGGATTTGCAAAATAATATCCTCTACGTTTCCCACGGCGACGAAAGCCCCTTGTATTCTAAATCCTGCGAGGTGTCGGGCTTTAACTGGATCCCCTTTGCAAAAAGCGAAAAGGAATTCGACTGCATGGCGAAATTCCGCTACCGACAGCCCGACCAGCCCGTTCACGTAAGCGTGAAAGCGGACGGGGGCTTGCATATCGAATTCAAAGAAAAACAACGCGCGGTCACCGAAGGGCAATACGCCGTACTGTACGAGGGGATTAACTGCCTCGGCGGCGGCGTGATAGAGAGCGCGGAGTATTAATCGAGGTAAAATATGGATATAAGAGAAAAAATGCACTCGGGCAAAATCTACGATCCGTTTGACGAAGAAGTATTCAAGGAACAAACACAGCGTTTGAACATGCTGTCCGCATACAACTCCACCACCCCTTTTGAGGCGGAAAAAAGGCAAGCCTTGCTCAAAGAAATGTTCGCGGAACTCGGCGAGGGCTGTTATATCGAACCCCCGTTCCGCTCCAACTTCGGCGGTAAGCACGTACACTTTGGTAAAAAGGTATACGCGAATTTCAACCTCACCCTCGTAGACGATACGCATATTTACGTGGGCGATTATACCATGATGGCGCCGAACGTGATTTTGGCTACGGCAACCCACCCCATATCCCCTGCTTTGCGCGAAAAGGGGTATCAATACAACCTGCCCATTCATATCGGCAAAAACTGCTGGCTGGGCGCAGGCGTTATCGTTTTACCCGGGGTGACAATCGGCGATAATACCGTCGTCGGCGCAGGAAGCGTCGTCACCAAGGACTTGCCTGCAAACGTTGTAGCGGTGGGCAATCCTTGCAGAGTACTTCGCCCTATTACGGAGCAAGACGATATCTATTACCGCAAAAATATCAAGATAGAATTAGATTAGGTAGAGAATATGAACAACTTTTCCCAAGGCATCGGGCATATTAGCATTCAAATCGAACAAGCCCATATCACATTTTTTGAAAAAATCTTAATTGCGTTAAACGGTCAAATGACCGAACCTACCCTATACGGCTGGTTTCACTGGCTAAGCCTTATCGCTCTTATCTCCGCGTGCGTAATCACCTGCGTGAAAGCGAAAAATCTCACGGACAAGCAGTTTGATATCGTACTTGGCAGTATCGCAGGGCTGTTGATTGCGCTGGAAATTTACAAGCAATTCAACTTCGCCTATAACCCCGACAAGGACAGCTGGGCATTCCACTGGGGCGCGTTCCCCTTCCAGTTCTGCTCTACGCCCATGTATATCATGCTGGCGACGGTGTATATCAAAAAGCAAAGCGTGCGCGAGGCGCTGTACTGCTTTTTAGGCACCTACGGACTGTTCGCAGGCGCGGCGGTTATGTTTTATCCAAGCACGGTATTCACCGAAACGATAGGCATTAACCTGCAAACCATGATCCACCACGGCGCAATGGTCGTTGTCGGCGTTATGCTGTACACCTGCAAGAAAATCCCCTTTTCGCAAAGAAACGCCCTTAAGGGCGCGCCCGTGTTTATCGTACTCGTCACCATGGCTTTGATTATGAACATTCTCTACGGAGAGTTCGGCGACCCCGATTACGACTTCAATATGTTCTACATTTCCCCTTACGGCAGCTGTCTTTTGCCTGTATTTCAGGCGATTCAAAAATCCCTGCCCTATCCCATTTTCTTGGGGTTATATATCGTAGGGTTTACGATTGCAGGATATCTTATGTCCTTGCTTGCTATCCTTGGGGAAAAGATAGCAGAAAAAGCGGAAGAGAAGAAACACGCGGAAAATAAGTGAAAACTTCACCAAATAAAAACAATACCCGTCTGCGAATATACCGCAGACGGGTTTGTTTTTACCATAAAATTAAATGTTTACGCGTTGTTTGTTAGGATTGAGTTTGCGTTGTGAAGAATTCAAGGAACAAGCCGAAACCGCCGTAGTTGATAGAAAGATATTCGCTTGCCGCAAAGCCCTGCGCGTATACAAGTTGTTCTTCTGGCGTTAAGGAAGCGGGACCTTGTACCGTTATATAACCCAAGGAAGCAGACGTATCACTCGTCATATACCCCATTGCATCGCCGGCATTGAATACCATACCGTCCGGCGAACCTTCGCCCATTTTAACAATAGCCAACGTGTCGTGTACCTTTTCACCAACGGTGTCGGGAAGCTCCGCCATCCAGTTCGCTCTGTCATTTACTCTATCAAGCGCATACGTCTTATCGCCCTTCGCATAAGTGAAGGAAACCTGTGCTTGATACTGGCTGATAATACCCAAATCGGAACCGATAGGCATGGAAAGGAGAACCATGTTCATCTTATTATCGGAAGTAATCGCCTTAGGAAGATTCATATATGCGAACAGTTGATCCAAGCCTCTTATCTTTGCGATTTGCGGTTGAGCCTTAAACATGTTGAACCAGAACTCTTGACCCGTGACCATGTTCACGAAGTTGCAGTTTTCGTCCGCCGTAATGGTGGGGTAGTCTTTCAATTCGGGATGTTCGGGTTCAATATCCTGCGCGATAATCAAGGGACCGCCCGCTCTTTCAAAGTTGCAATTCTGGAAGTCAACGGTATTCTTACCCCAAATGAACAAAGCATCTTGGTAGGAATCGTATACCTTAACGTTCTTATAGGTCGTCACCGAACCGTAGCCGGAAGACATAAGGGTAATAAAGCAGGTACGCGCGATTACGTTATCGTAGGTGGAGGTGACGCCGTAGCCTCTTGCCAAAATCAAACCGCCTGCGTATACAGCTTTCTTATCGCCGCTCTTGGTCACGTAAACGTGCTGTTCAATGTTTGCGTTGCCCTTTACGTCGAGGTTTTTCATTTCAAAGTTGCCCTCGGAAGAGTAAGCGTCTTCATTACCAACGCCGTTAATCTGCATGAACGCCGCGTTAGAGGTATCGGAGCCGTAGCCGTCTTCAAAGTCATTGCCCTCGTCCGTACCGAAGGAACATACCAAGGGTACTTTGGAAAGGTCAAGCTGGAAGTAGTTGCCGTAAACAGCAAAGCTTTCGCCTGTGCCGAGGTAACGCTTTACAAGCGTAGTATTACCGTCGTACTGGTCGTAAAGGAAAGTGTTGGAAGCTGCGATAGGGTTCGCTTTGGTGTCCGCATCCGCATCTTCGTAGTATACAACCTCTTTATCCAAGGTGTACTGTAAATCCGCAGGAATATCATCCTTGGTGATTTGGATATCGTTTTGGAAGATAACCGCCTTGGGATTGATACCTACCAAGCCTTCTGCTTCCTTCATATCGTTCCAAACGCCTTCTCTTTCCCCTTGCTGGTACGCAACGCCGTCTGCAAGGTTATCGTTGTCGATAACACCGAGCTGTTTTGC
>JAFVTA010000055.1 GCA_017503525.1 Clostridia bacterium | reverse complement strand
TCGCCGTCAATTTCACGAAGAAGCACTACGCCCGTCGACGCCGTACCCGTCAACATGCCGTACATACCAAGGAACTGTTCGTCCGCGTAGCCGCTAAACAGCTTTTTCGCAATGAAATAATTGTACGCATAGGTGGAAACCAACCCGACAACACCGAGGATAAGCAGGATTGCCCAGTAGTCCTTCAAGGCGTCCAAACGGATTGCCGCAATCCCTGCCACAACCATGATATCAAAGCAGAAATTGCTAATACGGTTCAAAAGGAAGTTGCTGGTGTATTGCTTTTTGACGATATTTTTCTTTCTGCAAAACTTAAGCACCGCTTTTACCAAGGTCGCGGTCAAAACGCCGATTAAGAAGTTAAAGCCGTACAGTACCGAGGAGAACCCGGGCACGAGCTTTGCTAAAAGGAAGATAAGCCCGTACGCCAGCGCATACGAAAGCAGAATAAACCCGAACTGCACGGTGAGCTTATCGATACCGCCGTTCATGGGGATTTCCCCTTTGCTTTGGATGCTTTCGTTATCCATTTCGCTGTCCACTTCGTCTTGGATAACGATTTTACCCTTTTTCCTAAGCAACGAAAGGTGGATAACGCCGCCGAGGCTCGCGCTCAAAAACCCAAGTGCCGCAACCGTCAAGCCAAAACTCTTACCGCCGATAAAGCCGTGTTCCGCCTCGTAGATACCGCCGTAGTTCATCGCTTGACCGGGCCCCTGCCCATACCCAAAGGGCAAAAGCACGCCTGCCGCCATGAAAATTTTACCCGTCGCCCAAGCCGCTAAAATGGTGATACCAAACCCAAGCACCGCTTGTAAAAGATAGGTTGCAACCGTGGTCACGCCCGTATCGAATACCTCTCTTGCTCGCTGTTTGGTTAATTGCTTTTCCTCGTTTTTCAAGGTAGAGGCGATAAAACCAAGCGCCAAAGCGTGGTAGGTGATAATTTCCAAAGTCGTCATACCCTCGTAATTGAATACGCCAAGATTGAAGATTTGATCGCCCGTAATGAGGTTATACACGATAGAAACCGCCAGCAGCATCAAGCCCGCAAGCACGGGCGTGGGAATGAGCGAGGCACGCAGGAATTTAAAATTGCGTTTCAAACCGTTGGCAACGAGAAGAGAAGTCAGCAGCACCGCAAAGATCATGATAAATCCCCAAACCTTATAATCCGAGAAACTTTCCATTTTCTTCTCCTTTTAAAATGTTTTTCGCGCGATAGTAAAGGTGTACGTATTTAAGGGCGTTAAACCGTTCGTCCCCCTTTACTTGATACAGCTTACCTTCGTAATAAATATTCAGTTTATTTTTGCCTAAAACGGCAACGGCGGAAATCTTGTCATAGGGCAAATCGACAATCTCTTCCCCAAGCGTGAAAGAAATTCGATCCGCGCAAAGCCGAATTTCCGTATTCCTTTGCAATACCTTCTTTCTATCGTAGAGAATAACCTCGAATAAGGATACCTCGTCTTTAAACAAGCACTTATCCCCGTACGCGTTCAAAGGCAAGCCGTTGACGAAATCGCTTTGATACTCGTACCACTCCGTCGTAAACTCGAACGGGAATTCGCCGTTTACCCCAGCGAATTGCTTAGTGGGTAAATACCGCGCCGTCTTGCCGCACTTTTGACAGGAAATCAAATCCTTATCACTTTTAAAGGTTGTCAAGCCGCATTCGGGACACACGTAAAATACGCGCTCCATGTACTCTGCCAAACGCTTTCCCTTATAAGTGTAATCCAACCTGCCTTCGTCAACATAGAGTTCTTTGGATATAAGCTCGAACAGCTCGTCATCGGGCATAGCCAGGTATTCTTCCGGCTCTACCACGCGGGACACGAAGGCGTGCATTTTACCGCGGCGAACGACGTTGCTCCATCTTGGATGTACGCCGTAGCCCCCTTCGATACGGTACAAAAGCAAGGGCATTTTCAGGGCCTTGACAAGAGGAATAATTGCAGGCTTTATGTACTCCGTTTTACCGCTGTACGTTCTATTCCCCTCGGGCGCAATCGCAATCGTGCCGCCCTCTTTCATAACGCGCATACAGTTGAGCACCGCGCGCGCGTCCGTCGCTTGCTTTTTAATGGGAATAGGCGCAACCGCCCAGCTAAGCAATCGCGAAATCCAGCCGTTGGAGAACAAATCCTCGCTCGCCACGAAATACACGTGTGCTCTAAACGAAGAACCGACGATAAATTGATCGAGCGCCGTTTGATGATTGAACAAAATCAAATACTTACGCCCTTTCTCTTTTTTGAATTTCTCTACTTTAAGACGGTATTTCCATTTTAAGTAGGGATACAACACGAAAAACGCCGTGTTTCTTATGATGCGGTGGCGAAAGCGTACCCATTTTTGTTTTTTCTTTTTCTTTGGCATAAATCCACCTTAATTTTAAACTACTTCCTTGATTATATCATATTTTTTTCCACATGTAAAGCCTATACTGTGAAAAACTTTATTTTTCACGAAAAAAATTTACGGTTTATACTTTAACAGCCCAACCTTTAATAAAACTTAAAAACAAAATTCTTTCTAAAAAAAGCGTTGTTCAAAACAACGCTTTTTTCCGTCACTTTCCATAATAGGCGTTTAGATACATTTCTTTAATCTCTTCTACGAGAGGATACCTAGGATTCGCGCCCGTGCATTGATCGTCGAACGCGTCCATAGCAAGCTTATCCAAGCTTTGCAAAAACTCCTCTTCCGTCCCCTTATCACCGATTGCCTCTCGAATGGTCTTAGGCAAGTCCAGTTCCTCTTTTAAACCCTCTATTCTATCAATAAGGCGGTGAAACAGCTCCTCGTCCGTACCCCCTTTACAGCCGATATACCGCGCAATTTTCGCGTAGCGCGCAAGGCAGTCGGGGTAAGCGTATTGAGGGAACGTGCCCATTTTCTTTGGGGTAGGCGAGGCGTTGAACTTCATAACCTCGACAAGGAGCAACGCGTTGGCAAGCCCGTGCGGCAAATGCCACCTTGCCCCAAGCTTATGCGCCATGGAATGACACACCCCCAAAAAGGCGTTGGCGAATGCCATACCTGCCATGGTGGCGGCGTTCGATACTTTTTCCCTCGCTAAGATATTCCCTCGCCCTTGCTTATAGGCAGGGGGCAGGTATTCAACGAGTAAGGAAATTGCCTCTAACGCAAGCCCGTTGGTGAAGTCGGATGCAACCACGCTTGCCGCCGCCTCTACTGCGTGCGAAAACGCATCGAACCCTGCCATGGCGGTCAGTTTTGGGGGGATATCCAGCATCAGCTCCGCATCGCAAATCGCCATAGCGGGCATCAATTCGTAGTCGGCAAGAGGGTATTTCTCCCCCGTCTTTTCGTCCGTGATAACGGCAAAGGGGGTCACCTCACTCCCCGTGCCTGCCGTCGTGGGAATGGCAACGAAAAGGGACTTGCCGCGCATACGGGGAAACCCTTTGACGCGCTTACGAATATCCATAAAGCGCATGGCAAGCTCTTCAAATTGCGCCTCGGGGTGTTCGTAGAGTACCCACATAATCTTCGCCGCGTCCATAGGCGAACCGCCGCCAAGCGCTATCACTGTGTCGGGCGCAAACTCCCTCATGCGCTTCACCCCTTCCTGTACGCAGGCAAGGGTAGGGTCGGGGGTGACCTCGAAAAATTCCGCGTGAGCAATCCCCAAACCGTCCAGCTCCTTGGTCACCTTGCTTGCCATACCGCTCTCGTAAAGGTATTTATCCGTGACGACGAACGCGCGCTTACGCGCATACTCCTCTTTTAGCTCTTTGAGCGCAGGAGAAAGACAACCCCTCTTAAAGTACACCTTTTCGGGCGCGCGGAACCACAGCATATTCTCCCTGCGCTCGGCGACCGTTTTAATATTCAACAGCTCGGAAATACCGACGTTTTCGCAAACGCTGTTTCCTCCCCAGCTCCCACAGCCAAGGGTGAGCGACGGGGTTAAACGGAAGTTGTACAAATCCCCTATCCCCCCTTGCGCCGCAGGGGTATTGACGAGAATACGGCAGGTTTTCATACGCTCGCAAAAGGCGGATAAGTTTTGTTTGCCCTCTTCCTCGTTAATAAAGATAGAGGCGGTATGCCCAAATCCTCCCCCTCGCACGAGCGCGTCCGCTTTATCCAAAGCATCCTCAAACGTATTTGCCCTGTACATAGCAAGCACGGGAGAAAGCTTTTCCATGGAAAAGGGCTCGTCCTCGCCCACAGAGCTTACTTCGGCAATCAAAACCTTGCACTCGCCTCGTACCTGTACCCCTGCAAGCTCGGCAATCTCCCTTGCGCTCCGCCCCACGATTTTGGCGTTTAGCTTACCGCCCTCAAACATGAGAGCGCGGAGTTTATCACATTCTTCTTCCGTTAAGAACTGGCAACCTTGGCGGGCAAACTCCGCTTTCACCTGTCCGTAAATTTCCTTGGCAACGACCACCGCTTGTTCGGAGGCGCAAATCACGCCGTTATCAAAGGTCTTGGAATGGATCACGGACGAAACCGCCAGCCGAATATCCGCCGTTTTATCAAAGACTGCAGGGGTATTCCCTGCTCCGACGCCGATCGCAGGCTTGCCCGACGAATACGCCGCCTTCACCATTTGCGGACCGCCCGTTGCCAAAATGATATCCGACTCTTTCATAAGATACGCCGAAAGCGCGACGGACGGCTGTTCAATCCACCCGATAATATCCTTGGGCGCGCCCGCCTTGACCGCCTCCTCTAAAATAATCTTCGCCGCCTCTATCGTACAGTTTTTTGCTCGGGGATGAGGAGATAAAATTAGCCCGTTTCTGGTTTTTAAGCAGATCAGGGCTTTAAAAATAGCCGTCGAAGTCGGGTTGGTGGTGGGTATGACCGCCGCCGCAACCCCGATCGATTCGGCTATACGGGTGTAGCCGTTCGCCTCGTCGCGCTCGATTACACCGCAGGTTTTTTCCGTTTTATAACGGTTGTAAATATATTCCGCGGCATAGTGGTTTTTGAGTACTTTATCCTCAAAAATACCCATACCCGTTTCTTCCGCCGCCATTTTTGCAAGCGGTATGCGCGCACCGTTTGCCGCCGTCGCCGCCGCCTCGAAAATTTTATCCACCTGCTCTTGCGAATAGGCGGAAAATGCCACTTGCGCTTTGCGCACTCTTGCAATCAACTCGTCTAACGCTTTCTCTTCCAACATACTCCCTCCTTGCATTCGCAATGAGGGCGAATGCTACTAAGTATCGTTGGTTCTGTACAGTTTCCCTGCAAGCATAGCGAGCGAGGCAGCCAAATCCTCTGTTTTCAACACGATATCCTTGGGCGCGCGGAGCGGCGCAGGCGCAAAGTTCCAAATTGCGCGAATACCTGCCCCCACCATTTTATCCAACACCTCTTGCGCCGAGGCTTTGGGTACGGTGATAATACCGATGCGGATATTATGTTTCTTTACAAACGCATCAAGCGTGTCGAGGGGCAAAATTTCCTTCCCTGCCACCGTCGACCCAACGAGCTTTGGGGAAATATCGAACGCCGCAACCACGTTAAGCCCGTTATTCTTAAAGCCCTCGTAGCCAAGGAACGCCCTGCCCAAACCGCCTGCGCCGACAATTATGGCGTTGGAAAGATTATCGTAGCCCAAAAACTTCTCGATATCCACGATAAGTCTGGATATAGCAAACCCCAGTCTAGGTCTGCCTGCCTCCGAAGACACCAGCGCAAGGTCCTTGCGCACAAGTACCGACGATACGGAAATATTTTGCGCAATTACCGTTGAGGAAATGTACTGCGCGCCCTTGGAAAGTTCTTCCTGTAAAAAGTGCAGATATAAGGGCATTCTCGCAATCGTCGCCTTGGAAATTTCTCTGCTTTCGACTTTTTCTTTCATATTATTTCACCTTCCTTTCCGCAATTTCCGCCAAATAGGTGACGCCGAGCTCTAAAGCCAACCCGAACACGAACACAATCGCCATCAACGCGAAAAGCGTAGGCATTTCGGCAAATACCTTTGCTTCCTGCATCATACCCCCAAGGCTTTTTGCCGTGACGGCAAGCACTTCCGCAGATACGACCAGCTTTAACGAGAAGGACAACGCGCCGCCTGCCTCGCGCAAAATATAGGGCGCGGATAAGGGCAAATAAATTCTATATATCCGTCTAAAAATAGGCGTACCCTGCAAACGGCTAATTTCAATCAGCTGTTTGTCAATCCCGATAAGCGCCGCCAAAATCCCCGTATACAGCATGGGAAACAGGGACAAAAACGCCACCGCTACGGGCGCAAACCCAGCCCCCCACCAAACGAGCAAAATAAGCAATACGGCAAGGGTCGGCAAAGAACGCAAAGCGGATACCACGGGCGCAAATACTTTCTCAAACGCAGGTAGCAGGTACGAGAGTACCGCAAAGAAAATCGCCAAAATAAAGGCAAGTCCAAACGCCCCCAGCGCCCTTCCGAGGGTGCGAAAAAAGGCATTCCAAAACCCACCGCTTATAAGGAGCTTTCCTGCCTCTTTCAGGCAAGTTGAAAAAGCAGGCACGAGTTGCTCGTTCCCGACAAGGAAATATATCGCATACCAAATTGCAATCAAAAATAAGATTGCCCCTAAGGTTTGCGCGAGATTTACCCAAATCCGCTTTTTCATGTTTACCCCGTTAACCTATAAAAAATCCGTCCTGCGGTATCGCTGTCGCGGTTGCCTGCACCCCTACGATTGCCTGCAAGAAGTCTTTGACTTCCGTCTTGCTATCCTTTGCGGGGGTGTAGCGCACGCCGCACCGTGCAAGCACTTCCGCCGTAAGCAAAGGTGCTTTTAAAGTCGTCGCCGAATTTTGATCTTCCATATGCGCGGACACCGCCGCAACGATTTGTTCGCCCGTTGCGCTCTTCAACCATTCCGCCGAAGCTTGTACCTTTTGGATAAACTCTTCCGTCCACTTTTTATTTGCGGAAAGGAAGGATTGCTTTACCACAAGCACCGCTTGGGGATAACCGTTTTCCCCGTTATAGAGCGCCTGCAAATCCCCTACGACGTGAAAACCCTTGTTTTTAACCTGCACGCTAACGGCAGGTTCAGCCAAAACGTAGCAATCGATATCCGAAGTTTTATCGACTGCGCTTGCGTCCGCAAGAGGCGTAAGGTTGACTTTATCCTCAACCATGCCCCCCTCGTTCGTCAATACCTGCCATGCTACGCCGTACTTATCCAAGATTGCCTTGAAGGTAAGCCCGGGCAGGTTATTGAGTTGCAGCACCCCGACCTTTTTGCCGATAAGCGCGGATAAATTTTGCGCCGTATACGGGGTTTCATCCATAGAAATCATGTACAGGTTGCCGTGGGTGACTACGCCTGCCATGGCGTATCTCTCGCCGTCCCCTAAAAGCTTTGCTGCCGCCGTCAAAGGCATTACGCAAAAATCGGCGTTTTGGGCTTCCTCCTTCGCCGTCACCTTCGAGGCGATTAAGTCGGATTTTACCACGCGATAGGTAATCCCGTCCTCCTCGGCATCCTCCGCCATGCACCCGGCAAGTGCCAAAGCAGGCGCGCCGTCGGGCATGTACACGCTCACTTCCCCTTCGGACAGTTTCGATTGACAGCCCGAACATATGCCCAAAGCGCCAACCGTTAAGATGACCGCGCAAACAAGCGCGGATATTTTTTTAAAAACCTTTCTCATTTTGTCAAACCTCGTCCCTTTTTGACGTGTGTGCGTTCGGGCATTTATTTAACCAAGCGATACTGCCTCGACGCGGTGAATGGGCAAACCTCTTTCCACCCATTTGCTTTCGTATTCGGTGACGATATTCCATTCGGGGTTGCCGTTTTCGTGCAAATTATAGCAAACCTCTTCCAGTTTAAATCCGCACGCCTCGTATTCCTGCAAGGAAAAATCGAAAAAATCCCTATCGTCCGTCTTTTGAATTACCCTGCCACCCTCTTTAAGCAGTTTTTGATACACGGTTAAAAAGTTCCTATGGGTAAGACGCTGGGTAGCGTACCCAAGCTTAGGCAAAGGGGTAGAGAAGTTGAGATAAATCCCGTCTAAGCTCCCCTCGGGGATATAGCAAGGCAGACACTCCGCACGGATATTGAGAAACCGTACGTTTTCAAGCCCTTGCTTTTTCACCTCTTCCATGGGCGTTAAAATGACATTGCTCATCTTTTCCAAAGCCAAATAATTGATATGGGGGTTTCTCTTGGCAAGCTCGATAATAAAACCGCCCTTGCCGCAGCCGATTTCCAGCATAACGGGATTGCGATTGCCGAACGCGGCGGAAAAATCAATCAAGGCGCGGTAATTCTCCGCCGCCTCTTTCATATTCAAAATCCCGCTCGTGCCTTGGGCAAGCAGTAAATCTCCGCATGCTTGCATACGCGCCTCAAAGTTGCGCTTTTTTCTCATTCTCATCGACATATGCTTACCTCGTGCCCGTACTGCCGAACCCGCCGATCCCTCTCACGGTGTCGGAAAGTTCTTCCCTCTCCTCAAAGCTCGCCTTTAAAAAGGGAGTGACGACAAGCTGCGCAATGCGCTCCATAGGCGCGATTTTTTGCTCCGTAGCAGAATGGTTATGCAAAGCAACCATGACCTCGCCGCGATAATCCGCATCCACCACGCCCACCTTGTTGGCAGGAGCAAGTCCGCGCTTGGATGCAAGTCCGCTGCGCGCATAGATAAGCCCTGCGTATCCTTCGGGAATTTCCATGGACAAGCCCGTTCTAACCAGCTTGGTTTCCCCGGGCGCGAAGGTCAGTTCCTCGTCCGTCAAGGCGTATAAATCCGCGCCTGCGGAAAATTCCGAACCGTAGGTAGGCAATACCGCGCGCTCATCTAATTTTTTTACAGCAATTATAGGCATACTTTTCTCCTTTTATAATCCGCCCTTCCCTAACGGGCAGGGCGGATAAAAATACTTTACCAAATAACGATACGCTTTTCAGGCGCAATATACATCTTGTCGGTTTCCTTTACACCGAAAGTTTCGTACCATTCGGGGAAGTTTCTAGGCGGCATATTCGCACGAAGTACGCAAGGGCCGTGTACGTCCACCGAAAGAAGGAGCTGTAAGAATTCCGGCTTTGCCTTTTGGCACCATACTCTCGCCCAGTTCTTGAAGTATTCCTCATAAGAAACGCCTTCCGTTTTAGACATGATATCCAACGTGACCGACATACCGCCGTTGTCCGCCATATTTTCGCTAACGATAAACGCCCCGTTGACCTTACCCCAAGGAAGTTCGATTCCGTCGAACTGCTCGATCATCTTTTGAACCTTGGCGTCAAATCTCTTGAAGTCGTCTTCCGTCCACCAGTCGTTAATATTACCGTTCTCATCGCACTTCGCGCCGTTGCTGTCGAAAGCGTGAGAAATCTCGTGCCCGATAACGCCGCCGATACCGCCGAGGTTCTCGCTTCTCGTTTGCTTGAAGGAGTAGAAGGGCGCTTGAAGAATCGCGGCAGGGAAGGTAATGTCGTTCACGAACGGATCGTAGCAAGCGTTGACCATATGCCCGGGCATCGCCCAGTTTTCAGGTTCGGTCGGCTTATCGAGTTTCGAAAGCATATCCAGCGTTTTAATCTCGTAAAGCGTACCCATGATATCGTAAAGAGAATCCTCAGGATTAAACACGAGCTGGTCATAGATCGCTCTGGGTTTGTCGGGATACCCCATCTTCACGCCCATTTTGGAGAGTTTAAGAATTGCCTTTTCCTTGGAGCTTTCCCCAAGAATATCGTTGGTCATAATTCTGGTTTTATAAGTATCGATAATTTGGTATACGATTTCGGTGATATCCTTTTTAGCTTCTTCGCCGAAATACTTTTCCCCGTAGTAAATCCCAACCGGATCGGAATATTTTCCCGAAGCAAGATTATATGCAAACTTTTCAATCGACTGCATCTTCGCAACGCCCATAATCGCACGTCCGTACGCTCCGCCAAGCTCGCGAAGTTCCTCGGAAAGATAGGTGCAATCGCCAAGCAATCCGGTCACGTACGCCCAGTGCTTATAAAGCTCAAGATTCTCCGCGTTGAAGACCTTTGCAAACTCCCCAAAGTATCTAGGTTCGGTGACGACGATCGTTTCGGGAACTTTACCGAATAAATCTTGAAGAATTGCGGGGAAATCCACCGTAGAAAGCATATTTGCAACCTTATCCGTATCGGTGGGGTTATACATTTCGATGTATTTCGACCATTCTTCTTGGGTTTTTACAAGTCCGCCGAGGATTGCGTCAAATGCCAAAGCATCCGCTACGTATTTTTGCTGATCTTCCGCCGAGAGATCGGTATAAGCCATAACCGCCGCTGCAACATTCGCCCAAATACCAAGGATTTGCTCCTTTTGCGCAGCCATTTCAGGCTTGTAGTAAGACGCGTCGGGAAGAATGACGCCGGCACCTTGAATGTAAACAAGGTGACGCTTGGTGTTCTTCATATCCGTTTCAACAAACGTTTTAAAAGGAGTAGGAATTCCCTTCAAAGTCAACGCTTTATACACACGGGTGAAATCCTCGACCGTTTTTATTTCCTTTAAAACCGCGAGATTTTTAAGTGCAGGCGCGATACCGTCTTTCGCTTTTTTGTCGGCATCCTTTGCAATCGCGTAAAGTTCGCAGGCTCTTTGTAAGTACTCGTTGGGATAAGCCTTGCTTTCCGTCATAGCCTCAAATTCGTCCATCATAATCTTCTCAACGCCGTTGGCAAGTTCTTGGAAACCGCCTGCGGTGGGCTTATCGTCGGGAATTACAAGTTTCTCTAACGTTTCCCCGTTGACGAAATTATAAAGATCGTCCTGAATTCTTATATTTTCCATAATAATCTCCTTTTTTATGATTTTATAGTTATATTATAACACCTGAGAGGGTATTTGTAAACAGTTTTTTGTAATTAGACAAAAAAAAGAGAGAATACTTCGGCAATCAACCGATTTATTCTCTCCATCCTTTCCCGATAAGTGCTTGCATTTAGCGTTTTGAAATACTCTTTCAAAACGAAGGCGTTGGCCTGATTGATCGTTATACCTGTTCCGCAAATTCCACGTGCAGTAATGAGTAGTAGTCCTTGATATATTCCATAGCGAAAGCATCCACAATGTACATTTCAAGCCGTTCGCTAGGATTTGGATAGGTTTTGGTGTAGTATTCTTTCACTTCCAAATATCGCTGATACTGCGAAAGCGCCAAATTAATTACATACGGCGCCGTAAATCCATGCACCATACCCGGCCGCATCGTATTATTAAGATATGCAGCGATCTCCTTTTGCGTAAGATCGATTTTTTCTTGATAATACTTTTGCAACCTTGCTTTCTCCATGTCAAACAAGTCCGACACGAGCGTCCCGTTTTGAATAAACTTGTCCCTGGCTTTTTGGATTTCCGTTTCCAATTCTGCAAGCAACGTATTCTTCTTATGCTGCGCATACTGTATCTTATACAATTGCATACCGGTCAGGTATTCGCCTATTTCGTTGTAATTGTTAATTACGTCTATTGTCATCGTTCACCTCCAAGCTATTTACGCAGGCAGACGCATTTCCACGTTCATTTCGCGCACTTCCGCAAAGGAAAACGTATCTATCGCAAACGAAAAGATTTCCCCTCGCTCATGCAAATGAATTTCCGCATACCCGTCTACAAATTCCACTAACCTTTTTTGCATTCGCTTGCCATTTTGAATTCCCAAAACACAAACTCCTTTTCCAATCAATTTAATCTTCGTCAAAAGTTTGCATTTAGGAGTACCCATGTCCGTGTCCAACGTACTCAACGTCGCCTCATAGTTATACGCGGTTCCCTCTTCACAAAGCTTCACGAGGTTAAACTCTTTATTCCAAAAGATGACCTCGCCGCCCTCTCCTTGGCTAATGGCTGGCGTGTCGTCGAGGTAAAAACAACCCTTCCCATCCTCGCTCACACATAAGGTTTCGTATTTTCCGTTATGTACTTGATAGCGAATAAACACCTTCCCTTTCCAAGTAGCGGCTCCTTCCGTTTTACTTTCTGCGTACGGAAGCTTAACAAATCCATGGCACACCTCTTTCACGCTACGCCCATCCAAACGATACGCCCCGTCGTCCGCCATAAAGAGTATTGCATTTTCGCCGGCGCAAACCGTTCTGCCGTAAATTTTACCACCCTTGTACTCAATTTTCTCCGTCGAAAATTGTTTAGGAAACCCTTTGATGTCCAACTTCAAAATCCCATACTCAAAGAAAAGATACAACATTCCCTTAAAGGGCCTTATCGCCACGATCTCTCCGCCGCCGTTAGGAAAAGAAATCTTACCGCCGTCATTTAGCGAACTTGAAAAATTCGTAAGCTCGTCCACAGCCGAATACACCAAAGCCGAAGGCTTGACCGCCACGAAAAGTCGGTGCTTAAAATAACATCCCGTACCGTTCGGCTTTTCCACGGATAGCTCCGACGACAAAAACTGATCGTCAATCAAGAGGCATTTTTTATCGCCGAATACAGCTCCCCAAGAGCGATAATTGCCGTCGATAAAATCAATCATCTCGCCCATGCCTATCCCGCTTTGAGAAAAATCGTAAAGGTTCGCCAACGCATTTTTCTGCCCTTTCACCTCTCCCGTATTTGTCATAAAAAGAAAGTGCTTGCTATGCGTTTCTCCCGTTTCGCTATAGCGTTTCAGCCGTCGTATGGCGCTTACCTCGGCTTTACTATAGCTTGTATTTTGCCCATTGCCGAGTAATACGGGAGCAGTACACACCGCCTTAATCGTCCCGTTATCACAGTAAAAATTCCTCGAATCGCTTAACCCCAGCACGCCGTTAGTGCGCTCTCCCAGACCACCAAAACGGAAGCAAACGTTCGCCCTTCTTGTCTTACCCGTCAATACCGTATCCATACTCACACCCACCTTCTTGACTGCAAACGTTTACACGAGTGCATGGTATAGGTATTCTCAATTGCTTTTTTATACTTTTTATCCCAAACGAGCGCTTCCTCGTACATGCCTTGCAATAAAGCGTACTGCGCCATTGTCCCGTACATAAACATTGTTTCGGAAACCGAACTGCCGTACTCACACTCGTCAAACGCGCCTTTTTCTTCGGGGCTATAGGTATAAACAATCGTCAAACTTCCTGCTTGTGCCTTTAAATAGGCAGGAAACAATTCAAAGTCCAGCTTTTGCCCATTTTCATTTTTTACCTCAAGTATACGCACGGGCGCATGTGCAAACTTACTAAACTCAACGCGACCCGTCAACGTAAACAAGGTATCTTCCGCATTCAAAGGAAAATAATCAAGCGCAAGCTCTTTTTCCACAAGATTATAGCATTGTAAAAGACTTTCCCCCTCTCTTTCAAAATCGGCGGTATCGTTTTCAAAATATGCCTCCACCTCCATGCCGATGCCCAGCATTTTTGCGGCGGCGTACAATATTTTCTTTACTATCATCACATTCCTCCCACGAATAAAAATAAGGGTATCCAAGCCCTTTAACTCGTACATGGATACCCCCCTTTGCTTATTTTGCCGTAGCTAAGGCTAACGCCTTACGCCTCTTCGATTCCCGTAATCATACCTTGTCCGCAAGGTCTTTCGCACATAAGTTCGGCGTATTTTACGAGGGTAGCCGTATAAACGGGCTTGCCTGCAACCTGCTTTAAAATTTTACCGTCCTCGCTTTCAAGCCATTGCCAATCACAAAGTTGGTGAAGCTTAAAATCGTCGGTGTTAAGAAGATACATCGTACCTTCGGGACAGAATCTATCCGCCACTACGGGTACGCCGTTGAAGTTAAGAGCAGTGAAACCGCCTTCGATTTCCATGGTAGGCAGGATCACGTCATGCTGCTTGTAATATTCGACAAGCGCACGCTTAACCCCCCAAGAGCAAACGATATAATTAATTTTGCTGCCTGCGTTTTCTTCAATGGTATCCATTGCCTTTTGAATTAAGTTTTCACTGATATCACCAACTCCGTCTTCGATATAAGGTCGCATCATAGATGTATTTCTATTCACTGCGTAGATAGGATTTTCCGAGAAAATTGCTTTCAAGCCGGTAATTTCGTGTCCGTTGGAATCTTGAATATAAACCCAAGAACCTTCCGCTAATACGTCAGGGCTAACCGTCGAGCCGTCCAAGTAAATTTTCTTTTCCGCTCTATCCACAGAAAGCACTCTACGCTTTTGCACCATAACGTTGGGTGCCCCCGCAGCAGAACAAAAGCTTACAAGCATGCCTTCCATAATCCCGCTCGTCGAGGAGAGGATCACGCTGTTGCCGCCGCCAACGCTCGTGACGCTTGCAATTTTACCGCTGCCGTCACCGAAGAGCATTCTGCCAAAATTATACGACGCACTCTTGATCAAGGACTGCATTTCTTCGTTGAGAAGGTTGACAAATGCACCCTCGTTGTTTGCGGAAGAGCGGATTGCCTTATCGGAAATCTCAATCGTACCGTAGAGATTTTTCAAGGTTGCGACAAGCTGAACGTATTCGCTCGTAGAAGGAGTAGGCAGATCGCCCGTTTCCGTTCCCGCGCCGATACCGCCGTTCAAGCCGAGTCGTACCACCTTTCTTACGTCCTTACCTACGACGTTCGCACTAGTGCGTTGAATTTTTGCAAGTAAGGGGTTTGTTTTCATGTTTAACGCGTCCGTGACCGCGTCCAAGTAAAAAGATTTCAATGCATTATCTGCCGTTTGAAGTGTCACCATAAATTCATTCTCCTATTCATTGTTTTTTGCTCGCTCAAAGTTCCATTGCAGGCTTTTTAAATAAGCGTAATGCCATATCCCCTGCCTCGGAAATACTTTTTGCTTTCAAGGGCGGCGTAGCGAGCGTCCCCACCCCACTCGTCATTAGCGGTGCGCCCGTTCTTCCTATGGAAGAGAGGTATTCGCCAATGATACGAAGCCTTACTTTTTCATCTTGACAAACCTTGGCGTAAAGCAGAGTTGACGGATCGGCAGCGTCATCGCTCACTGCGACGGACGAGGACGCATCCCCCTCTTGTAAAGGCGCGCTCGCCTTGACCTCAAGTCCTGCCCCATGCGGCACTCCTTTTTCCAATTCCGTTTCTGCTGTTTCGCCTTGGCTTGTCCCCTCTTCGACAGCGTTCATCTCGTACACGGTATCCTCGTTTGTAGAAATCTGCTCCAAAGATTCGTCTTTCGAGGCTTGGTTTTCTTCCAGGACGGGATCCTGAGAAGAGGGTTCTTTCGCCATCGTAGCGCTTGCCACAAAGTCGTCAAATTTTTTATTTTCCGCTCTTCTTACTTCCGCGTTCTTACGGAGCTTTTCCGCCCCCGACCGCGCCGATTTCTCCGCCTCTTTTTCCAGTACTTTGAGCCGCTGGCTTCTTCTTGTGAATTCCGCCTGCAAAGCTCCGTACGCCCTCGCAAGGGCGTTTACGTCCTTGAATTTCCCCAAAACCGCCGAAGCTTCACCCTTTTCGCCATCTGCGCCCTGTCCTTCCGTTTGGAGCTCTTTTTCGTAAACGTTCTCCTCTGTTGTCATACATTCCCTCCTTTATTCTCTTGAACGGCGGTGCTCTCTCCCTCTCCACCGTTTTCTTTTTTCATTTTTTTGTGCATTTTCATATGCCTTTCAAATCTCTTTTTAACAACTTCCTTATCTTTAATCTTCTTGAATTCCCCTGAAAGCAAATAGCGCGTATGCTCGATGATATGCAAATCGTGGTCGTCATAGCTATCTGGCGCAAGCTCTACTCCCTTCAAATCCAAGTTCTCTTCGCTTGCCTTTCCGATATGCAAAGCGGAAATGTCTTTCGCGTTTTCATATCCGCCAAACCCGAACGCGTCCAAAATACGGTGCTTGTTCTCCGCTGTAATTTTCCCGTCCTCGCCCGTAAGCAAGCCTGCCTCATACAACTTGAGTAAGGTCGCCTTCTTCTCCTCGGGACTGCTAGATTGTCTATCCTCAAACTGCAAATCGCTCACGTTTAAGTTGGTCGCATTGAAATAATGCACTTGTGTTTTCTTATTTTCACCCGTCAGGGTCATAAGCCGCGCCGTCCCTGCGAACTGCCTGTAAAGGCGCAAGATTTGTCTGCCGATTTCCCGTCTTGCCTCTTCGATGCTTCGGATACTGGGTGTCAATCTCGATTCATCCTGCGCCAGCAAAAGCTGCAAACCCGTCGCACTCGTCACCCTCGTTATCGTAGAGTTTTCCGTCAAATCCTTAATCCCCGAAATGAGAGAGAACTCCTTTTGCAATCTATCCTCTTCCTCTTTAAACTCATTCGGTACACTGCCGCAATCGAGCATTTCCGGCGCCTTCCCTCCTTGGCGGTAAACGATCACCTTACCGGGGAGTAAGCCCTCTTCGCTCAGCTCTTCCGTATCAATCGAGCCGTCCTCGACCGTCAAAACACCCATAGACAGCCTATTCAAAAACTCATGTTTACGATTTCTAACGGCATTGTACGCCCTCTGTACGGGAATGAGCCTATCAATCACGCTTGAGGAGAAAAACGCGCCCGGCATAGGCATAGAATCCTGTTTAACAAAGGGAAAACCTCTCTCGTTTCTCTCCCCGTTGATAAAGGGCAGCGCCCCCTCGTACAAAAGTTTTCCGCCTGCCACGATTTCCAGTTTTCCCTGAGGGGTGGCCACCGAAGGGCGGGTATATCTCTCAATCAAAATCACCGCATCTTTTACCGTAGCGGAGCTACCTCTCGTCATTTGTATAGGCAGCCTGCCAGCCGATGGCTCAGTATACCCTTGAAGGCTGGTAATTTCTTCCCCGTACATACTCACCCCGAACTGCTCCTCAATATAGCTTACGGGCACGGCGCGAGCGTGAATAACACTCGTCAAATCCTCAAAACTTTCCGCATCCAAGCGGTCGGGAAAAAGCTCGAAAGGCGGCACGACGCTCACCTGTACTTCCCCTTCAAAAATGGGCTGACCTGCCTCGTCAACGGCTACCTGCCTACCCCCTTTCTCATTCCAGCCAACTTTATAAAAGGACGTACCGCAAGTTTCCGACCACACGGTTGCACGTGCAATCAAATCGTTCAGCCCGATTCTTCCCTGTACGTACTTGAGAATACCCGTCGCCAGCTTTGCCGCCTTCACGTCCCCCTCTTCGTCAGAGAATGCGCGCACCACCAACTCAGGCTTGAGCTTTTCCAAGGTCGTCACCCTCGCGTCTACCATGGGAGCGATATGGTTAAATACCCTTCGCGACTGCCAGTAAAAACGCTGATCCTCTTCCACGATATCCCCAAGAGGAGACACGTCGCAGTACTGATTACCGCTCAAAAAGTTGAGGTTGAGTATCCAACTGCTTTCCAAAGTCCGCCTTTCTTCCCGTCGCCGATTAAAATCTGCCTCCACCTCATAAGCAATCCTGCTTTTTTCCCTCTCTTGATAGGCGATTACATCCTCTGTTTCCATTCCTTTTTTGTCGTAAATCATACAAGATTTTCCTCCTTGATTTTCTTTTCACCCCGTACATGGGTCGCCTGTTTTGATTTTTTTACCGTCTTTTTGTTTTTAAGTCCGCCCTCGGCTTCTTTCAGTTCTGCCAAGAGCCGCTGCCTTTCCTTTTCCAGGTCTTCGTCCGACCAGTCTATGTATCCCTCCGAACCGCCCTCGCCAAGCAGCATTTGCACCGCCTTCAAATCGGGCGGAACGTCCTTTTTGATTTTTTTCCTTTTGGTAAGCTTAAGCGCGCCGTCCACCTCGGCATACTCCTCAGTCACCTCGGCGAGCTGATACCCAAGCGCCACTTTCAAAAGCGCCTCTCCTATCCTTTCTTCCTTTTTCTTTTCTCCCATACATCCCCCTTTACAAGCCCAAATTTCCTCTTTTAAGTTTCCTTGCCAATCGTTCCTTATCCTTTTGTATCACAGATTTTTGAGGCGCAGGAGAAGTCTTTTTCGGTTTAGTCATAAGGTAGTAGCGCATTTCGTCAAGACTATGGTCGTCCGCTTTCCTTGGCACGTCACCGTTTCCCCAATAGTACCCTTTGAGTTCGCTAATCAAATTGACGCAGTTATTGAAAATATAAATATTCGGCAAACCGTTGTCGCGGCTCAAATAGCTTTTCACCCTCGCAATCCCCGAAAACAAATCCTTTTCCACGTCGGGATTCACGAGAATACCGCGCTCGTAAAACAACTCCACCACGCTTTTGACCGAACCTAACGTTCTTTGCTTTGCCGCGCTGTCAATGAGCGCACAAATCCTACCCCTTCCGTCCGTATGCCAGCCTATCTTTTGACAAATTTCCTTAATCTTTTGCGCGTGGTAATCGATATCCCTGCCCGCCTCGTAATGTTCGTACATCACGTAAACGTTGTCGTCAAAATCCACCGCATACCAGTGCGCGGAAAGGGGATTGTTCAGCCCCGGATCAATGGAAATATTGTCCTGCCACTCCTTGGGTATGGCAAACGGCTCGATAACGTGTACGCTCTCGTCAAATTCGGGATATACAAGCCCAGCGCCAGCCGAGGCAAACCGACCGTACCGACGGGATTGTAAGGTACGCTCGTCCATGCTCCCAGCCAAAGCCTCTACTTCTCCTTGGTCGAGGTAGGGATTGTCGCTCCATTCCATAAACTCGTACCATACCTCGCTATCCTGCCTGCGGTTGAGAAAAATCTCATTGTAGACGAAGGTCAGCCCCTTCAAGGGAGTCATCGTTCCGAACAAATCCCCCTTTCTATCCAGTACGCGCATACGGCATTCAGCGTAGATATCCTCCGGCGGTTCTTCGTCAAACCAAACGAAATCCAAGGACGCGCCCTGAAATTTTTCCCTGCCCTGATCACAGCTTTTAAACCCGATTACCGAACTACCCCCAAAAACGCTTTTCACGCGGATGAAATCGATAATCCCGTGTTCGGGTGCATCCTTTCTACCGCTTAGCATCACGATATCCTCTATCCAGTCCCGACGTAGATACTGTAAAATTTTCTTTTGCGCAACGTCGCGCTGTACTTGCTGAGAAAGTGATACCACCCAACCGCACACCTCTCTTCGATTGTCGCGATAGGGATGAATTCCCCTCGCCATATAAACGCACTCCACGGCGCCGCATTCCGTTTTTCCCGAACGGTTTCCCCCGAATACCCACCGATTTCTCTTTTTGCATTTATGGAAAGCGAGCTGCTTTTCGTGTTTCTTTTCTCCGCTGTTGTAGCTTGCCAGCCTATCCTCACGCTTACGTTTTTTTAACTCCGCTTCCACTCGGCACAGTTTTTCTACAATTTCTTTCATATTCTCCGCCAAACCGCCAAAAACCTCCTCTTCATTCGCCCTATAATGATTAAACCAAAAGTTCATCAACCCCAAAAATACAATTATGAAAAAAATTCTTTTTTCGGCGGTTTTGCCGCTGCTCTTATTCGTACATAGTTTTTTCCCGACGGCAACTTTAAAAGCGAAAGCGGAAACGCCGCCCGCATCGGGTGCTTACGCGTGCATACTCACGGACGCGGCGTTTTTCTATACCGCCGCCGAGGAGACCTACGGGCTCTTTCTGCTGCCCAAAACCTATTACGTAAAACTCCTGGAATACCGCCAAGACTTTTGCAAAATCGAATACCAAGCGGAGAGCGGCGGCGCACAAAAGCTAATCGGCTACGCCAAAACGCAAGATTTAACCTTCGTGGACTATATCCCTGCTCGCCCCTATCTTTACTACACCTTCGAGGTGCGCTACAAAATCGAAAACGTGCCGCAAGGCAACTCCGCTTTTTTAAACGAGCTTGTCATTACTTGCGTGTATTACGGAGATTATAAAGTCGGCTCGCAAACTTATTGCTACGTACTTAGGGGAGAGGAGTTTGGCTATATTCCAAAACCCACAGGGCTCTCTTTTGAAGAAAACACCGAATACGCCGACTACCTAAAGTCCAAATCGCCCACCGCAAGCGAGGACACCCCTCTCCCCCCCGAACAAGCCAACTCTCCTGCGCAAATCGCTATCCTCATCACCCTTTGTCTGCTTGTCCCCGTCCTCGCCGCACTGATTCTCAAACCGCCGCGCCGTCCCCCTTACGAAGAGGAGATTTGATTTGTTCTTGACGTTCCACAAAGCTATGTACCTTGGCAATCATACCGATCGGGGCAAGTTCTTCAAAAAATTTTGTTTTCGTCACCCCATAAGCCTTCAGCATCACGCCGACCTTTTCTCCGATCTTTTGCTGCATGCGAAAATATTTTCGAACGCTCCAAGCGGAAAACTCGTCCGCTCCCCTTTTTCGTTTCTTGCCAAAGTAGCGAATGGCGATAAGCTCTCTTTCGACAGCGGACAGCTCGTCCAAAACCCTCTCCACCGCGCCCTTGAGCCATTCCAAGCGATTTTTATGGAGAATTTCTTCCGCAAGATACTCCGCCAAACGCAAAGTATTCCATTTCCCGTCATAGGATAAAACCGCCTTGTTGCGAATATGCTGTTCGTAATCCTCTCCAACCGTTTCAAGGAGCGGATACGCATACAGCACCGTCTTTAAGTAATTCTCCAAATTTATCACCACCTTCTTGACTATAATCTTAATTTATTTTATCCCCGAACTCGGCGACGGGCTATATTATTACATGCCTTTTCAAAAACGCAACCCTATTATGCCATTTTTTGGGAGAAAACACGAACATTTGTTCGCCTTTAGGCATGCATATATCGTTTAATTATGACATATGTATGCCTATTAAAAATAGGTTTTTGGCTATTTTTGCAAAAAAAATGCTCAAAAAACACGAACAAGCGTTCGTGTTTTTATACTTCCATCTGCAAATAGGCATTTTTGTTTTTTTATCCATAGGATAAAAAGTTGATTTTAAGCCAAACTTTTACGGTTTAACTTATTGACATTTTTATAACAAGCATGTTATAATAAAAGCGTATGAAGACTTGGAAGACTGTAATTTCATTCGCATTTGCCTTAACTGCCGTCGCATTTTTGACGGCAGGCGGTTTTGGCGTACAAAAAACGCCGGCAAAAGCGGACAGCGCACCCGTTTCGGTGGAGCTGATTGCCCCTTCTTCCTACGAAGAATACCTCCCCCTTGAAAAACCTGCTTGCTATACGGCAAGCGAGGATTATACGGCGATTGCAGACGGCAACCTGCTCTATCTTTTTGACAAAGCGGAAGAAAGATACTTTTGCTATGACGAATATACAAAATCCATTGAAAGCGTGCAATTCGGCGAAGACGGAAATTTATATTTTCTCTCCGGATACAACGTGTATTCCCTTTCCGTTGACGGCCTGAAGACGGAGACTGCAAGCGCGCAACGGCTGACGGAAGTCACCTGCGACAGCTTTTTGATTGAAGACGGCGCCATATATTATATTGCTCGAAAAGAAATCTGCGCCTATTCTCTTGCAAACGGTGAAACGCGCACTTTGCGCGTGGAAGGGCGAGATATTGAAAGACCCCTCGCCTATACGGAAGGCGTTTTATACTATCTCTGTAAGACGGCAGATGCAGAAAATCCCTACACTCTGTACGCTCTCAACCTAAAAACGGGCAGCGTAAACCCCATCACCGACTTCACCCACCCTTTCACTTCCATGGCTGTAGCAAACAACCTGTTTTGTTTCACTACGGAATCCAACGAAAGCTTTTACGCCTATAACTATACTGAACTTACGGCAAGCGAGCACGCCTCGTCCATCGCTCCCGTCACCAAAGCCGAGGGCGGTTATACCTATCTATCCTCTTACGGCGGCACGGTATATACCGTTTATAAAAACACCGTCAAGGGATATTCGGTAGAAAACGCAGAGTTTACCGATTTTGAAATCTCCGCATCTTCCTCGTCCACCCACCGCTTGAACAACGCGGACGAGCTTTGCCTTTCGGGCGAAACGCTGTTTATCGCCGACAACGGCAATCAGCGCATTTCCGTATTCGACACCAAGACGGGCGCATTTAAAACGCCCTTCGTCACCGAACTTATCAATCCCTATCTCGCCGCTTACAAGGATACCTTGCTTGCGGCTTCCGCAAACAAAGCGGTGCTGTATAACCTCAAATCTAACGGCGCGCCTCTTTTCACCTTGGATGGCATAGAGGGTAATATCGTCGGCGCGGTAAGCGTGTACGGTCGGTATTATATCCTCACGGACGACAACCATTGCTACGCGCTCAAAGCGGAAAATGGCGAGTGGAGCGTCACCCAAACGAAAAAGCAAACGCACGCGCTCTATGCCAAGGCATTTACCGCCGACGTGTACGGCAGTTTATATATTGCATACGATAACGACGCAGTATATCGTTTTAACGAAAAGGAACTCTTCACCCCCGAAGCAAGCGGAACGAAAATTCTTGAGGGCGTACAAAACCCCAAAAAGCTTTTGGTAGACTACGAAACCTCTATCTACGCATTGTCCGAAGGGACTTTACAAAAATACGCCTTGAACGGGGATGATTACCAAGTCAGCGGTAGCTACACCCCCGATTATGGGCTTGTATACGACCATGCCCCCTGCCTCGCCTCTTTTACATTCGGCGTAGACGAGGAAGTTTCCTATTTCCTCTACGCAGGAGATTACCTCGTGAAATCGGACGAGCTTAACATTCCCAAGGTAAATCCTATCCCCGTCGGGAACGCCGCCGAGCTTATTTTCGGGGCGCTTAACGAGGGTTATGAGCTTGTACAAGTGGAAACGGAAAGCATCTTAATCGAGTTTGACTTATCCGCGTTGCAAGAGGCAACGCAATTCCCCTACATTGCATTCGAGCGTTCGCAAGATACGCTGACGGCAATCAAGCTTTGCGAAGAAAGCGGCTATGCTGTACTCGCCATTCCGCAGGAAAAAGCAGGCGAATACAGAACCTATCTTGCCCAGCTTTCCGCTTGCACGAATATCGCGCAAAGCGATTATTTCATGCCCTACGAAAGCACCAAAACGGCGTATATCACAAACGATATCCCCCTCTATAAATTCCCTGCCATGAACGCGCATTTCAGCGCACACGGCTTAAAGCGCAGCGACACCGTCACTTTACTTGGGGAAATTTCCTTGTTGGAACGGGAATATTATCAAGTGCTCATTCAAACGGACGGCGGCGCGCTTACGGGGTATATCCCCAAAGCATACACTACCCTCTTTGACGGGAGTACTCCCCATACCGAAGAGATTGTTTTTGGCGGCGAGCCATTACAAGACGAGCTTTGGCGCAGCGTTTATATTTTGCTGGGCTTTGGCGCAATTTGTATTTTGGTAGATTTTTTAATCTTGAAAAAACCTAAAAACGACGAATAAGGAGGCAAGCTATGCAACATGAAATTCTTGAGTTGCTGACCGCGCAAAATTTTGAAGATGCGGCAGCTCTTGCACAAAAGCTGGAAGTGCAAACGCTTGCTAACTTTTTAAACGAATTAAGCGATACCAAACCCGACTGTTTGCTCCCCCTCTGCCGCACTTTAGACAGCGAATCGTTGGCAGATTGCTTGGTTTTGCTCGACAGCGAGGTACAGGAACAAATCATCGGGGGGCTTCGCGACTACGAACTGGATGCCGTCATGGAAGAAGTCTCCGTTGAGGAAACGGTAGACATTATTGAGGAAATGCCCAGCGAGCTGGTGCGCCGTATTGCGGAAACGGACGAGATTATGCTCCTTTTACAGGAGCGCAACTACGCCGTTTTAAAACCCCTGCTTGCTTCCATGAACGCCATTGACCTTGCCAAAGTATTCGAGGAAACGGAAGAAGACACACAGCTTTTGGTACTCTTCCGTATTCTCCCCAAAGACCTTGCGGCGGAAACTTTTGTCGAAATGGATACGGACGTGACCGCCCGTTTGATTGCGAAATTGAGCGATAGAGAATTAAAAGCGGTCATTGGCGAGCTGTTCTTGGACGATACCGTAGACTTGCTTGAAGAAATGCCTGCAAGCGTAGTCAAGCGTGTGCTTGCGCAAAGCGACAGCGAAACGCGCGCTTATATCAACGATTTGCTCAAATACCCCAAGGACAGCGCAGGCAGTATCATGACGATCGAGTTCGTTTCCCTGCGCCCGACCATGACGGTTGAGGACGCCTTCGAGCGTATTCGCCGTACGGCAATCGATAAGGAAACGATTTACACCTGCTACGTCGTGGACAGCACGAACAAGATTTTGGGCTTGGTGACGGCAAAGGATTTGATGCTCGCGCCCAAAAACGCGCTCATCGAAGAGGTCATGAACGACAACGTCATTTACGCCTACACCGAGGACGACAAGGAACAGGTCGCGCGCACGATTAGCGAATACGGCTTCCTTGCCCTGCCTATCGTGGATAGGGAAATGCGGCTTGTCGGTATCGTCACCGTCGACGACGCAATGGACGTCTTACAAGAGGAAAACACCGAGGATATCGCCAAAATGGCGGCTATCACTCCCTCGGATAAGCCTTATCTTAAAACGGGCGTGTTCACCCTTTGGAAAACGCGCGTGCTATGGCTTTTGATCCTCATGCTCGGCTCCACCTTTACTTCCTTGATTTTGAACGGCTACGAAGCGCAGCTTTCCACCTGCCTCGTCGCCTGCGTACCCATGATTATGGGTACGGGCGGTAATTCCGGATCGCAAGCCTCTGTCACCGTCATTCGCGCCCTCTCCATAGGAGAAATCGAAGCACGGGATATCGGCAAGGTGCTTTGGAAAGAACTCCGCGCCTCTTTGCTCCTTGGCGTCACGCTGGCGATTGCCTGCTTTGCCAAGCTGGTGCTCTTGGACGGAATGCTCTTGGGTATCGAGGGTTATACCCCTATGGTATGCTTGATCGTTTCGCTGGCTCTCCTTTGTACGGTGATCGTAGCAAAGCTGGTCGGCGCCCTCTTGCCTATTTTGGCAAAACTGTGCAAACTCGACCCTGCCGTAGTTGCCAACCCGTTCATCACCACGATCGTGGATGCCGTATCCGTAATCTTATTCTGCTATCTTTCCATCGGAATTTTGGGATAAAAAAACCGCCGACAGCCGTCGGCGGTTTTCTTTTCTACTTTTATAATATGGACGCGTACCTCCCCCCCTCGTCAGGGAAGACCGTCACAATATTTTTACCCCTATTTTCAGGTCGGTTGGCAATCGAGAGCGCTGCGGCGTATGCCGCGCCCGAGGAAATCCCCACGCTTAAGCCGTGGGCTTTTTTGAGCTCTCTTGCAAAGAAAAATGCTTCTTCGTCCGTCACGGTGACGATTTCGTCGTACACCGTTCTATCCAAAACGGCAGGCACAAAGTTTGCCCCGATCCCCTGTATACCGTGCCCCCCTGTCCTGCCTTGAGATAGCAACGGCGAGGCGGCAGGCTCTACCGCAATCACCTTCGTTTGCGGATTTTTTTCTTTTAAATATTTGCCTATGCCCGTAAGCGTACCGCCCGTACCTACGCACGCGACGAAAATATCCACCCGACCTTCCGTTTGCGCATAGAGTTCCTTGGC
>JAFVTA010000054.1 GCA_017503525.1 Clostridia bacterium | reverse complement strand
TTGACTCGTGCATTACTTCTTCCATATTTTTAATGATTATTCCTTGTTCTTCCATTTCCCCGCTCCCTATTTATTGTTGATTTCCATAAACTTATCTTCTTTGTTGAAGTTGGCGTGTTCGATAATGTAGTTTCTTCTCGGCTCGATAGCGTCGCCCATAAGCGTACTTACTAACCTTTCGGCTTCGGCGGCGTCTTCGATTACTACGCGGATAAGTTTTCTCTTTTTCGGATCCATAGTGGTTTCCCAAAGTTGATCGGCGTTCATTTCGCCAAGACCTTTATACCTTTGAATTTCCGCGCCCTTGCCCATTTGCTTTTTAAGTTCTTCTAGCGCGGTATCGTCGTATGCGTACTCGGTTTGACCACGCTTGGATATTCTGTATAGCGGGGGTAAGCCGATATAAACATGCCCGCCCGTGATAAGTTCGCGCATGTGGCGGAAGAAGAAAGTTAGTAGGATTGCGCGAATATGCATACCGTCTTGGTCGGCATCAGAAAGAATTACGACTTTGTTGTATTTAAGGTCGCTTTCCTTAAAATCACTTCCCCAGCCCGCGCCCAAAGCGGATATTAGCGTACGAATTTCTTCGTTCGCCAAAATTTGCTCCATTCTCTTTTTCTCGGCGTTGAGCGGTTTACCGCGTAAGGGCAAAATCGCTTGGAAAGAACGGTTTCTTGCATTTCCGCAAGTACCGCCTGCCGAGTCGCCTTCGACGATAAATAGTTCGTTGTTCTCCGCCTTTTTACCCGTGCAACTCATAAGTTTACCAACGGTATTTAGACTGTCGATACTTTTGCCCGCGCGGGTGAGTTCTTTTTGCTTTCTAGCTGCTTCGCGCGCTTTTGCCGCCAAAACGCCCTTTTTAACGGCAATTTCGGCAATTTCTTTGTGCTTTTCAAAATATAGCGCGAGTTCGTTATTAACTATGGCTTCGACTGCCACTCTTGCTTCGGTGTTGCCAAGTTTAGTTTTGGTTTGACCTTCGAATTGCACCGATTGCATTTTTACCGACAGTACGGCGGTTAAACCTTCTCTAAAATCGTCGCCAAGCAAATTTTGGTCCTTTTCTTTAATCAGGTTTAGTTTTCTCGCCCAGTCGTTAAGCACGCGGGTTAGCGCAATCTTAAAGCCCGTTTCGTGAGTTCCGCCCTCGGTGGTGGGAATATTGTTTACATAGGAAAAAATGCTTTCGCTATAATCGCCCGTGTACTGAAATGCAAGTTCAGCAATTATTCCGCCCTTTTCGCCCGAAATGTGTACGGGGGTGGGGAAAGCGGGGTTTTTCGTGCTATTGATATCTTTTACAAAATCGCTTATACCGCCTTCGTAATAGAATTTGCGGGTGCGATTTATATCGGTTGACGGCACGCGCTCGTCGATAAGATAAATCTTCGCGCCACGGTTAAGGTAAGCCAACTCTTTAAGTCGTCTTGCCACCGTTTCAGCATTGATTTTAACGGTTTCAAAAATGCGGTCGTCGGGCATAAATGTTACTTTCGTACCGCGCTTGTCGGTTTTGCCCACTACCGTTAGCGGACTTATGGTAATACCACCACGAACTCTGCCGTCGATTTCAGGGCTTTGGAATTTGATTTCGTGGATTTTGCCGTCTTTATATACTTCGACCGTAAGCCAGCGCGATAGGGCGTTGGTTACCGACGCGCCCACGCCGTGCAGTCCGCCCGAGTGCGCGTAGTTTTCGTTATCGAATTTTCCGCCCGCGTGGAGTTGGGTAAAGACGACTTCCACCCCGCTAACTTTCATTTGCGGATGGATATCGACGGGTATTCCGCGGCCGTTATCTTCAACGCTTATCGAGCCGTCTTGGCGCACCGTTACCGTTATGGTATCGCCGTGTCCGTTAGCAAGCTCGTCCATACTGTTGTCCACTATTTCCCACAAAATGTGGTGCAGTCCGCGCGCGCCCGTTGAACCTATATACATACCGGGGCGTAC
>JAFVTA010000004.1 GCA_017503525.1 Clostridia bacterium | reverse complement strand
CTGCCCATAATGACAACTAGGTATTCGGCGTCCTGTGCGCCAAAGTAATCGAAGAGGTGGTAGGTTCTGCCCGTAAGTTTGGCAAGCTTATCCATAACCGCTTGCACCTTGTTAGGCGCGGTTAAATAATAAGGGTTTGCCGCCTCGCGGTTTTGGAAATAGATATCGGGGTTTTGCGCCGTTCCGCGCTGAACGGGGTGGGCAGGGTCGAGTTTACGGGCGCGAAAGCGCTGAATATCCTCGTCGTTTACCAGCGATTTCATTTCCTCGTAATCAATGCGGTCTATCTTTGCCGTTTCGTGCGAGGTTCTAAATCCGTCAAAAAAATGCACGAAGGGCAGGGAGCAAGACAGGGTGCTTAAATGCGCCACGAGCGCTAAATCCATGCATTCCTGCACGGACGAAGAAACGAGAAAGGCAAACCCCGACTGCCGACACGCCATTACGTCTTGGTGATCGCCGAAAATGCTCAAAGCATGGGTGGCGAGCGCACGTGCGCTGACGTGGAAGACGGTGGGGAGCAATTCTCCTGCGATTTTATACATATTCGGGAGCATTAAAAGTAAGCCTTGGCTGCACGTATAGGTGGTGGCTAAACTTCCGCAGGTAAGTGCGCCGTGGAGCGCGCCTGCTGCGCCTGCTTCCGATTGCATTTGTACGATTTGAGGAACTTGTCCAAAGAGGTTGGGCTTTTCGTTTGCCGACCATTCGTCCGCAAGCTCTGCCATGGGGCTGGATGGGGTGATAGGATAGATAATGGCAAGCTCAGAAAAGGCGTAGGAAACGTAGCTTGCCGCGCCGTTTCCGTCCGTGGTAATTTTCGTCATTTTGTCAGTATTGACGGGGAATAAAAAAATATACTTTTCGATAACAAAATCGTGAAAAGGTATATACAAACACTTTCTCATGTGCTATAATAGTAGAAAGGATAAGGAGTTTAGTAAAATGACACAAAAGACGGGCTTTGGAAAACGCAACTGGTGGATACTCATACTCTTCGGTTTGATTGGGCAGATTGCTTGGTCGGTGGAGAATATGTATTTCAACCTTTTCGTATTTGAAACGATTTCTCCTAATTTGGACGCGGTCACCCTCATGGTACAGCTGTCGGGTGTAGCCGCTACCTTGACCACCTTAATCGCAGGCACTTTGTCGGATAGGGCAGGGGATAGAAAACGGTTTATCGCCTACGGGTATATCGTTTGGGGGGTCACGGTTGGTTTGTTTGGGTTGATTTCCGCCGAAAACATGTCCGCGCTTTTTGGTGTGACGGGTGCGAAAGCCGTCACGATTGCCCTCGTGTTCGTCGTGGCAGGGGATTGTGTAATGACCTTTTTCGGTTCTACCGCCAACGATGCCGCGTTTAACGCTTGGGTGACCGATAACACGAAAGAGGAATTCCGCGGTAAAGTGGAAGGAGTGCTCTCCGTGCTCCCTCTTGCCGCTATGTTGATCGTGGCAGGCGGATTTGGTATGCTTGTGGAAGGGATAGGATATAAGGCGCTGTTCTTGGTTTTGGGCGGCGTGATTACCGCTTGCGGCGTAGCCGGTGTGTTCGTAATTCAAGACAGCCCTGCCCTTGTGAAAAACGGCACGGTAAAGGATATTGGATACGGTTTTAAGCCGAGCGTTATTAAAAATAACGCGCCTTTGTATATCACCCTTTGCATCGTGGGGGTATATGGGATAGCTTGTCAAATCTTTATGCCCTATCTTATCATTTATATGAAGACCTACCTGCATTTTTCTACTTTGGAATATAGCTTGGTGTTCGGCGCGGCAATCGTCGCAGGGGGGATTATCAATATATTCCTCGGTGGCGTCACCGACCGTATGGACAAAGCCAAGCTCTTGTACGTTGCGGCGGCGGTACTCTCCGTCGGACTTGCAGGTATGTACCTTTCCCATTTTGAAAGCAAGCTTGCAACCTTGCTTATATTCGGAGTATTCGGGTTTGTTATGATTACGGGCTACATACTCACTTCCGCCCTTTGCGGCGCGTTGATTAGAGACTATACCCCCGAAAAGGACGCGGGGAAATTGCAAGGCGTGCGCATGATTTTTAGCGTACTGATCCCCATGCTGGCAGGGCCTATGATCGGAAATGCGATTAATAAGGCGGCGAACATTCCGCTCATCGATGCAGGTGCGGATGCTATGACCACGCAGTATATCCCCGCGCCTGAAATTTTCCTTGCAGGGGCGATTGCGGCGGCGTTAGTGCTTACGCTTGTGCCCGTGTTGGTGAAATGCAGAAAGGAGAAAAAATATGAGATTGAAAACGAGATATGAGATCGGCGAAATTCCTCATAGCGAGCACCCATGTCCGCAAGCAATGCGAAAGGACTGGCTGTGTTTGAACGGGGAGTGGGACTTTTATAAGCAAGCCCCCACAGGGGGAAAAGCGTATGAAGGCAAGATACTCGTACCCTTTTCCCCCGAAACCTTGAACAGCGGTATTGCGGAAGGGTTTGTGTTGAAAAGCGGGGAAAAATTGGTATATACGCGCAAAGCAACATTAGGCAAAAACTTATTGCAAGGGTGTACTTTGCTCCGTTTCGGTGCGGTGGATAGCGAGTGCGAGGTGTTTGTCAACGGACAAAAGGCAGGCGGACACAAGAGTGGCTTTACCGCTTTCGCGTTGGATGTTTCCAAGCTAATCGTTGAGGGCGAAAATGAGATTAAGGTTGTTTGCTCGGACGAGGGAACGAGAAACCATGGCGCGCGCGGTAAGCAAAATGACAAACGGGGCGGTATTTGGTATACGCCGCAAAGCGGCATTTGGCAAACGGTTTGGCTGGAAAGTATGCCCAAAGCACATATCGGCGAGTTTAAAATTACCCCCAACGCTAGGACGAAAACGGTGAGGATACAATCGGGCTGTGAAGAGGAAGTGCAAATCACCGTCTTTGACGGTGAAAAAGAGATTATACGGGAAAAGTTTAGCGAGGAAATTACGCTTTCCTATGATTTTACCTTGTGGTCGCCTGAAAATCCCAAGCTGTATGATTTTGAGCTTTGCCATCCGTCCGGGGATTGCGTACATTCCTATTTCGGGGTGCGTTCGTTTGGAAAACTGCGGGATGGCAAGGGGATTATGCGTTTAACCTTGAACGGGGAGCCTTATTTCTTTAACGGCGTGCTGGATCAAGGATACTGGTCGGACGGTATGCTGACCTATCCTTCCGATTTGGCGGCGCAAGAGGAATTGTGTATGCTTAAGGATATGGGCTTTAACACGGTGAGAAAGCATATCAAGTTAGAACCCATGCGTTGGTATTATCATTGCGATCGGTTAGGGCTTATCGTTTGGCAGGACTTTGTCAATGGCGGCGGCGCGTATAAATTTACGCACGTAGCGGCGTTTCCGTTCCTTGGCTTTCATCACCGCGACGGCGATTATGCATACTTTGCAAGAGAAGACGAAGGGGGCAGGTGCGAATTCATGCAGGCGAGTGAAGAAACGCTTGCACAGTTGTACAACTGCACTTGTATCGGGGTATGGGTGCCATTCAACGAGGGTTGGGGGCAGTTTGACTCGGCAAAAGTGACTGAGTTTATCCGTAGCAAAGACGATACCCGTATTATCGATTCGGTTAGCGGTTGGCACGATCAGGGCGAGGGAAAAACCGAGCTGAAAAGCTTGCATATTTATTATACTAAACTCAAAGTGCCTAAGGATTCCAGACCTGTGGTATTGAGCGAATTCGGCGGATATTCCATGAAGGTGGACGGCCACGTTTTTGACGAGAGTAAGGAGTTCGGGTATAAGAAATTCAAGACGGGTGAAGAGTTGGTTTCCGCTTTGCAAGTTTTGTACGAGAAAAAGTTATTGCCTTTGATAAAAAAAGGGCTTTGCGGCGCCATTTACACGCAGGTTTCGGATGTCGAGGAAGAGATTAACGGTTTGGTCACTTATGATCGAGAAATTGTGAAAGTTCCCGTCGAAAAGATGCGCGAAATCAATCAAAAAATCGATCAAGAAGCGAAAAAAGTGTAAAAACTTAAAAAAAGTTTTATATATGACTCGAATAATTGAAAAAAAGCCTTGACAAATTGTGAAAATAAGTATACAATAATATAGAGCAAAAATAAAAAGGCAGGGATTTATTATGTGCAGAAAGAATAAGAAGAACAAGAATATCGAGGTGGAAACGAAGGAAGAAACCGTAGCAGAACCTCAGCTCGTAACCGAAACCG